>JBJXGR010000123.1:0-25064 GCA_046160045.1 Bryobacteraceae bacterium
TAGCATCGACCCCTTCGACAAGCGGGCCTACGCCTTCGCGGCGTTGCCCGGATCCGCGCCGCTCGACAAGGAAGCGGAACTGAAGCCCGGCGAAGAGAAAGTCTATCGGGTCGCGGTCGGCGTGGCCGAGTCTCCCGCCGCCGCGTATGGAGTGATCGCATCGCTGCTGGGTGCGACCGGCGAAGTCTCTGGTACTGTGCGCGGCGCCGATGGTGGGCCAGCGATTCATGGGGCGCTGATGCTCCCTGTCGGAGGCAAGCGGTTGCCGCTCTACCCGGATGCAAAAGGTTCGTTCTCGTTTCGTCTGCCGCCCGGCGACTACGCCAGCGCTTTTGAAGACATCGGCCGCGACCCGGTGGAGCGGACCCTCTCCGTGCGCGCCAAACAAGCCGTGCGGCTGGACCTGGAAGTGCCTAAAGCGTCCGTGGTGGCTGTCGAGATCAAGGACGAGGCAGGCCGGCCCTCGCCCGCCAAGCTCCAGTTCATCGGCGTCGACGGGACGCCAACGCCGAACCTCGGCACCCACTACCGGGCCCACGGCGGCGATCATCAATACCAGACCCACGACGGAAAAGTGCGGCAGCAGGTTCCGCCGGGTAAGTACCTTGTCCGGATCACGCGGGGACCCGAGTACGATCTCGCCGATCAGACGGTCGAGGTCGGCAAAGGGCAGGCCGTCAACATCAGCGCGACCCTCCACCGCGCGGTCGATACGTCGGGCTGGATCAGCACCGACTATCACGCCCATTCCACTCCCAGCGGCGACAACTACTGCGGCACCAACGACCGGTTGATCAACTTTGCCGCCGAACACCTGGAGTTTGTCCCCACCACCGAGCACAACCGGATCTACGACTGGGCGCCGCACATCGCCCGGATGGGCCTCACGCAACACCTGCGGACGGTCCAGGGAATCGAACTGACCGGAAGCGGCCAGCACTTCAACGCGTTCCCCCTGGTCCGCGACCCTTTGGCACAGAATGGCGGCGCGCCCTTGTGGAACTACGATCCGAGAATCAACGCCATCACGCTGCGCAACTGGGGGACGCCCAGTCTGCAGCCTTTGGGCTCGCGCTATGACACCGAAGCGAACGCCAGCAACAAAGTGCCCTACTTCGGCGGCGGCCGCGACCGCTGGGTGCAGGCCAATCACCCCATCGTCGGCAACGTGTTCTTCGACCGCGACCGCGACGGAATCCCGGACGGCGGATTTGTAGGTTTCGAGAGCCTGCTCGACGCCGCTGAATTCTGGAGCACGGAGATTCTGAACCTGAGCCCCACGTATAGCCGCGGCGGGACCGACGGAGGCAAGGAGCAGGGCCAGGAGAACCGTACCTTCGGCTGGCTGCAACTGCTGAACCAGGGACGCCGGGTGTGGTGCGTTGCTGTCAGCGATGCGCACCAGGTGTTCGGCAACGGTGTTGGCTCCTGGAGGACGTACGTTCCCAGTTCGACCGATGAGCCCCAGCGCATCGATCCCTCCGAGATCATCTCGAACTCCAAGGCGGGCCGAATGGTGATCTCGAACGGCCCGTTCCTGACCGTGACCACGGCGGACGGCCTGCCGGTTGGCTCCACCGTGATTGCCGAAGGCCACATCGACCTGAAGGTGCGGGTCCAGGCGCCGGGATGGATGGAGATCGACCGCGTGCAGGTGCTGGTGAATGGCCGCCAGCCTAAGGAGTACAACTACACGAAGCAGGCCAACCCGGCTGCGTTCCGTGCGGGAGTCATTCGCTTCGACCAGACGGTTCGGGTGAAATTGCAGCAGGACGCTCACCTGATCGTCGTCGCCGCCGGCGAGCATGCCGACCTGAAAAAGCTCTGGGGACGCAATCCCTACGGCACCATGCACCCGATCGCGTATACGAATCCGATCTTTGTGGATGTGGACCGCAACGGCTTCCATGCGAATGGCGACACGCTCGGCCATCCGCTTCTGGTGGCGTCGAAGTGAGCTGCAGAATATGATCTGCTGAAGGGAAGCTGGGTGGGCATGCTTCCCGGAAAGCGAGGCAGTCGCCGTCTGGTGGGCGATCATATCCTCACGCAGAAGGACATGGAAGGCTCGCGTGACGGCCTCCTCTTCGGTGGAGGGCGCCCCACCTGACTGCATCCTCGACGGCGAAATCCGCGACATCCCCAAGGGTCCGATCCACCGCTGGTCGGCGAAGCTGGAACCAGACGGTGCCTGGATTCAACTCTCCTGGGACCAGCCACAGGCGGTGCGCGCGATCCAGCTAACCTTCGACACGGGATTCCAACGTGAGCTGACGCTGACCGCCCAGAATTCCTACAACCAGATCATGATTCGCGGCCCGCAGCCGGAAACAGTCCGTGACTACGACGTTCTCGCCCGCCACGGTCCTGAGGGTGAATGGACGACCCTGGTCGAGAAGCGCGGCAATTATCAGCGGGTGAACCGCCTCGCGATCACCTCCGGGGAGATGACGCAGTTGCGCTTGGTCGTGAAGGCGACGCACGGCGACCCGCTGGCGCGTGTCTTCGAGATCCGGTGCTACGCGTAGCGCCGGTGCCTGGAGGCCCAGTCTTCAGTGCAGGTCAGAAGACCTCGCGCTTCCGAACCTCGCCTTTCGTGGAAAGCGAGAATCGGGGGTCCGGCGATCCCCCATTCAGGATCAACCCGGCGGCGTACTCCCCCACGGCGGGCCCGTGCTTGAACCCATGGCCGGAACCTCCGCCTACCATCCAGATGTTCGCGAAATCCGGATGCCGGTCGATCAGGAAATTCCCGTTCGAGGTGTTTTCGTACTGGCAGACACGGGTCTCCACCACCGGCGCGTCCACCATATCCGGAAACCGGCGCGACAGCCAGTTCCGCACCTGCGCGATCCCGTCGGCGGAGACGGACCTGTCCCCCTGATCGGGATCGAACAGCGGCCCGTGCTCATCGAGAGCCACCTTGAACCCGCGATTCTCGACATCCGGAAGGCAATAAGGCTTGCGATCGTCCAGGCGGTCGGCACAGACAGGCAGATTCGGATGCGCGAACCGCCGGTCTCCGGAAGCGGCGCCGAAGAAGAGCACCTCCTGCCGAGTTGGGTGGATGCGCCTGCCGAGCAGCGCCGGAAACACTTTCGGTAGCCAGGGTCCGCAAGCGAACACGAAGGTGCCCGCCCCAATCCGTTCGCCCCCCTGTGTCCGGACCTCGCCGCCGTTTACGGCGACCCCCTCCATCCGATAATCCACTCCCAATCGCTGGGCATCACCAGCCACCGCTTGAACCGCCCGCCTCGCCAGCACCATCCCACTTCCAGGCTCCAGCATGGCCCAGGCATTGTCGTCAAAGCGAATCTGCGGGTACAGGCGGCGGAGTTCGTCGCCCGCCATGACCTCATGTGGAACGCCGTGCCGGGTCAGGACCCGGCGTGTTTCCACCACATACGGATCGTTCTCGCTCGCGATCCACAGAACTCCGGTCTGATGGAACAAGGGTTGACCGATCTGCCGGAACAGGTCTTTCCATTGTTCGAGCGATCGAATCGACCATTGAGTGTAGTGCTCGTCCGGGCCGTAGCCCATGCGAATGACGCGCGACTCGCCGCCGGAACTGGCCCGGCTATGTCCCGAGCCATAGGCGTCAAACAGTACGACCGAGCATCCTGCCAGACGCAACCGCAACGCTACCCACGCGCCGAACGCGCCTGCACCGATCACGGCAACGTCATGTTTCACTGGTTGTTTCGTCCTCCGCCTGGAGCCGACACACGTACCACCCCCGTTTGCAGAAAAGGATGCCGGCGGTCCTTGAGGACGCCTATGGAGTGTGTTCCCTTACCTCAACAACTCAATACGTTTGTCCAAATCCGTTAACGCTTTGCGCAACATCTCGGTATAGCGCGTATTGTGCGCGTCCCCCAGTTGATTCAGGACACGCTTGCGCGAAAGCTCGAGCGTCGACCGCTCTCGCTCTCGCGTGGCCTGCTCGACCCCTTTCAGAGGGGTCTTCGTGAAACGGGCCTTGTTGCGGCCGATTGCCGCTTCGATCTGGCCTTCGACTGACTTGCTCTCCCAGCCTCTTGCCATATTTACTGCCTTTGTCCGCCTTTCATCGTAGCGCCTCGGATGGAGCGGCGTCACCTTTATACTGAGAGAATGCCGGTTAAGGACGCCCCGATCCTGATGGAATCCCAACCCTACGGGTCCGGCCCGGCTCGCGCCGGAGGCGAATAGCCGGTGCGTGTCGCTTTCCTGCTCCTCGCCCTTCTCCCGGATGCGTACGCGCACGACTATATCACCACCCGGCTGACCTGGGCGCAGGAAATCTCGCGAATCCTCTATCGGCGCTGCTACCAGTGCCATGGGCCGTCGGCCTCGATCCCGCTCACCACCTATGAGGAGGTGCGGCCGTGGGCGAAGGCGATTCGCGAAGAAGTCCTGGAGCGGCGAATGCCGCCCTGGGACGCGGCCCCGGGTTTCGGAGAGTTCCGGAATGACTCTAGTCTCACGCAACTCGAGACCGACTGGCTCGTCGACTGGGTCGAAGGCGGAGCGCCCCGCGGCAACGAACTCTATCTGCCTGATCGCCCGCCAGCCAATCCGCCTGTCATAGAAAGCATGCGACCGGGGCTTCGCGTCACACAAAGCCGCCGCTTGACTCGGCGGCTACGGCTCACCGCCATTCAGCCGGTCGATGTGCCGCCCGGCGGATCGCTCCACGTCCTGGCGTCGCTGCCTGACGGTGGGCGCCGCTACCTGCTCTGGATCCCCCAGTTCCGCAAGACTCGTGTCTACTGGCTCCGCGAACCGATGGACCTGCCCGCCGGTAGTGTCATCACAGTTCAAGGAGCGGGAGGAGCGCTCGTTACAGGCCGCCCACCGGGATCGTAAACGAGACCGTGTTTACAATGCCGGCGCGCTGGGCTTGGAGCCACACCCGATAACTCGTCTGACGAGGGAAGATCAGATTGAACTGCATGACCGGACCGCCGTCGGCGATCTCCGGGTGGGCATGCACCGCGTCGATCAGGTCGTTGCTGATCGCCATCAGGTGCGCCCATGCTCCCAGGTACAACTCCAGCCCCTCTGCCGGCGCGAGCCGAAAGAACAGCCGGGTCACGTTTCCCGCCAACGGCTGCGCCGGCTCCAGGCGCATCTCGACCGCGACGTTCCCGCCGCGCTTGAATTGCAGATCGGCCTCGAGCGCCGCGGGGCGGAGCGGTTCGTTGTAGCCCGCAGTAACGATCGTTCTCGAGAGGAATTGTGGAGTTCCTCCGGCCGGGTAGAAGTCGGACACCAGCCGGTAGATCCCGGGTTCGGGCAGCGTCACCCCGAGGCGGAACGAACCGTCCCGCTGGGGTTCGGGATGTTCGTGGGCGAAGAAGCGCATCGACTGGCTGACGATGAACTGATGAAACAGGCGCTCGTGCACCACTTCGAATCGCGTGACAGGCCGGCCGGTCTTGGGGTCGCGCACGCGAAACGTGACAGTGAGGGGCTGTGCGGCCGGAACGTGGCGCGGCCGGATTTCAATATCGAGGGGGTACGCCACCGGTTCCGCGATGGCCGCAACCAGGGCCATCCCGCACTTGGAGCACTTCCCCGGCCCCTTTGACCGGATTCCCGGGTCCATCGGGCACGAAAACCAGACCTCTCTTTCTGGTTTCAGCGGCTGCGCGCGCAGGCCGGCGGCCGCGGCCGCGATCAGCAGGGAACGGCGATTCACAGCCCTTGGAACACGTCGCTCAGCGGGGCGCGAAATCCCGGCAGGACCTCCGGGTCCTCCAGCATCTGCTCGCCCCACAGATCGCGAACCGAATGATCGGAGTGGAAGACCCGCACCAGCCGCTCCTCCGGGTACACCGACCAGACGGCGCGGGTTCCCTTGCGTAGATAAAGCCGGGTCTTCTTCTCCAGGAACTCCGCGCTTTCCGACGACACTACCTCCACGGCAACCACGGGCACGCAGGAGAAGTGCGCGCCTGTAATCTCGGACAGGTGCTCCGTACGAACGATGGCCAGATCGGGCTGGGGCCCGTACTCCTCGCTGAGGCGGAACATCGTTTCCCCAAACATGCGGAACTCTGGCCGCTGGGCAACATAAAGAGCTAGCAGCAGAAGCAGATTCGATTTCGTCAGTTCATGACGCCAATTGCCTGATCCCAATTCGATCACCTCACCGCACACCAGTTCCCGCTTCACTCCCGGAGTCTCGGGAAGGCCGATGAACTGCTCGAACGAGATGGCCGTCGCGGCCGTGGTCATGACTTCAGTATAGGCGTGAAGCCCTCAGGGCGCGAACGGCCACATGCGCGTGGTCGTATAGCCGCCGTCCACCGGGATGATCTGTCCCGTTACGTAATTCGATCCCGGGCCGCTCAGAAAAACCGCCAGCGGTGCAATGTCCTCCGGCCGCCCCAGGTTCGGATTCGCCTGCACGCCTTTCAACCATCGGTTCATTTCCTCGTCGGCCCACATCTTCTTGTTGAGGTCAGTGAGGATAAAGCCGGGCGCAATGCAATTGACCTGGATCTGATGCTGGCCCCATTCGGCGGCCAACGTCTTTGTCAACTGTCCGAGCGCGCCTTTGGTGATGCCGTACACGGTCACGTACGGCAGCCCGACCAACGACATCAGGCTGCCGATGAACACGATCTTGCCGCCCCTGGCCCGCTTCACCATGCCATCGCCTACGACCTGGGTCAGTTCCACCAGCCCGTGCAGATTAGTTTGCAGCAGGTAGTCGTACTCCTCCCGCGTGTACGTTTCAAACCGCTTCCGGATGTTGGTGCCGGCCACGTTGACCAGGATGTCGACTTCGCCCGCGGCCTGGGCGCAGGCACGGATGGAGGCGGAATCGCTCACGTCCAAAGACAGCGCCCGCGCGTCGTATCCGGCCGTACGCAACCGGGTGGCATGCTTCTCCAAAGCGCCTAACGATCGCGATGCCAATATGGTGGAGGCGCCCGACACCGCCATCGCCTCGGCGATGGCCGCTCCAATGCCGCGGCTGGCGCCGGCCACCAGGGCGGTCTTGCCCTTCAGGGAAAACATCGTCGAATAGTTCATAGAAACGGGTAGTCCCGACATCTTATCGCGATCGTGTTCTATGTCATACTGACGCCGAGTGCGGCTGGCCGGAACTATCTCGCTCCTCTTCTCGGCGCTGGCGCCATCCCTTGCCGTCAAATCGCTGGTGATGGACGATATCCATCGCATCCGCGCCGGAGACTGGAGTTTCACGGAGGTATCCGTGGATCGCGCCCCGGCGTCCATCCAAGCCGAGTTCCGCGCCTTGACCAAAGGCGGGCAGGTGAAGGTCACGCTGATCCGTCCCTCAGACCTCCCAGGTTTCCGCCAGGGTAAAGCCGCGAGTGTCCTCGCGGCGACCGGCTTTGCGGTCTCCGGCCGCCTCGCCTACGCCGCCCGCGAGGCCGGGACCTACGCGGTCATCGTGGAAGCTCGGGAGGGGGCCCGCCGCGAACCGGACGAGGTACGGCTGTCGATATCGATTGAAGCGGGGAGGCCGTCCACCGGCCTTCCGCCTTATCGCAAGGCGATCGTCATCCTCTCGAGCCTGGCCGCGTTTGCCGGAATGCTCGTGATCGCCGGACGGAAACTGGCTCCGATCCTGCGCCGCCCTCCAGGGACTGGATCGCAGGCCGTTTAATTAATAGGTCCGCGTTCCTTGTGTCTTCGTGCGAAGCCGATACACACTGCTGCGTGCGGTGATGAAGAGCGTTCCAAAGCCGTCGCCCCACCCGCAGTTGCTGGGACGTTCCGGGATCGCGATGGTGCCTAGAAGCTTACCGGCGGACGAGAAGACGTGAATCTTTTCGCCACCTGTGGCCCAGACACGCCCCGCTTCGTCGGTCTTGAGACCATCGACGCCCCCCGGCACAGGACACAGCACGCGGCCGTTCCGCAGCCCGCCATCCGGGGCGATATCGTACTGCCGCACCTGCGCCGTGCGGGCGTCGCCGACATACAGTTTCTGCTGGTTGGGCGAGAGGGCCACGCCATTGGGGCCTTCGCCCTCCTCTGACGCCACGCGCAACTGCCCGCCGCGCGTGATCTGATACACCACGGATTTGCCCTGTCCCGGAATGCGGAAGTCAGAGAAGTAAATGTCGCCGGTGATGGAGTAGACCAAGTCATTGGGCATCACAGGGCCATTCTGGGCGAGTACCGTCATCGCGCCGTCCTTCTCGATCCGGACCACCCGCCCGCGCTCGCAGTAGAGAAGGCGGCCCTGGTGGTCAAACGTCAGGCCGTTGGCACTCTTCGTCTGGTCGCGGTAAACGGAGGTTTGGCCGTCCTCCCATTTGTGGATCCGGTTCATCGGGATGTCGCTGAACAGGAGGTAGCCCCGGCGGTTCCAGGCAGGGCCTTCCGTGAAGCGAAAGCCGGTGGCGATCTGTTCGATCGGCGCGGCCGGGTCGACCGCCATTCGCATGTCGTCGTCGAGGATTTCAATCATGAGTTCCGTTTTCTTGGGAGCCTTCACCCGGCGCGTAGTAGGACTTGGCAGGCGCCCGGTAGGCGATGTTCAACATCGGCGTCTCGATGCGCCGATGACCCCGATACGCCGACTCCATCAGGAACGAAAGTGTACCGGTGGTCAACAGGGTGCGCTCGATGGGGTAGGGCGTCGTGCCGGTTTCGAACATCCCGGTCATGCCGTGAACGAGCATGGAGAAATTGTTCGAATTCTCGGTGGGGATGTAGCAATTGGCCGAATCGGGCTCGGTCCTCCCTTTTCGCTGGAGGGCGATCAGGTAGTCGCCGACCATGCCGCCCAGCTTGAGTACGGCGGCACGGAAGCCGTCGTTGTACTCAATCAGGCACACGGCCGGGTTCGTGACGTCCTCGGGGCGGCCCTTGACGGGTTTGGCGGCACGGGCAAGGGCAACCGGCATCAGTTTCTTCGGCCACAGCCCCTGTTCGGCCGCCTTCCAGACGGCATCGCCCGCCAGTTGCTGGACGGCGCGAACGCCGGTCTCGCCTCCCTTCCGGCGTTCGACGAAGACCTGCAAGGTTTCGAGGTCATGAAAGATGCCCCCATCTCCCACCCATCCGCCTCCAATCATCAGGGCGTCGCTGAATTCCACTCCCAGCGGAAAATCGAGGTCCGGCCGGCGGAAGGTCACCGGCAGCGAAGAGCCGGCCATGAGGGGAAACCGCAGTTCCCTCGACCAGTCGTACATTTGCCGGGCCTTCTTCCAGTCGTAGGACAGGTGCTTGTCGACGAAAACCGGCGTCGCGCGGCCCGTCTTGCGGAAGTGTTTGACTACGGCCTCGAAAAACTCGAAGCGCGGATAGAGTTGCTGATCTTTCTCGTTGGTGGGGTAGTTGCCGTGCTCGACCACGATGACGACACCGTCGAGAGGCCGGCTGAGGGCTTCAGGAATGGAGGGCAAAACCGGGAAGCCGTAGGCGCCCGCGAGGCGGACGCCGATGTCGGCTGGATGGACCTGATCCATGTGGAGGGCAACCAAGTCGAGAGACGGAGGATAGTACTTGGGGCCGATCCAATGGCCTTCCAGGATTCGGGTCACGATGTTGTCGGCGTGGGACCGCACATGGTAGGTGGAGACCAGTGCGGCCACGCGTTTCCGGGTCGCCGCCAAGGCCAGCGGCGCGGAGGCGCCGGCGAGTAGAAAATGACGTCGATTCATCGAGTTGATCCTCATTTTGCCACGACCGCCGGCCGGATGCAGCTTTCCCTCCGGACGGCCGATAAGGGGGGATGGCGGGCGGTCAGACGGTGGGTAGCGGGAACACATGCTGAAGACGGAATACCCGGGTGTCGAGGAGTTGCCGGAATGGAGCGTGAGTGAAGCGGTCGCCTCGTATGCCGACGACCCCCAGCGCCTGTGCAGATGGATGCGGGAGACCTACGAGCGTTACCCGGAGGCGTTCCGCAGCCGGGCGGTGGCGTGCCTCCAGCGTCCTGTGGATGGTGCGGGTGTTGAGTCTCTCGTGTCCTTCCTCGTCGAACAAGGTCTGCTCGCCCATGCGCTGATCCATGACGAGAGGTTCAGGGCCGAGCAGAGGACCCTGATTGCGGCCCAGGCAGTCAAGTCCGATCCGGAGATTCTGGAATGCCTGTACGATTCCGTCGTCGGATCGGATCGCGATCAGCGACGCCTGGCGATGCGGTTGCTGCGGATGCTGGAACCGCTGCTGGACTACCGCCACGCGAAGCGCCTAGTGCTGCGGTTGATGAGACACCCGGATGCGCAAGTCCGTTCGAAAGCGGCCTTGCTCGCAGGGCGGCTGAATCGCAATCCGCAGTGGTTGGCCATGCAATTGTACGAACAGGATGCACGCCTTCGCGCGAATGCCGTCGAAGCGTTCTGGGGGACGCAAGCGGAGGAATGCACCCGGTTGATGTGGCAAGCGGTGCGCGGGGATACCAACTGTCGCGTGCGGGCCAACGCTCTCTATGGCATTTACCTTTCCAGCGACCCGGCTGTGATCCCCTTCATCCTGAAACTGCTCGGAGAGGGAGAGTCTGAACGCGCCTCGGCCATCTGGCTGATTGGACGTACCGCTGACCCCCGGTTCCTGCCGCTGGTGGAGAATCTGTGGAAGACCGAGGTGGGCACCCGGCGCAATCCGATTCTCCAGGCATTGACCAGGATTCGCGGCCGGATGCGCGAATTGGCAACCGGCCCCACACTGGCGATCGTACCCTCCCTGTTGCGTCACGGAGAGGATGGATGGCGGACCCTCCGGTTGTCCGTGCGCGGTCCCGACCAGCGCGAGGTATCGTGCCTGAAGCCTCTCGAGTTCGTCCTGGAGGAGAATCATCGGCAAGTCGGCGATTATCACCTCAGAGAGACGCCTTCCGCCGCCCCTTTGGCGGCTGGATTCCTGGTGGACGAAGCGCTCGGCGAATGGGGTTTAGCGGCGTTGGAGCAGTGTGTCGCCGAAAGCCTCCCTGAAGATCTTTGGGCTGTCTGTAGCTTCACCAACGGTGCTCCTGGGGACAGGGCGGCGCCTTCCCCGAGCGGCAACGCTCCCGGCGGCGTCCGGCTGGATTCTCCGACGTCGTGTGTCACTTCCCTGGAACCGGAGGGAACCACTCCGGCGCAGGCCGCCAGCGCGGTTGCCAAGGCTCTGACGCATTCCGGGCGCGAGACCAAGCTGCTCTTTGTGCTGACCCGCGCCGGGTTCTCGCATCCCTTTTCCCTGGAGGTGCGGAAAGACCTGGCAATCCACCTTATGGCGCCCGCCGGCAGCGGCACGACGGTCGCGGAGAACGTGCGCACGGAGTGGTTCAGCGATACCTCCCGAGTGCCCGGTTTGCTGGCTGCACTCTACCGCGATTGGCGAAGCAATTACGAGATCCGGTACCAGTGCGACAGCCCGCACTGGCAGACCGATTCGGAGATCTGTGTTACGGTTTACTCTCCCCAGGGAGCGGGACGAGCGCTTTGGACGGCCGAGTAGCTCTATTTCCCGGTCCAGCGGCTGAGAATCTGAGCCGTCAAACGGTCAATCACTTCATCCTGCAGCGGACGCTCGCGGCTGGTTTCCCACAACTCCAGAATCTTGCCGGCAAGGCGCTCCACCACCTGATGACGCAATTCCGGCATGGCCCCTTCGGGGCTCGATCCTGGTCGTTCCGCGTTTTCCTCACGTGTTTCGCGATTTCGCTTGACCCAGTCGAGGATCTGGCGGTCGACATTCCTCAGTTCTTCTTCGGAGGCTTTGAGGTTGGGCTTGCCAGGGTCTGGCCACTCCTGGGAAGGGCGGACGAAGACGACGTCATTATCGGCGGTGACCCGAAGCACTCCAGCCCGCACCAAGGCCCGAAACTCATCCAGCATGGCGCGGGCTTCCGCGCTTGAGAAAAGATATGAGGGTGGATCTCGCCGCTCCTGTTCTCGATCCGGGTAGTTCTTAGGGTCCAAAATCAGCCTTCCTCGATGGCCCGGGGGGGAGGCGCTCCAGGCGGAACCGTAAATCCGCCCGCTCTTTTTCAAGCATGGTTGTTGCTGGGAAAAATTGCAAGACCATGGCTGTCAACAGAGTACCGGCAGGCAATACAAGGAGGCCTATGACCCTAGGAGTAAGGTGTGTGTGCGGGCAGTCCTACGCAAGCTATAAGCAAAGGGCCCGACCGGGGCGCCGGATGGGAATGGGGTACTTCGCCCCGCCGGTGACCGGGTACGCCTCGGTTGCCACCGCGCCTGCGGGTGCGGGTATGCCGAGCAGATAACCTTGAGCCAGGTCGCAACCGGTTTCGTGGATCGCCTCGAGCTGTTGGTGTGTCTCGATGCCCTCGGCAGTCACCTTGAGACCGAGTTCATGGGCCATCGAGACCACTGACTGAACCAGAGCCCGGCCGTTGCCGGCCTTCTTGAGGCCGTCGACGAACGAACGGTCGAGTTTGAGAACGTCCACCGGCAGGCGCTGCAAGTAGCTCAACGACGAGTAGCCCGTTCCGAAGTCGTCAACCGACACTCTGACTCCCAGGGATCGGAGGGCGCTCATCTTCCTTGCGAAATCCTCGACGTCGCGCATCAGAAGGCTCTCGGTGATTTCCAGTTCCAGGCAACAGGGATCGAGGCCGCTTGCTTCGAGGGCGAACAGAACCGACTGGACGAAATCGGGCTGGCTCAATTGGAGGGCGGAAACGTTCACTGAAATGGTGCGGAAAAGAGCAGCGGGAGATTGCCAGGCGCGCGCCTGGCCGCAAGCATGGCGCAGAATCCACTGGCCGATGCCGATGATCAGACCACTCTCTTCGGCGATAGGTATGAATCGGGAAGGGGACACTATGCCCAGTTTGGGATGGGTCCAGCGAAGAAGTGCTTCGTAGCCGGCCAGCCGGCCCGTCTTCACTTCGAATTGGGGCTGATAGTAGACGGAGAACTCGTTGCGGTCGAGAGCGCGGCGTAAATGGTTCTCCACCGAAAAACGCTCGAGGCAGGCCGCGCTGATCTCAGGGGAGAAGTGCTGGTACCGGTTCTTGCCGCCGTGCTTGGCCCGATACATGGCGCTATCGGCAGCCCGCAACAAGCCTTCAGCGTCGGTTGCGTCGCGCGGGAACAGGGACACGCCCACGCTGGCCGTGGCAAATACTTCCTGGCCATCGAGTTCAAAAGGCTCGCGGAGGCTTTCGAGAACCGCGTTGGCCACGCGTTGGATACCCTTGTCGTCGGGGAGTCCCTCGGCCAGGATGACGAATTCGTCGCCGCTCAGGCGGGCCACCGTGTCGCTCTCCCGGGTGCACTGCGTCAGGCGGCACGCCGTCTGCTGCAGAAGGCGATCGCCCGCGGGGTGGCCCATCGTATCGTTGACCAGCTTGAACTGGTCGAGATCGATATAAAGGAGGGCAATGTGCGTCAATGTCCTTCGCGCGGCCACGATGGCCTGCTGCAGCCGTTCGTGGAGCAGTTTTCGATTGGGCAATCCCGTCAACGCATCGTGATGGGCCTGGAACGCGAGTTCCTCGGTCAGTCGCCGGTGTTCGATCGCCAGCGCCGCCGAACCTGTCGTCATCTGCAGCAGGCGCAAGTGATGCGGTTCGGGCTTGGCCGGCCGCCGCTGGTACACGGCCAGCGTTCCCACCAAATCGCCTCTTCCCGTCAGGATCGGCATGGACCAAGCCGATCGCAGTTCGTGTTTCAGGGCCGTGGCGCGTTGATCGGTCCAGTTGGCATCGGTGGCGATATCGTGGGCGAAGATCGGCTTCCGCCAGTATGCGGCCGACGCGCACGATCCCATTGTTCGCCCCGCCCACACCCCATCCATCGAGCGAACGAACTCTTCCGGCAGGTTCGGCGCCGCCGCCACGTACAGCCTGCTGTCTCGCGCCAGCATCAGACAAGCCATCAGTTCCGGATGCTGACGCTCGACCATGGCTGCCAACTGGCGCAGGACTTCGTCAATCGGCTCCCGCCTCGCGATCATTTCCAGAACGCGCATGCGGTCCTGTTCCAGCATCTCCCCGCGCCTGCGCTCGGTGATGTCGCGGGCGATCGAGTGCGTCCCGATCGGTACCCCGTTCTTGAGCACCAGCCGATGTGTGACTTCCACCACGATGCGCCGGCCGTCTTTGCTGAGGATGCGCAGATCGTACGCGTCGCTTAACTCACCCCTGAGAGTCCGCTGAATCATTTGCCGCGCCTTGTCCAGATCTTCCGGAGCCACAAGGTGCGCAATGTTCATTTCCAGCGCCTCGTACCGCACGTAGCCGGTCAGGCGCAAGGCCGCGCGATTGACGCAAGTAAAGTTACCTTCGAGGTCGATACTATAAATCAGGTCGTGAGCATTCTCGACAAGATCGCGAAAAAGATCATCGCTACCCCACAACTCGGGGTCGCGGGAACTGGTCCAAAAATTGCGCTTGATCGAGCGCACAGCGGCACTTTGTCTCATCGGACTAGCACGGACTGCGGTGGGATTATCGTGACTGTTCTTTAATAATTCCGCTTGGAAGTCTAACACCCCTTGGGACTTACAAACCCTACTCTAGCCCGTTACAAAACACGATTGTACTAGGCAAATCAGGGGAAAACATCCGGTTGTACGCTTAGTACGATTGTCGCATCAGGTAGAGTACTAGGGCTCCTACCGCATCACTCAACTTAAGTCTTCGAGCGCCCCCCACGATCATGGATAGCTCGTTGACATGACCCTAGATCTTGTGTCACAGTTGAAACAGTGCCGACGTTCTCTTGACGCGGCGGCCCGGATTCTCGTGCATTCACGATCCAGATCCGATGCGATTCGAAGCCCGAAACCGGCTGGCGGAGACTGATTCCGCCGCCCCGAACTGGTTGGTCGGGGTAAGTTCCTCACCAGAAAATCCAGCTCAATTTCAAAGGTGCGTGTCACCGAATTTCGGTGGCAATTGGTGCGGCCATCTCACTGCCGGAGGCAGACGGCAATCCGTTCGAATGGTGGAGGGACATGCCTAGGCTTCGAATGCGCATCGAGTTGAACCGCAGTGGCCGGGGCATCCCGGTCGAATCGCTGGCTGGGTTTGCCTTCACTACGAACCAGTTCCTGGCGACCCTCGGGCAGGACTTGGGCCTGGACCTGGACTCAGGCCGCTGGGTAGCCTACCAATTCGGCCAGACGTCCCTGCGATTCACAGCCGAGTTTATCGGGCCTGTCGAGCCCAGGCAAGTGGAAGCGCTGTTGGCGGCTTTTCATGGAGCGACCCTGCTAAGGCTGGCGACGGTCGCCAACATGGCCGACCTCGGTGATTCGATTCACGAAGATGAGTTGATCGGCTTTGGACTTTACCGGGGCGACATGGACGAGGATCCTTCCGAGTGGTTGTGCCTCACTCGGTGGCGCGCCATGCGCGTTCGGGAAGGCCTCGAAGACCGGCTTGCGCGTGAATCCGAAGTGCAGATGGTGCTTCCGGAGCAACTGCTCGATGCGACCGCGGGGCGGGACCTGTTCACGCGCAGGTCGGGGGCGTCGACCCTCGATGTGCCGCCGGTGGAACTCAAATCGCTGGCTGACGAGCTTTCCACGCGAGTAACCAAGGTCCAGGATGAGTTGTCGACGCGGGTCACCAAGGTCCAGGACGAACTCACCACCCGGGTGGCTAAGGTCGAGACGGACGTCGCGGGTCACGGCAAAGAGATCGGTACGTTGCAGCAGAAAATCTCCAACGTCGAGCAGAACTTGAAAAAGATG
The DNA here is from genome assembly GCA_046160045.1 of Bryobacteraceae bacterium. Lineage (GTDB taxonomy): Bacteria > Acidobacteriota > Terriglobia > Bryobacterales > Bryobacteraceae > CAZGUX01. The sequence continues at coordinate 15,631 of JBJXGR010000123.1, forward strand.
CTCGGCACGGTGGATCAGTTCTGCAACGCGGTGGCAAACCGTTTCGGCCTGGACGTGAGTTCGCTGATCAGCGGCGAAAGGGCCACCGTGCCGGTCAGCCGCTGGAGTTGGCGCTTGTCACCGAAGATCTGGGCCGGCACTCTTCTGATGCTGGCGGTGGCGGGAGTCGTGTGGCTGTATTTGTCGGCCCCGGCGCCGAAGCCGCGGCGCCCGGAACCGGCCAAGCCGGTGCTGGCGCCGCCGACGCCACAGGTAAAGCCTTTCACGCCGGCGCCCAAGCCGGTGCCGGAGCCTAAGCTGGACGAGGCGCCGCCGCTCGAGGTGGCCAAGGCCGAATCCATTCGCGTCACGTTCCAGGCCGAGGCGGATTCCTGGATGGTGGTCTTTCAGGACGGCGAGAAGACCGAGTCCCGCCTGTTGCGCGGGGGCACGAGTGCCAGCTTTGAAGCCACCGACGAGTTGCGCGCCCGGTTCGGGAATGCCGGCTCCGTATCGGCGACGTGGAACGGAAAGCCCCTGGGTCCGGCGGGCAAGCCCGGCCAGACCCGAATTCTGAAGTTCACCCGGAACAATTACGAAAATCTACCGGTGAAGTTTCCGATTGTCGACGAGTAGGCAATCAGCTCGGCCGGGTCTGTCGGTCACGCGGCGGCTCGATCCCGGGAGCCGGCTCGATGTGGACCAGCACGTCCGCGATCCAGTCGCAGGATTCCTTCAGGTGGATGCGCACTTCCGTTGCGATCTCGTGCCCTTGCCGCACCGAAAGAGCCGGGTCGACCTCGACATGAAGGTCCACGTGGTACTGCAGGCCGGTCTTGCGGGCGAAGCATTTCTCGATGCCGGCAACCCCGGGAATGGCCAGCGCGATGTTCCGGATCTGCTCCAGTTTTTGCGATCCCGGCATGACGTCGGTGAGGTCGAGTGACGTATCGCGGACAACGCGTACGCCCGTGACCACCACGATCATTCCGACTGCGAATCCGCCATAGTGATCCGCCGACAGGAACCGTACCGGATCCAGAATCGCAAGGCTCACCGCGACCAGCGCGGCGGTGCCGGAGAGGATATCGACGGCGTCGTTCCACGCGTCGGCGACCAACGCTCCGCTGCCGATTCTGGAGCCGAAACGGAACTTGGCGACGCTCAGCACAGACTTCAGCAGGATGGAGAAGGCGAGCGACCATAAGCCGGCCGTGCCTGGAGGGGGATGAATCGAGCCCACGTTTTCGAGGGATCGGATGCAAATGGCCATGCCGCCGGCGGCCAGGATCAGGCCGACCATCAGGCCTGAGAGGATTTCGAACCGGCCGTGACCGTAGGGATGGTTCTTGTCGGGAGGTCGCGAAGCCAAGCTGATCCCCACCAGCACGAGCAGGGACGCCACGAAGTCTCCGGCAAACTCGATACCCGCTGCGACCACCGACGTGGATCCGCTGGCGAGCCCGACCACGACGTTCAACAGGGCCAGCGCGCCGCTGCCCATCACGCTCAGTGCCGCCAGCCTGCGTCCGAGGGCGAGACGAGCCGAGTTATCCGGCGGAGGGGTCAACGATTCAGAATAGCGCGGCGGGTCACCACGCCAGGGCGTAGGCGTTGACCCGCGGATCGGCGCCGGCGTGCAGCACTCCTGTTGCCGCGTCGATGACGATCGCGGCGTTCGATCCCATCGACCAGGGCCGCGACACCGTCAGCTTGTGGCCTCGCCGGACGAGTTCGGCGCGCGTTTCCTCCGGGACGCGCGATTCCAGCCCCAGATCCGCGGGATACATGGTATGCGGGAACGGCGAGGCGGGAAAACTGCGAGTCGTCCAACGCGGCGCTTCGATGGCCTGTTGCACGTTCATGCCGAACTCGACAATGTTGAGAAACGTCTGGATCGTGCGCATGCACTGATCGTCGCCGCCGGGGCTGCCCGTCACCAGGAACGGTTTGCCGTCCTTGGTCACCAGGGTGCCCTGCAGCGTGCTGCGCGGCCGCTTGCCCGGTTCCAGAGCGTTGGCGTGGCCGGGAACCATCGAGTAGTAGTCGCCCCGGCAGTTGAACGAGAAACCCAGGTCGGCCATCACCACTTTGGTGCCGAACCCGCTGTGCAGGCTGGGTGTGAACGTGATGGCGTTCCGATCCCGGTCCACCACCGTGATGTAGCTGGTGTCGCCCTCGTGATCGGCGTTGCCGGTCAGGTGGACGTCCTGCGGGCGCTCTGTCCCGTCGAAACCGGTCATGAACGCTTCGGGCTTCCCGGGGCGGAAATCCTTCGACGCTTTTTCCGGATCGATCAGCTTCCGCCGCGCCTCGCCATACGATTTGGAGAGCAGGCCGGCGTAGGGAATCTTGATGAAGTCCATGTCCCCCAGGAATTGGTCGCGATCCGCGAATGCCAGTTTGACGGCCTCCACTGAGGTGTGGATATAGCGCGCCGAGTTGTGTCCCAGCGCCTTCAGGTCGTACCCTTCGAGCAGGTTCAGGACAAACAACTCTGCCGGACCTTGATTGGCGGAGGGATTCTTGTAGACCTCGTAGCCGCGGTAGTTGAACGACACGGGCTCTTCCACCTTGGCCGTGTAGCTGGAGAAGTCCTCGTAACGGAACAAGCCGCCGTTGGCCTCGGAGAACCGCGCCATTTCACGGGCGATATCGCCTTTGTAGAACCGGTCGCGAGCCGCCTGGAGCGCCGCTTGCCGCCCCTTCGAGGCCGCTTGTCTCTCTGCTTCCACCAGCCGGCGGAAGGTCCGCCCCAGATCCGCATTGCGCCACACTTCGCCGGCCTTCGGCGGTTTGCCGTTTTGCAGATAGAGCCGCGCGCTGGACGGATACTTGGCCAGTTGCTTGCTTCCGGCGACGGACGAAGCGAAAGCTTCTGGCGCGGCGAACCCCTGCTCGGCCAGTTCGATCGCCGGGGCCAGCACGTCGCTAAAACTCAGCGTGCCCCACTTCGACAGCATCACGTACCACGCATCGATCACTCCCGGGACGGTGCCGGAAAGCAGTGTGTCGTTCACCGGCAGCTTGCCGTCGTGGTTTTTCTTGTACCACTCGATGCTCGCCAGCTTGGGGGCGGTGCCTTCCGCATTGAGCGAATAAACCTTCTTGGTCTTGGCGTCGTACACCAGCAGCACCGCGTCGCCGCCGATGCCGTTGCTGGCCGGAGCGACCAGGCCGAGCACCGCCTGTCCGCCGACGATGGCGTCGAAGGCGTTGCCGCCCGACCGCAGGATGCGCTCCGCGGCCTGTGAGGCCAGTGGCTCCATCGACGACACGGCGTATTGCGTACCCCGGATCACGGGCCGGGTAGTTCGTTTGGACGCGCCTGTATCGAGAATGACGCGTTCCATGAGTTGTGCCTGCCCCTGCGCGAGCAGGAGGATGGCGAATACGGCTAAACGGATCATCGGCGCCCCCTCTATGCGGGATTTTCTGGATCTTGGTGAGTATATAACAGATGGGTTGCGGCCGTTGGCCGGCGACGAGGGGCTGCGGAGCTGAGAGTAGCTTCACGGTTATACTGAGGCAAGCACGTTCATCCACATGCCAGGCCCTCTGCACGAGACTCGAACTGCGGGCGTAAGTCCGCGGGTTCTTCGGAGCCGCGGCCGTTCAGAGCCGCGACCGTCGGGGAGCGGTGGCCCGTCTCCCGATCCGTGCCGTGGCCCTGAGGGAGCGGTGTCCTTGAACCGAGCCGACCTGTCAATCGCCCCACGAAGCCCGCGACAACCTGGAGCCGCACTCTCCTTAGCCGTAGCCGGAGCCCTGCTGGCCGCCACCGCCCTCCCCGCCGCCAACCTGGAGTTCAACCGCGACGTTCGTCCGATCCTCTCCGGCCGCTGCTTCACCTGCCACGGTCCCGACAGGAACACCCGCAAGAGCGCGCTGCGGCTCGATCTCGAAGCCTCCGCCAAAGCCGGCTTGGGCAAAGGCCGCCGCGGCATCGTGCCGGGCAGCCCTGCCCGGAGCGAAGTCTACAAGCGGATCGTGTCCACGAGCAAAACCCTGCGCATGCCTCCCGCCTACGCCGGCCACGACGCCCTGACACCGCGCGACATCGGCGTGATCGAGCGCTGGATCGAACAGGGAGCGGCCTACCAGAAGCACTGGTCGTTCCTTCCGCCCGAACGGCCGTCCATCCCCGCCATCTCCGGCACGGGACCGCGCAATGCCATTGACCATTTCCTGCTGGCGCGTCTGGAGCGCGAAGGATTGCGGCGCATGCCCGAGGCCGATCGCCCCACGCTGATCCGCCGCCTCAGCCTCGATCTTACGGGACTCCCACCCACTCCGGCCGAGGCGCTGGCGTTTCTGAACGACGCTTCCCCCCAGGCCTACGAAACGGTGGTCGATCGCCTGCTCGCCTCGCCCCGCTACGCTGAGCGCATGGCCATCCGCTGGCTGGAGGGCGCCCGCTACGCCGATACCAACGGCTACCAGAGCGATGGGCCGCGCGACATGTGGCGCTGGCGCGACTGGGTCATCGATGCCTTCCACCGCAACATGCCGTTCGATCAGTTCACCATCGAACAGATCGCCGGCGACCTGTTGCCGAACGCCTCCGTCTCGCAGAAGGTCGCCACCGCCTTTCATCGAAATCACCGCACCACGGCGGAGGGCGGCATCGTCGACGAAGAGTTCCGGGTGGAGTACGTCGCCGACCGCGTGGAGACCACGGGCGCGGTGTGGCTCGGCCTCACCGTCGGCTGCGCGCGCTGCCACGATCACAAGTTCGATCCCATCACCCAGCGCGAGTTCTACCAGCTTTTCGCGTTCTTCAATAATGTCCCGGAGAGAGGATTCGTCTTCAACTTCGGCAACGAAGAGCCCTACATCAAGGCGCCATTGCCCGAACAGCAGGCGAAGCTCGACGAATTCGACCGCCGGGTCGCGGAATCGGAAAGCCGGGTGACCAAACTCCAACCGGCCGTCGACAAAACCCGAGCCCGGTGGGAAAAGAAAATCGCCAAGGCCAAAAAACCCCTCGACTGGAATGTGCGCGACGGGCTGGTCTTTCACGAAGCCTTGGATTCGGCCAAGACTCTGCCGGTCGAACCGGGCCGTGTCGGCCAGGCCGTCCACTTCGACGGCAAGGGCTTCGTCAACTCGGGCGATGTCGCCAAGTTCAATTTCCGCGAACCGTTCACCTTCGCCGCCTGGATCAAGCCCGAGTCGAATAAAGGCGCGATCCTCTCCCGTGCCGAAGATTATTTCCAGGGCACCGGCCACGCGCTCCATCTGCTGGACGGCAGGATCCGCCTGCATGTCACTTACCGCTGGAGCGATCTCGGCATGCGTCTCGAGACCGTCGACCCGGTCAAGCTCAATGAGTGGCAGCACGTCATGGTCAGCTACGACGGCAAGATGAGGGCCGCCGGCGTTCACATCTACGTCGATGGCCGGCCTGTGCCGTTGAAGATCCTGTTCGATTACTGCATCTGGCCGATCGATTCCAAAGAGCCGTTCCGCATCGGCGCCGGAGGCGGGTTGCGCTTCAAAGGCTCCATTGATGACGTCCGAGTCTACAATCGCGCCCTGACGCCCGATGAGGCGGCGGTCGTCCCGCTGCTGGATTCGCTCTCGCGGATCGCCGCGCAGGAGCAGCGCTCGAAGCCCCAGGTGGACAAATTGCGGATGGCCTTCCTCGACCGGTACGCGCCGCCGAAAGTTCTCCAGGCCCGTGCCGCCCTCGCCGCGATCGAGCGAAAACGGGCGGCGTTCTACGAGACCGTGCCCACCGTCATGGTGATGGCGGAACGCCAACAGCCGCGAGACACTTTCCTCCTCCGCCGCGGGGCCTACGACGCCCCGGGCGAAAAGGTCACGGCCGCTGTCCCCGGATTTCTCGGCGTCTGGCGTCCCCAGTGGCCGCTGAACCGCCTGGGCCTTGCGCGCTGGCTGGTCGACCGGTCGAACCCGCTCACCGCGCGCGTCATTGTCAACCGGTATTGGCAGATGTTCTTCGGCCAGGGTCTGGTGAAAACGGTCGAGGACTTCGGATCGCAGGGCGAATGGCCCGCGCACGCCGAATTGCTCGATTGGCTTGCCGTCGAGTTCATCGAATCCGGCTGGGACGTCAAGCACATTCTCAAGACTATGGTGATGAGCGCGGCCTACCGCCAATCCTCGCGCGTGACGCCCGAGTTGCTGCAAAAGGACCCGGAAAACCGCCTGCTGGCCCGCGGCCCCCGCATTCGTCTTGCCCCCGAAATGATTCGCGATCAGGCGTTGGCTGTCTCCGGATTACTGGTCGAAAAGGCCGGCGGACCCTCCGTCAGGCCCTACCAGCCGCCGGGCCTCTGGCAGGAACTGCAGGGAGGCAAAGGCTACGAACCCGACAAGGGCGAAGGCCTCTACCGCCGGACGATCTACACTTATTGGAAGCGCACCGTCGCGCCCCCCAGCATGGTGAACTTCGACTCGCCCAACCGTGAGACCTGCGTGGTGCGCCAGTCCCGAACCAATACGCCTCTCCAGGCGCTGAACCTGATGAACGATGTCACCTACGTCGAGGCCGCGCGCAAACTGGCGGAACGCATGTTGCTCGAGGGCGGCGCGAGTCCTGCGGAGAGGATCGACTACGGGTTTCGACTGGCGCTAGCTCGCCCAGCCACTGAACCGGAACGCCGCATCGCCGGGCGCGTCCTGGGCAAGTTCGAGTCACACTATCGCGGCCATGCGGACGATGCACTGGCCTTGCTGAAGCAGGGCGACGCGACGTCCAACCCGAAACTGGTTCCGGCCGACATCGCCGCGTACGCCGGCGTGGCGAGCCTGATCCTCAATCTGGACGAAACGGTGACCAAGGAATAACCATGCCCGGCTCACTGCCCCTCGCTCTCACCCGCCGTCATTTCTTCGGCCGCGCTGCTACGGGTCTGGGTACGGCCGCCCTGGCCTCGCTGTTCGAGCGCGACGCCACCGCGGGCGTCAGGGCCCAACCCGCTTTGGCCGGGTTTCCGCACTTCGCGCCCAAGGCCAGGCGGGTCATCTACCTGTTCCAGTCGGGAGGCCCGTCGCAGATCGATCTGTTCGATCCCAAACCGCGCCTCAAGGAATTCGCCGGAACCGACCTGCCCGAGAGCGTCCGCAAGGGCCAGCGCCTGACCACGATGTCGGCGTCGCAGTCGAGTTTTCCGGTCGTGCCTTCGAAATATCAATTGGCCCGGCACGGACAATCCGGCGCCTGGGTCGGCGAACTGATGCCGCACCTGTCGAAGATTGTCGACCAATTGACGTTCATCAAGTCGCTCCACACCGAAGCCATCAACCACGACCCCGCCGTGACGTTCTTGCAAACCGGGGCCCAGATCGCCGGGCGTCCGAGCCTGGGATCCTGGGTGTCCTACGGCTTGGGCTGCGAAACGGACGACCTGCCGGCGTTCGTGGTCATGATTTCCCCGGGCCAGGGCGGCGGCGGGCAACCGCTCTATGATCGCCTCTGGGGCAGCGGCTTCCTGCCCAGCCGCTACCAGGGCGTCAAGTTCCGCTCGGTCGGCGATCCCGTCCTGTACCTGTCCGATCCGCCGGGCTTCCCCAGGGAGAACCGCCGCGACTACCTGGATGCGCTCGCCGAACTGAACCAGATGAAATACTCCGATTTCGGCGACCCGGAGATCTCCACGCGCATCGCGCAGTACGAGATGGCGTTCCGCATGCAGACCTCCGTGCCGGAACTGGCCGACCTCTCGAAAGAATCCGCGGCCACGTTTGCGCTCTACGGAGAAGAGGCGCGAAAGCCTGGGACCTTCGCCTACAATTGCCTCCTGGCCCGCCGCCTGGCGGAGCGTGGCGTCCGGTTCATTCAGCTCTATCACCGCGATTGGGATCATCACGGAAACCTGCCCAAGGGATTGCCCAAAGTCTGCCAGGAGACCGACCAGGCGGCCGCGGCGCTCGTCACCGATCTTCAGGCGCGCGGCATGCTGGACGATACTCTCGTTATCTGGGGCGGCGAGTTCGGGCGGACAGTGTACTGCCAGGGCCGCCTCACCGATGGCAATTACGGCCGCGACCATCACCCTCGCTGTTTCACGGTCTGGCTCGCCGGCGGCGGCATCAAGCGTGGCTTCACGTTCGGCGCCACCGACGATTATTCCTATAACGTGGTGGAGGACGCGGTCCACGTCCACGATCTCCAGGCGACGATCATGCACTGCCTGGGGATCCAGCACACGAAGCTGACCTACCGCTTCCAGGGCCGCGATTTCCGCCTGACGGACGTCCACGGAAACGTCGTGAAACAAGCGCTCGCCTGAATGGTGGTCCTTTCAAAGTGGCGGCCTTCAGGCCGCGGCGAGCTTTAGCTCGCCCCTCGAGTTTCTACATTTTCAGGCTATCCACGTGACGGGCATCGAGCGGTGATGCGCGTTTTCATCGCGCGTCTGGTGATCGGCGTTTGGCGCGTCCACGGTAGGGGCCGCATACATGCGACTCGCCGGCCGCAGGCCGGCCTTGGGCGAGTTTTTGGCTCGCCCCTCGAGTCGTAGCCCCCAAATTGTGGCGGACGCTTCAGCGTGCAAAGGAACTCTGGTTCCCCCGCCGCTCACCGCCCCGCCGGCTCGAACTTCCACGCCGGCGGCGTAATCCCCTTCAGCCGCAGGTACCCCACCGCCTGCCCCCGATGATGGGCAGTGTGCATGTATGCGCGCAGGCAGACATCGGTCCCCGAATGCGGAGCCGCTTTCGCCCACAATTGCAGATTGGTGCGCACAAAGTCCTTCTCCGTCAGCTTGTCCAAGACCGAGGCGACGTAGTCGAACGATGCGGTCGCATACCGCCGGGCCGAATCCTTATCCGCGGCCGTGACCCGCTCGGGCGGCGGCAGCACCGCGAACGATTTGAAGTACGCGACATTGGCGGCCGCCAAATGCGTGAACTGCTCGCCAAACGACCGCTGGGCCGGTACGGGCTTGAAGTCGAAATGTTCGGCCGGCATCGCTTCCAGCATGGCCAGCGTATATTCCTTCGTGTCGCGCCAATGGGCGATGAAGGTATCGCGCCAGGTTTTCGCAAACGCACTTGGCCAATCCGTCGAGGCGCCCGCCGAGGCGCCGGCGCTGGCCAGGGAGCAAAGCATCGTCCGTCGTTGCATAGCAAGCGAGCGTACCAGGAACGCCTGTGAATTCTCAACACCATGATCGCCACGTAGGGGCCGCATACATGCGCCCGCCGGCCGAAGGCCGGCTTCCGGTGAGCAAAAGAGACACCCCATCGACACCGGACTTCGCCCGTGTTAATTTCGGGCTGAGGCGGGTGTGAATGGCAAAACTGCCGATATTGCTCCTGGTACTTCTTCACGTGGTCTCCGCCGCCGAGCGCTGGACACGCGTCAAATCGACGAATTTCGAAGTATTCACCACATCGGGAGAAAAACGGGGCAGGGAAGCGGTCCTGCATTTCGAGCAGGTCCGCAGCTTCTTCATGACCGCGCTGGCCAGCACGGGCACGCC
>JBJXGR010000124.1:0-11848 GCA_046160045.1 Bryobacteraceae bacterium
CCAACCAAGCCTCGTTGCCAAGCGGCCCGTGATGATTGGGTCTGGCGATGGTGGAGAATCTTGCGGAGAGAAGGCGATGGATCCGATGGCCTGGATGTTAGCGATCACGTGGAAAACTAAAGGTCCCCTGCAAGCTTTGAATCTGGTGCCACCAGGGTAAAAATGGCCAAACTGCAGAGGCCGCATGGATGCGCCCATACAATCGACGCGCCACGTGCCGATCGCCAGACGCGCGGAGAAAGCGCGCGTCACCGCTCGATGCTCCTCACGTGGATAGCCTGAAAATGTAGAAACTCAAGTCCGCGGCCTTCCGGCCGCGGTTTGGTTGGACCAGGTAAGAATCAACCTCCGCGCCGCCGCTCGCGCTTCATTTCCCATCCTCGGACCTGCCGCTCGTTCATGCCGAAGTAGTGGGCGACCTCGTGCAGCACCGTGTCGGCCACCAGGCTGCGGAGGTGGGCTGGATTTCGCGCCAGGCGACGATGCGGCCCTTCGAAAATCGTGATGCGGTCGGGCATCGCTACCGGCTGAAACACGCTGCGCCCGGTCAGGGGCCGGCCTTCGTACAGTCCCAACAGCGAGCCCGCCCGGCCGCCTCCCGCCCGGTCGTACTCTTCTTCGGCCGGTTCGCGTTTCACAATAAAGGCGACGTTGTGGAGCCTCCTCCGGAACCGTTCCGGAATCCGATCGAGCGACTGTTCCACCAGTTCCTCAAACGGGGTCATAATGACAGAGCCTCCTACGCTCAGGATAGCGGCAGGGCGCTATTGTAGAAAGACGACATGGACCGTATCGTACAAATCGCCGAAAAGCTCGGCATCGGCAATATCCGGCGGCACATCTTCCTCTGTGCCGACCAGACGAAGCCCGCTTGCTCCACCAGGGAGAACGGGTTGGCCTCCTGGGAATATCTCAAATCGCGCCTGGCGGAACTCGGCCTGGGAAAGGGCGACCGCATCGTCTACCGCACCAAAGCCAACTGTCTCCGGGTTTGCGAACAGGGGCCGGTCGCCGTGGTCTACCCCGAGGGAACGTGGTACCGTAACTGCACGCCGCAGGTGCTGGAGCGCATTATTCGAGAGCACCTGATTGACGGCCAACCGGTGGAAGAACACCTCTTCGCGCGCAATCCTCTGCCGGGGCAAACTCCATGACCATCACCATTCCTCCGCTCCTCTGGCGGCGTGTTCAACAGCACGTCCAGAACGGCTCGTTCGAGAACTCCCAGGCGTTGGTCGAGGAAGCGATCACGTTCTTTCTCGACGCCATCGAAGAGGAAGGCGAACTCGACCACGACCAGATGAAGGCCGCGCTGGAGGGAACCTTGCCTCACCCTGGCGACGACGAAGACTCCGGGCAGCGGCGCGGATAGCGGCGGAGCCTCCTACATGAACCACTTCTGCCGCGCGTGGACGGCATCGCCGAATTCGCGCATGAAGCGCAGTTCGTCTTCATTCAGCGGCCCGCGCTCGAGGGCGCGCACATTGTCCTCGAGTTCCCGTTCGCTGCGAGGCGCTGTCAGGCACACGTCCACCGACGGGTGACTGAGGGCAAAGCGATAGCAAAGCCCGGCGTCGGGAACCGGGCCCGCCCAGTTTGGCGACTTGCGCAGCAAGGCCGTCCACCTCGTCGCCGTATAGCTGATCACGCCCGTCCGCTGCCCGTCGATGGAAGGGAAAATCTCGGTCTCGGCTCCCCGGTGGGCCGCGTTGTAGCGGATCATCAACGTGTCCAGGGCGCCGCGCCGGGACATCTCGGCGGCGAACCTCCGATCGTGACACGACATCCCCACGGCCCGGACGCGCGGGTCCTGGCGGATGGAGCTCAATTCGTCGAGCGCCCGCTCGTCGAGATCGCCCGGTTTCATCACGCCGAGATAGAGGAACACGTCCAGGTAGTCGGTGCGAAGCTGGCGCAGCCGCTTCTCGAGGGTCCGCCGGAAGTTCTGCCGCGTCCAGATCAGGTTGTAGGCGCCTGTGGCGATCACCAGCCGCTCGCGGCCGGACGAAGGGAGGTCCCGCAGCGCGCGAACCATCTGCGAGTCGAACCCGTAGAGGAAGAAACATCCGACTCCCAGGTCGATGGCGCGGCGGACTGCCGTTTCTCCGGGACGATAACTCGCGGACATACCGAGCCGCAGAACGCGATTCGGCAGCCTTCCCAAAGTCGCGTGGGAGAAATCGAGCTGCATGCGCCTCAAGCCGATCTTACGCCACCCTCCGGGCGAGCACCATGGTCATGTCATCTTCCTGCTCCGGACAGGTCGCCCACTCCCTGGACGCTTCCATCGCCCGCGCGATCACTTCCCCCAGATCCGCATCGCGGTACTTCAGCACCACGTCCCGCAGCCGCTCCATCCCGAACATCTCGCCGTAGGAGTTCTCCGGCTCGGTAATCCCGTCAGTGTAGGCCACCAGCAAATCACCCCGGGCCAGCGTGACCTGCTTTTCCTCGTAGAGAATCATCGGAAAGGCGCCAACCACCGTGCCGGTGACATCGAGCAGACTCGCCTCCTCACCATGTACGACGAGCGGCTGCAGATGCCCGGCATTGGTATAGGTCAGCACCCCACTCGAGTCGTCGTAGATGCCGAGGCAGAAGGTGGCATATTTTTCCGGCGTCGTGTTGGCGTACAACTGGCGGTTCAGCACCGACACCAGCAGCCGTGGCGAGACGTCATGAACCTCGGCCAACTGGCTTCGGAGCAGGGACTGCATGGAAGCCATCAACAGCGCGGCCGATATGCCCTTGCCCGCGATGTCTCCGATGGCCAGCGCCACCTTCGAGTCGCCCACGGTAAGGTAGTCGTAGTAATCGCCCGAAACCACCCGGGCCGGACGGCAGACGCCGGCAATCGTCAGCGTCCTGGGGCGCGGCGGGGCCTTCGGAAACAGTCCGGACTGCACGTGCCGCGCGATCTCCAACTCCGACTCCAGCCGCTCCTTCTCCTTGGCGACGACAATGAGCCGTTCCAGGTTTTCCGTCATCTGGTTGAAGGACGTCGACAACTCGGCCAACTGGTCGGAGCCCTTGACTTGAATGCGGTGGGAGAAGTCGGCCGCTCGCACCCTCTGCGTCGCCTCGTAGAGATCATGGACGGCGCCGGTCAGCGTTCGCGTGATCGACACGCCGATGACGATGGAAACCAGTTGCGCCACCAGAAGCAGGATGCCGACCGCGGAGGCGAAGTAGATGTAGATCTCCTGGCCTTCGAGGCTGATGCCGAACAGGCTCCGGAACACGGCCGAGGGCCGCGTCGTGACCGCCAGCACGTAGCGGTTGCCGCCAATCGAGACCAGGGTGAAACCCGCGACCTCGATGTCGAAGCGGTTCACGGGGGCGGGCAGACGGCGCCCGCGAAATCCCAAGCCGCGCGCGCTTTGCCCGCCCACCCTGATCTCCTGGCGCGGGTCGAGCACCACGACGTCCCCAAGCTGAGGGGCCAGTCCTGCCAGCAGGTCCGGCGTCGGCTCGCTGAGTTCCCCCGACGGCGTCGACCCCACTCGCTTGTATTCGTTGTAGACGGTGAACACCGCCACCTGGCCGATCAGCATCCACAGCGCAATGCCCACCAGAAAAAGCAGCAACGAAATCGGGACTACCGCGATGAACACGTAGGTCACGATGAGACGGTTGCGCACGCGCCACACCAGGCGCCGCATCGCCCGTTTGCCATGGCGGACCACCAGCAGGAGTCCGAGGACGATGAGCGGAAAAGTCCCGATGTCGGCGCGGCGGCCGAAGATCAGGGCGAGGGCCTGTCCAGCCGCCACGAGCAGGAACAGTTTCTCCAGCCAGCCGAGCTTCGACAGGAGGTTCATTTCAGGCGGCCGGGTTCCTGCACGCGCGTCCTGGCGATGGCCGGCAACTCGGGTTCCGGCTTGACGTGATACTTCAGCAGCCCCTCGGTCAGGATCTTCATGGCGGTCTCGGTGTCATCGGCGAATTGGAACAGGCTCAGATCCTCGGCGGAGATCATTCCTGTCTCCACCAGCGCTTCGAAGTTGAGTACGCGGCTCCAGAACTCCGTGCCGTAAAGAATGATCACCAGCTTTTTCGCCAGCTTCTGAGTCTGGGCGAGGGTCAGGATCTCCATGACTTCATCGAGTGTCCCGAATCCCCCCGGGAACGCCACCAACGCCTTTGCCAGATAGGCGAACCAGAACTTCCGCATGAAGAAGTAGTGAAATTCGAAGTTCAGCTCCGGACTGATGTACGGATTCGGGAGTTGCTCGAAGGGCAGCGAAATGTTAAACCCAGCGTTCATGCCGCCCGCCTCCGACGCCCCGCGATTGGCGGCTTCCATGATTCCCGGCCCGCCGCCCGAGCAGACAACGAAGCGGCGGTTGCCGTTTTCTTCAACCATGCGCTCGCTCCATGCGGTGAACTCCCGCGCCAGGTCTCGGGCGGCCTGGTAATATTCCGACATCCGGCCTTGTTCAGGAACGCGCGCCGAGCCGAAGAAGACAACGGTGTCGCGGATGCCGTTCTTGCGGAAGTGCGCAAGCGGCTCCAGGTACTCCGATAGAATTCGCAGCGGTCTGGCGTCGGACGTGGCGAGAAACTGCTCGTTCTTGTATGCCAGGGGCCGCCGGCGGGGGGGCTTCGTCGAGTCGCTCAATTCGTCGTCTCCTGGGCGATTTCCATGATTCGGCCACAAGCCGCCGATCAGCCGATTCCGGCAAGTTGCGAAGAACTTCCAGGGTAGCGCAGGATCGCGCGGAGCCCGAAGCCCGGCTGCACTAAGCGACCGCCAGGTCCGCGGCCTTCCAGCCGCGGTTCCGTGTTGACGAGCCCTTACCTATTTGACATACTCCGTTACAATCGAAACGCTGGCAGGAGGAACAATGGCAAGACTGTTTGTCGCAGCAGCGCTGTTATTTCTGGCGAGTGGACTCAACGCCCAGGTGGACACTTACACTTCGATTCGAGGACTCATCACCGACCCCACGGGAGCCGCGGTGTCGGGAGCTGTGGTTACGGTGAAGAACGCGGCAACGGGCGAGGAGAGGTCGACGAGTTCCGACAGCGCCGGCTACTACTCGTTGCCCTCGATGGCGCCGGGCACCTACGCGGTTACGGTGACGCACCCCGGATTCAAGAAGGGCGAAGTCACGGATCGCGTGGCGCGCGTGGCCCAGGTGGCGCAAGTGGACGTATCTCTGCAAGTGGGCCAGGCGAGCGAATCGGTGACCGTGTCGGCGGCCGGCGCGGAGCTGATCGACACCTCGAGCGCGGCGACTTCCGGAACGATCGTCACCAAACTGGTCGAGAACCTGCCGTTGAACGGCCGCAATTTCTTCGATCTCGCCGTGACCCTGCCCAATGTGTCGCTGCAAGGCATCGGGACCCAGATCAGCATGGGCAGTTTCTCGCAAAACGCCGTCTTCGGCACCAGCGTCGCGAACCCGATCTTCCGTTCCTCCGGCATCTTCGCCGCGGGCAACCGCGATTCGTCGGTCAATGTGTCGATTGACGGCGTGAACGTGCAGAGTTCCAACTACGGCACGACCAATCCCCAACAGCCGCCTTCGGCGATTGAAGAAGTCAAGATCCAGGTATCGGGCATGAACGCCGAGTTCGGGTACGGCGTGGCCAGCGTCAACGTCATCACCAAGAGCGGTTCCAACCGCCTGCACGGCGAAGTGTACGAGTTCCTGCGCAACGAAAAACTCGATTCAAATTACTTCTTCGCCAACCTCGCCGGGCAGCGGAGGCGGCCGTACCGCCAGAATCAGTTCGGAGGGGCCGCCGGGGGGCCGATCCTCGCAAACAAACTGTTCTTCTTCGCCGCCTACGAGGGCATGCGCGTGCGGCAATCCACATTCACCATCGCCACGGTGCCGCCCGATGAACTGCGCAACGGGGATTTTTCCGCGTTCCGAACCCCGCAAGCCGGCGGGACCTTCGGACCCACCCCCACGATCTACAATCCCTACCGGTTCAACGCGGTTACGGGATTGCGCGAACCGTTCCCCGGCAACCGAATCCCCATCGGGCCCACGACGCTGTGCGCCCCAAGGCCGAGTTGTGTGGACCCGGTGTCGTACAAGTTCCTGCAAGATTATGTTGCGCGGTCGAACGCCGTAGTCGACGGTATCCCGAGACTGATCGGCGACACCAGGCAGCGCCTGAATCAGGACCAGGGCGTGCTCCGGGTCGACTGGGTCAAAAGCGTGAACACGCGAGTGTACGGCCGCTTCAGCCGAATGGTTTCGCCGTCGGTCGGTACCGGACTCCAGTCGCTGGAAGGTCTTCAACAGGACGGCAAAGACCATGTGGCCGCCGTCCATTGGACCCAGTTGATCTCGCCGACCACGGTGAACGACTTCACCGTCGGATTCGCCCGGCCGAATTGGTATTACGGCCGCGACCTGACCGTTCCGGATGTCTCGGCCGCCATCGGCCTGCGCAACACCTCCGGCCTGCGGGGCGGACCGTCGTTTGGGGGCACGGGCTACGGCATGAACGCATCACTGACCTTCGTCCTTGTGGCCACCGACAACATCTTCCAGCTCGGCGACGACTTTACCAAGGTCATCGGCCGGCACAATCTGAAGTTCGGGTTCCAGGGCATCGAGCGGCGCTTTTACTTCCCGATTCAGGCGCAGGACAAGGGTTCTTTCAACTTTTCCTCCATCTTCACGGAAGCCTGCCCTGCCGGGCGGGCGGCCTGCGAAACCGCCCTGCGGGACAGCGCCCGCGACCGCGGCGGCAATGCGTTTGCCTCCTATCTGCTCGGCGCGTCGCTCAATGGCCTGTTCCAGCTCAACGGCGCCGAGTACATGGGCCACAAACGCTACTACGGCGCCTATGCGCAGGACTCGTGGCGGGTGAGCATTCGCCTGACGCTGAACTATGGCCTTCGCTACGACTATTGGGGCCCGTTTCTGGTGCCGCGCAACACCGTGCCGTACTACAACGACGGAACGGGCGAACTGCGCTACGTGCTGCAGAACCCTACCGATTACCTGAGCGCGTCGACCGACTACGGACGCAACGCTCCGCTGACTCCCGGCGTGCCTCGCGAGGGGCACACCAAGCCGAAACTGAACTTCTCGCCGCGTCTGGGTGTGGCTTACTCCCTGCGAAGCGATACCGTCTTCCGGGCGGGTTTTGGAATCTACTACAACGGCAACATCAACAACAACCAGTTCGCCGACATCAGCACCGGCGTGGGGCCCTTCCGGCTGAGGTACGAGACCATCGTGCCCTCGAGCGATCCGCTGCCCTCGTTGTTCGTCGACGGCAGTTTCCCGGTGCCCGGTCCCACGGCCATCCCGACGCCGAACGCGACGCCGCCGTACACGTTCCGCTTCCCGCAGCGCCACTATCCGAACGAAACCGTGCTCGAATGGCAGGCTGGCATTCAACAGCGCATCGGAACCCAATGGGCAACCGAGATCGGCTACCAGGGCACGCACGCCTACCGGTTGAACCAGTTCATCGACTCGAACGCGCCGGATCTGCCGCAGGGACCGTTGGCCGGCCTAAGCCTTCAGCAGAGGCGCAAGTTCCCGCAATGGGGAGTCCTGGGCACCTGGGCGCCCATCGGGTTCGGCAGGTACAATGCTCTGTCCGCAACGCTGAAGAACAATAACTGGAAAGGCCTGACGTACCTGGCCAGTTTCACGTTCGCCAAGAACATCGTCAGCAGCTACGCCGGCAGCAGCGACCAGGGCAACGTGCATTACCGCTATGCGCACATCTGGGCCGGCCCCGCGCAGTTGACGCCGCGTCTGCGGTTGGTCAACTCCCTCTCCTACGATCTGCCGTTCGGCAAAGGCAAAGCATTTGGGAACGGGGCGTCGCGTGGTGCGGACCTGCTGATCGGCGGATGGCGGTTCAGCGGCATCATCGACACGACCACCGGCATTCCGAACAAGGTGACGACGGTGGACAATTCCGGCACCGGCTACGGGGCGCATCCGGACCGGATCTGCGATCCGCGCAACGTCCCCGGCGGACAGGGACGGCTGCAGTGGTTCAACACCGGTTGTTTCCGCCAGACCGAATTCGGCGTCTGGGGCAACTCGCCGCTAGGGGTCTTCGAGGACCCTGGCATTGCCAACGCCAACCTGGCGATCCTGAAGTCCATTCCCGTTGGCGGCGAAGGCCGCGAACTGGCGTTCCGTACGGATCTGTTCAATGCGTTCAACCACACCCAGTGGGGCGCTGCGAATAATAGCCTGACGACCGGTAATGTCAACTACGGACGCATCCTGGCCACGCGCCCACCGCGGCAGATTCAGCTTTCGCTGACCTTCCGCTTTTGAAAACGCTACTCGATGGAGCACTTCGCGATGACTTCGAATCTGCAAGCGGGCGTGTACCGGGTGGATATCACCGGACCGCTCGGGATCAGCCTCTGCGGCTATATCGCCCGGGCCGGCGTGGCTCGATGCATTGAACGTCCACTGACGGCCACTGCACTAGTGCTCGCCGATGGGAATCACAAGGTGTGCATCGTCGCCTGCGACCTGGTCTTCATTCTCAGTCCGGAGGTGGACCGGATCCGGCAGGCGATCGCGAGCGAACTGGGCACGAATGTGGAGTCCGTTCTGATCAACTGCAGCCACACGCACTGCGGGCCGAATATCTGGGACTATTCCTGGGACGACGCCAATCAGAAACGGCTACAGCGCGAGTATCTGGCCAACCTGGCCAACCTGCTGGTGGGCTGCGCCAGCGTGGCGAACGAGCGCCTGCGCCCTGCCCGGCTGGGGACCGGTTGTGGCTCGGCGTGGATCGGCATCAATCGCCGCGAGCCGGGCGAGGACGGCAAGATCATGCTCGGCGAGAATCCTTCGGGGCCGATGGACCCCACGGTGGGGGTCATTCGCGTCGACGAGTTGAGCGGACGCCCGCTGGCCGTCGTGTTCAGCTACGGCTGCCACACCGTTACGATGGGCCCCAAGTTCCTCGGCTTTTCCCCGGATTTTCCGGGGCCGGCGCGCGAGTTGATTGAACGTGCGACCGGAGCCACGGCGCTCTTCCTGCAGGCGGCCGGCGGCAACATCAACCCGATCACGGGCATCGGGGCCACCGAAGACGACACCGACAACATGACTCGGTTGGGCCACACGCTGGGGGCCGAGGTGCTGAAGGTAGCACATGCGATCCGTACCCATCAGAAGCGCGGCGATCCGGTGATCTTCGCCTCCCTGACCCGCAACAAGATGTATCCGCTGCTGCCCGCGGATCCGTACGAGATCTCGCTCGCGGCGGCCAGCGAAACGGTGACGCTGCCGCTGGTGGATCCCCCTTCTGTCGAAGACGCGCGTCAGATTCTGGCAATGCGCGAGGATTTGCTGGCCAAGGCCCGCCGTGACGGCGTGCCGGAACCGAATCAACGGTTCTTCATCCGCTTCCGCGACTGGGCAGCCTACCTGCTGCGCGAGGTCGAATCCGGCAAACGTCACCTTTCCGCCGCCGTTCCGGTGCAGGCGCTGCGGATCGGGAGTCTCGGCATCGCCACCGCGGCGGGCGAGACGCTGGTGGAACTGGGGCTTCGGGCGAAAGCGCGCTCGCCCTTTGCCGAGACGTTGTTCCTGGGGTACTCGAACGGCTGCGTCAACTACATTCCGCCGGCAGAGTGCTACCCGGAAGGGGGCTGGTCGCCGTGGGAGACGTACTACGTTCCCGACATGCTCTGCCAGTCGTACCTGCTGCCGATGCACTACAAGCCGGAGGCCGCGGGAATGCTGGTGGACGCGGGTGTGCGGCTGCTGAACCAGGTGCGCCCGGCTGCGTAGGGCACACGAGCACACATTCGATGGAGCAGCGGCCGTTAGGCCCTCAGAGCCGCGACCGTGGGGGAGCGGTGGCTGATTCTGTTCACAGTCTCTGAGCGAGTGATGTGGATGAACAGGAAGCGAAAAGAACCGTCAGGTAGGTAGAGCCCGCCACCGCTCCCTCACGGTCGCGGCTCAGAAGGCGCGGCTTTGAAGGCCTAACGGTCGCGTCTACAGCAACGCGAGTACCGCCTCGGCGTGGCCTTGCGCTTTCACCTTCGCGAAGATCTTCGCGATTTTGCCGTGCTCGTCGATGATGAAGGTGCTGCGCTCGATGCCCATCACCTTCCGGCCGTACATGTTCTTTTCCTTCCACACCCCGTAGGCTTCGGCCGCTGCCTTGTCTACGTCCGCCAGCAGAGTGAACGGCAGGTCGTACTTGCCTTTGAACTTCGCCTGTGACTTGGCGGCGTCGGGCGAAATCCCCACAATCACCGCGTTTTTCTTCGAAACCTTCTGATTGAGGTCGCGAAACTCGCAGGCCTCGATCGTGCAACCCGGCGTGTCGGCCTTCGGGTAGAAGTACAGCACGACTTTCCTGCCCTTCTGTTTCGACAGTTGGAACTTCTCTCCCGAATCCGTCTCGAGCGTGACGTCCGGGGCGGGATCGCCTTCTTTCAACATGTTTGCCTCCTCTTGACCGCGCGGCATCAGCCCAGCTTCTGCTTCAGCAGATCGTTGACGGCCTGCGGATTCGCCTGCCCGCGCGAGGCCTTCATCACCTGGCCTACCAGGAATCCCATCACTGTTGTCTTGCCGCCCTTCAACTGTTCCACCTGCTTGGGGTTCCCGGCCAGGACGTCGTCAATGATCTTCTCCAGTGCGCCGGTGTCGCTGATCTGCTTCAGCCCCTCGCGTTCCATGATGACCGCTGCCGCGTCTCCCGTTGAGAACATTTTGGGGAAGATCTCCTTGGCGAGCTTGTTGGACAAGGTTCCCTTCCTGATCAGCCCAACCAACTCGCCCAGGTTCCCGGCGCTCACGGGAGATTCGGCGATCGATTTGCCCTCGGCATTGAGCAATCCCATCAGCTCCGTCATCACCCAGTTGGCCGCCATCTTCGGGTCGCCCGACACGGTCGCGACCTTCTCGTAGAACTCGGCCGATTCGCGCGCCGAAGTAAGAACCTGGGCATCGTACTCGCGAAGGCCGTAGGATTCAATGAAGCGAGTCCGCTTGTGGGCGGGGAGTTCCGGCATCTTTGACCGGATCTCGTTCAACCAGCGCTCGCTCACGCGCAGCGGAACCAGGTCCGGCTCAGGGAAGTAGCGGTAATCGTGAGCGTGCTCTTTCGAGCGCATGCCAACGGTTTCTCCCGAGTCCGGGTTGAACAGGCGCGTCTCCTGCACCACCTTGCCGCCGCCTTCGATCAGCGCGATCTGGCGGGCGATCTCGTATTCGAGCGCCAGCTTGACGAACCGGAACGAGTTGACGTTCTTCACTTCGGCTTTGGTGCCGAACTTCTCCGCCCCTCGCAGCCGGACCGAGACGTTGGCATCGCACCGCAGGTGGCCCTTCTCCATGTCGCAGGTAGAGACATCGGCGAACTGCAGGGTCTGCTTCAACTCGGTGAGGAAGGCATAGGCGTCATCGGCGGAACGCAGGTCGGGTTCGGTGACGATCTCAATCAGTGGGGTTCCGCAGCGGTTCAGGTCCACGTACGAATACTGGTCGGAATCGCGAAAGCCGTCGTGGATGCTCTTGCCGGCATCGTCTTCCATGTGCACCCGCGCGATGCCGAAACGTTTCTTCACACCGTCGACCGGCACTTCTACCCATCCGTCTTCCGCTACGGGTTCGTCATACTGCGAGATCTGATAGCCCTTGGGCAGGTCGGGGTAAAAGTAGTTCTTCCTCGCGAAGCGCGACATGGGCCGCACCTGGCAATTCAGCGCCAGGGCTGCCTTCAGGGCCAATTCCACTGAGTCGCGGCTCAACACGGGCAGCGCGCCGGGCAGTCCCAGGCAGACCGGGCAGACATTGGTGTTGGGGGGCGCGCCAAAACTCGTCGGGCAACCGCAGAAGATCTTCGTGCGGGTGGAAAGCTGGCAGTG
>JBJXGR010000125.1:0-7935 GCA_046160045.1 Bryobacteraceae bacterium
TGTTGGCGCGGAACACGCCCCAGACGCTGCGGCTGACCCTGATCGACCCGAAGCGCAACGCCTTTCTCGATCTGGCCGAGTCTCCGTTTCTCGAGATGCCGCTCGTGTTTCCTCCCGAACAGCCGGCCGTTCGCGCGCTCGAAACCCTGGTGGAGGAAATGGAGCGCCGCTACGTGCTCATCGCCGGCGGGGAAAGCATCGGCGACTTTGCCCGGCGGAATTCCGTCTCCATTCCCCGCATCGTCTGTGTCTGCGATGAGTACGCCGACCTGATTCTGGGGAACCGCACCGAACGCAAACAGATTGAAATGCTGATCGCGCGGTTGGGCTCCAAAGCGCGCGCCGCCGGGATTCATCTCATCATGGCGACGCAACAACCCAGCCGCAACGTGATCGGAGGCACGCTGGTGGCGAATCTGCCGTGCCGCGTGACCTTGAAGACGAACAGCCCCATCGAGTCCCGCATGGTGATTATGGAGGGTGGCGCGGAAAACCTGCTCGGCCATGGCGACCTGCTCTTCCGCGACGTGGGTAAGCCGGAACGCCTGCAGGGCGTACTCCTGACCGAAACAGAGCGCCGCCGCTGGTTCGGCCGCCTGACGGTGATTCCAACGGCCTCGGGCGGCCCGGCTGCGGTGTCCGCGCAGGGATGATCTAATCCAGTTTCATGGCGGCCCTTCAGGCCGCGGCGCGCTTCAGCGCGCCCCTGGAGTCTGACCGTTTTCGGTGGCGCAAGCTTGGAAGGGAAGTTCAGTCCCCCCTCACCGACGAAGCCCGGCCTTGCGCGCCTCTGAGATCGCGCCTGTCAGCGCCGGTTCGTGCCTTGCGCGATCGCCGGGGAGGCATCCAATCCTTCTTTATTGGTCCCGCTCGTTCGTCTGCATTTCGCGCCGTAGGACCTCGTTCATATACGTCTGGTATTTTTTTCCTCTCCCGCGGAACCAGTGGAGGACGTCGGCATCCAGCCGAAGGCTCACCAACTGCTTGATTGGCCTATAAAAACGGCCGACCTGAACGTCGGACGCATGCGGCCGTCGTTCCGGCGCATCGGAAAAGTCGATCTGCGAATCCGGACTTTTGGCGAGCCGATTTAGTTCCCTGCGCTGCTTGTCACTGATGGGAGTGGTAAAGAGCGCGCTCGCGGGGACTCGCCTTTCTTGCCGAGATGATACGGATTTCTTCTTCACCATGTTGTTCCTTACTTATGTGAACTACGAGCTGGATCGCGATTCCGCCGGCGCAGCCGATCGAATGCCAGCGCTCTTCTTCGTCAACCACGCGATCCCGGTATGAGACGACATTTGGATCTTCGAAGATGCGTGCCGCCGTCTCAAAAGAAACGCGATGTTTCAGGCGGTTGATGCGATTCTTATTCTCATCCCACACGAAGACCATGTGTATATACGAAATTGTAGCACTTCGCCAGGCACATCCGGGGCCCCGCTTCCGGATCGCCGTTTACCGCGCGTCGATTGCGGTTGCATGGGCTGTTGTCAACAGCAATCCGCAAACTGGACTTCGGGTACGGTTCGACGGAACCAGAAGTACGAGTCGGGCGTTTTTCGTCAAAGTGGCACAGTTAGCGAGAAATCGACTTCTCCGTCCGCGCATAATGGCGGCTCACCGGTTCAAAGGGTGAAACGTGGTGGACGCCAAAATCCCCTGCAGGCGGTGTACATCTGCCCATGCATCGATCCAGTTGAAAATATCGTCGAACATCCGAAATACGCTACGGAGGGAGTCTGCTTTAACATCCCTTAGCTGGAATCCGTGGAAAAGTGGATTCCGGACCTCCGTGTAGAACCGGCGGACCGTGTGCCAGAGCATGCCGTTGTACGACTTCAACGGCGCGTTTGCATTCACGAGTTGCGGGACTCTGTTGTAGTAGGCCTCAGGAACGGACCTAGCGAGGCTTAAGGGATTACGAACTTGGTGCCTGAGCTCTTCCGTCAACCGGTTGCTAAAGAGGAGCTCGTCTAAAGCTGAGCTTTCGATCGTGCATTCGATTCCGACGATTGTCGTCCGAAGCAGCGTAGTGAAATACGACTCCGGGTCAGCGTAGGTGAACGTGAGGTTACCCTCTCCGAAGCGCCACGCATGCAGGGCTTCGTCGGTAAGGCCCTCGTCCAATACTGTTTGTCGATCGTGACCATACTGCCCGCGGAGGTTCACCGTGGGAATGTTGTCAACTGTCAAGCCGAAGATGAGCTGTTCTGGGGTCAGCGCCTCCTCCAGCGTCTTCACCATCTTCGCCGCCTTCATAAAAACATCTTACCGCTGGTTTGTCATAGAGTGTGATAAAGGAAATCGTAAAACGTATGGACATCACGATGCCCCTCGCGTTCCCGATTGACGAGTTCCGGGCCTTCCTGAGCGCAGCATCCAGGTTCTTGGCCAAGCTCCTCAGTGACGAGGATCTCAATGACCCGCTTCAGCGGAAGCGGCATTTCGATTGGTCGTGGCAGGCGGTACGGTACCGTTACAGAAGTTGCGCTGAGGCAAATGACGAGTTTAAAGCCCTGCTCGGCAGCGCGAGCGAATGGTGGAAGGCCGGGTGGGGTGATGAAGAGATGACCTATAGGCTCGAACGCTGCATCTACACGTTCTTTATGAGCGGCCTTTCTGTTTTCGATAGCTTTGCCTTCTGTCTGTATTATCTTGGGAACGCTCTCAATCCAGCCGAGTTCCCGTGTGTTGTCACACCCCGTAAGATTTCGCGCGAGAGAACGGCGAAAGCGTTTGGCAAAGCTTTTCCGACCGCGTCAGTCACCTCCGCGCTTGTTGCTTTAGGAGACGATCCGCGTTTTCAGATGCTCGACCACGTGAGAAATTTGGTAGCTCATCGGCTAAGCGGCAGGCGTTCCGCGAGCGCCGGGAGCATCATGAATGCAGACGGAACGTTTACCGAGCGATGGCATAAGGAGAAATGGCACATTCCCGGCATCAGTGGGGAGCTCATGTTCGACGAAGACCTGCTCCAGCGGCAACTAGATGACATTACCGATACGCTCAAGCCAATTGTAGACGCGGCCCGGGAGTTCGCAGAGGCACAACCAGCGCAGGCAAGTACATGACGGCTAAGGTCATTATCACAGGACAGATTGCGCTCATCCTCACTCATGGCCTCATCGGCCGCGCGTCACAGCACTCGATCTTTCCCATTGAGTTCTACCGACAAAAATCGGGTCGCGCCTGAGACCGCCTCTAAACGGAAGGCAGATCAAGAACGGGTCTAGCAACGAGAAACGCATTTACGATCGCCAATCCACTTGGACGTGTAGTCGTCTATGGTGAGACTGGCCCGCAGGGGCGTTCCGGAGCCGAGCGCTCCGGGTAGGCGGTACGATTGCTGTTGCGCAATCCCCTTCGCACCAGGAAATCCCCGTCAGTCCTGTTCGGTTAGACCGATCTGCCAACTCCGGTTGTATAACGCGCCACTCGGACACTGGTCGGGCGCGGGCAACCCGGCGGCGACGCCGCCGGAACGTGTTCGGAGCCCTCCGACGGCGATAGCCGGCGAGAGCCCATCGCACGAGCTATCCAGCTATTCAGCTCTCTCACGCCAACGGGCCTTGTTCTAACGCCTATGTTCCAGTCCTTCTCCCGCCAGCAGAATATCAAATCCCGGATTCAATGACTCCAGCTTCACCCAGTGCTGGCGCGCCTCCTCCTTGCGCGCCAGCGCCGTGGCGATCCGGGCGGCATGGAAGAAAAACGCCGGTTCCGGAGTGCTGCGGGACAAAGCCTTGCGGCTGGCCTCGGCGGCCGCCCCATATTCTCCCTGGCGGTACAGCACCCAAGCCAGGGCGTCCTGCGAATAGACATCGGGCCGGACGGCGAGTTCGGCTTCCACCAGTTGACGGGCTCGATCCAGCTTGCGGTTCAGATTGGCGTAGATCAGTGCCAGCGACCGGTCGGTCGTCTCGCCGTTGGCGCGCGCCATCTGGTCCACCACGTCGATCAGGGCGAGGTACTTCCTCGCCTCTTCCGGGTGTCCGCCGCGCTGATGCAGGCAGTAAAGCGCAGCGGCATACTCGGGCAGAGGCAGTGTGGCGTACGCTTTCTTGAAGTAGGTGATGGCTTGCGGGTCGTTACCGCGAGCGGCGGCGGCCCGGCCCAATCCGGCGTAGGCGGGATAGTAGCCGGGGAACCGATCGAGCGCGTTCCGGTAGGCCTCCTCGGCGGCGTCGAGCTTTCCCGTTTTGAAATACATGTTGCCGAGATCGGCCAGGCACCACGCCACATTTTCCGGCGCCGGACTGCCGGCCGCGATCGCCTTCCGCATCGCGTCGAAGGCCTGCTCCGGCTTGCCGGTGACGAACAGGTAGTAGGCCATGCGGTTGAAGCTGGACAGGTCCGGCCTCAGCGTGACCATTCGAGCGTAGGCGTCCCGCGCGCCGTCGTATTGGCCCAATTCCATACGCGCGTCCCCCAGCGTGCCCCAATTCCAGGGGTCGCGCGGCTCGATCCTGGTCAACTCTTCGGAGTATTCGGCAACCGCGAGGAAGTTGTGCCGCTCCAGTTCGATCTCGCTGCGCAGCCGCATCGCCTCATAGGCGGCATTTCCTTCGCTGACGATTCGCTCGACCAACTGCGAGGCGCGGTCGAGGTAGCTGAAGTCCGCGCTCTCCCGCACCTTCTGGATGTACGACTTGGCCAAGGCCAGGCGATGCTGGGGATTCCGTGGCTCGCGTTGCACGCGGCCTTGCCACAGGGCGATCTGATCATCGGTTTTCAGCCGCTGCGCCGGGGAAAGCGCCATCCTGGCCGGAGAACGGGCCTCGATCCAACCGGACAGCAGCAGGAATAGGAGCGCCAATCGCATTCATCCTGAGTACGTGGTCTGCGCGGAAACGGATTTGCCTACCAGGCCAGCAATTGCTCCATCGCCCGCGCCAGATCTTCCGTCTGCGGGAGGATGGCCTGCTCCAGGTCCGGATGGTATCCCACCCAGGTGTCCTTCGCCGCCACGCGCCGGACGGGCGCGTCGAGCACGTCGAACAGTTCGTCGGCGATGCGCGCGGCCAACTCCGCGCCGTATCCCCACGACAGCACGTCCTCGTGCGCAATCAGCACCCGACTGGTGGCGCGGACCGAGTGGGCGATCATCTCCCAGTCGTAGGGCGCCAGAGTTCGCAGATCGATCACTTCGACGCTGACCGCGGAATTGCGCCGCTCCACCTGAGTCGCGGCCTGCAGCGACTTCTGGACCAGCGCCCCGTAGGTGATCACGGTCAGGTTCCTGCCCGTTTTCACCCGGCTGGCCTTCCCCAGCGGGATGGTGAACTCCTCCCCCGGATGAGGAGACCGGTTGTAGGGCTCCCGGTACAGTTTCTTGTGCTCGAGAAACAGCACCGGGTCGTCGCACCGGATGGCCGTGCGCAGCAACCCGCAGGCATCCAGAGCGTTCGAAGGCATCACCACCCGCAGGCCGGGAATGTGCGTGAACGCGACCTCGCCGCACTGGCTGTGATAAATCGCCCCACCGTTCAGATAGCCGCCGATGGGAATCCTCAACACCAGCGGGCAGGAGTAGCCGCCGTGCGAGCGCCAGCGAAGCGTCGCCAGTTCGTCGCGGATCTGCATCATCGCCGGCCAGACGTAATCGAAAAACTGCACTTCCGGCACGGGCTTGAGCCCGCGCGTGGCCATGCCAATGGCTCGTCCGACGATGGCCGCCTCGGCGATCGGGGTATTGAAACACCGCCTGGCGCCGAACCTGCGCTGCAGACCGGCAGTGACCTTGAAGACGCCGCCTTTGCCTTTGACCTCTTCGAGATTCCCCTCGCGGCTGCAATCCGCCACATCCTCGCCGAACACCACGATGCGCCGATCGCGCCCCATCTCTTCGTGAAGGGTCTGGTTAATGGCATCGACCATGGTGCGGGGTTCGCCATGGAACTGCGGTTCGCGCGAGAACGCGGGCGCCGCCGGGTCGACCGAAGGCGAATACAGGTGCTCCAGATACGAATCCGCCTGCGGCGGATCGGCGTCCAGCGCATAGGCCGTGGCCTCATGCACTACTTCGTCCACTCCGTGCAACAGCAACTGCAAGCGGTGGCGGTCGAGCACTCCTTGCTCGACGAGCCACTTAGGGAAGGTAAGGATCGGATCGCGCTCTGCCTCTCCCGCCCGCTCGGCCACGGTCTTGTAGAGACGCTCGTCGTCGGAGAGGGAATGCGAATACGGCCGGATGACGTGCGCATGCACCAGGGCGGGGCCTCTGCCCGACCGGCAGTAAGCGACCGCTTCCTCCATCGCACTAAGCGACTGGAGAAAGTCCAGGCCATCCACCTCCCGGATGAAGAGGTTGGGAAAGCTCGAAGCGAGCCGGGAGATGCTTCCGCCCGCGGTCTGAAACTCCACCGGCACCGAGATCGCGTAGGCGTTGTCCTGGATCAGATAGAGAACCGGCAGGCGCATCATCGACGCCGCGTTGAGCGATTCCCAGAACTCGCCCTCGCTGGTGGCCCCGTCGCCGGAGGAGACCAGGGTCACGGCATCGGATTCACCATCGAGAAAACGGCCGGCTTCCGCGCAGCCCACCGCCTGCAGGTATTGAGTGCCGGTCGGCGACGAAGCCGAGACGATGCGGAGGCTGGGAAAACTCCAGTGAGACGGCATCTGCCGCCCGCCCGACGACGGATCTTCGGCCGCCCCCACCGATTGCAGCAGCATCTGCCGAGGGGTTGCGCCCAGCCCGAGGCAGAGCGCTCGATCGCGGTAATACGGATAGACCCAGTCGTGGCCTGGGCGAAGCGCGTGGGCGGCGGCCACCTGAATTGCCTCGTGGCCGGCGCCGCTGATCTGGAAGAAGATCCGGTTCTGGCGTTTCAGCGCGACTTCCCGATCGTCCATGCGCCGGGACAGGTGCATGGTCCGGAATGCCCCGATCAGGAATTCCGGGGTCAGTCCGCTCAGCCGGTCCGTTGTCGAGGCCTGCGGTACCAGGGCCATCGTTCCCTCCAAACTCTCCAGTCTACGGCACGATCGGGTCGACGAGGCGATCGATCCGCTGCCACGGTATCATCGAAGAACTCCCGAATGCCACCCGCGTTCCGCTCGGCTGTCCTCGCAGTCATGGCTGCGTCGCTCCTTCCCGCCCAGGACGTGTTCGACCGGATCGCCGGGGTCAAAGCATTGGTCTACTATCCCGACCTGATCCACACTTCGTCGATCGATTTCTATCGGGCGGGCTGGCAGTGGATCGACCGGCACCTGTCGCAGTAAGCCATCGGCGTTGCCCGTGGCGCCGGTCTTCGACCCTTAGGCGCTAACTTAAGGACTTGCGGGCCGATTTGTGGCGCGGACACTCGTGTCTGCAACTTCGAGCCTACTCGTCTCGACGCTTTGCCGGGCGCAGCCCGGCCTTGTGGGTCGAAGAACGGCTCCGAGCCGCATTTGCGGGCCTTTCGAATTAGTCGCCGCCGCCGTGTCAAGCTGGGATCGCGGAAGATGCGTTTCTACGGTCCCACATCGAGCGACGGGACCGCCTGGCCCGGAGCTGTGAGCCTTCGGGTCTTGTCTGCTTGATGGAACTTGTCTGTTTGATGTCAGAATGGTCCCGCCCATTCTTTCACCCTTCTCACGGTCGCGTCGCTGGAAGAAACAGCACCCGAGCGCTCAGCGGGTGTCCGGAAGGGTGACCGCAAGCCCTCCCTCGCGGTCGGGCCTCTGATGGTGCGGGCCATCGGGAGTAGTGAAGGGTGTCGGCAAGCCCTGGGCGAACCCAATCCTCCCAAGTAGAATCAAGCGTATCGCGCCAAATTGGCTTCGTTCTGCCAAATCTGAATTCACCCCCCTCAGATCCGCGAGCGGAAGAAGCCGTGAAAAAACAGGGACGTTCACCCCGTTTCACGGCCACAAATCGTTGATTCTCCACGAAACGTTGACCGGGAAACGGGGTGGATGTCCCGTTTTTTCACAGCCCGGAAG
>JBJXGR010000126.1:0-2668 GCA_046160045.1 Bryobacteraceae bacterium
AACAGCATCGATACGACATCCGTATCGACGATCGCGGCATTCATCGGGGGCGTGCGGGACGGAAACCTTCACGGCGCCACTCGCGCAGCATGGAGGAAAACTCCTCAGCAGATTCGTCTTCGGCCGAAGGATGCCCCATCAACGCATCGAAATCGTTGACCGGGACAACTCCTTGGCGAATCGCGAGTTCCTCGAGTGGTTCCGGCGCTATCTTCGCCGGTTCCAGCGTCCTTTCGTCCACGCCTTCAGCTTAGCAGCCCAGGGCGTCTATCGGCCCGCCGGCGGTTTGCGGCCACCGTTCCACGTGTCCGGCTTGGGAGTGTCCGCAGGCCAGTAGCCGTTCGGATCCTCGACCCATTCTTTCCCGCAGAAGCTCGAAATCGTCTTCCACTCCGCCGCCCCCAGGTTGACATCCGGGTGGAAGATGAAGCGCTTCAAGCCGGCGCGATGCGAGGCGGCCAGAATGCGGTGGAGATCTTGCGCCGGCATCGGATCTCCGGCGTGTGGGTTGCGGCCCGTCGATACCCATGCGATGACCTTGTTCGGATCACCCGTGGCCTCGAGCGCACGCCGCGTTTCGGAGAACACCACTTTGTCGAAGAATTCATCCGGAAAGCCCTTCTCCAGATCGGCCAGCTTTTTCACGCCAGGCAATTCCAGCCCGAACCAAAGCTTGACCACCGCGAAGCAATCCTCTTCCGTCAGCGAAGGATTCCACTTGCCGAGCGTCTCCACCCACCTCGCGATAGTGCCGTACATGCCATCGAACCCGCGATGCCAGAAATAATGCTTGGGAAAAATATAGTCGAAGAAGCCGTGGATCTTCTGGTAGTCCTGAGTCGTGAGGACGGAGAAGGCGGCCGAGCGCGGAATGGTTGCGAATTTTGTCTTTCGGGGAAGGCGGTCGACCTGCTCGCGGTAGGCGGCCAGGTTCCGCAGGGTCGTTTCCTGGCGCACGCGCAGCCAATACAGAGCGTCTTCGTTCAAGTCAAACAGCGACAGGCCGCCCAGCATCCCGCCCGGCGAGTGGAAGCGCACCAGCGACGGTGTCAGTTGGTGGAAGCGCGTCCGCAGATGATTCATGCCGCGTTCCGCGCGAGCGACGTCGAAGCCGAGGTGTTTGTAGATCGTCCGTTGAGTCTCGCGGATCTCGAACAACTCGCCGCCGTGGTGAAAGGCCAGTTCATAGTGGTGCTCGCCTCCACCGTCGATGATCACGCCGTCGGCCTGCGGGTAGGCGCGGATCGTGTCTTCAATCCCTGCCGCTAGTGAGATCGCCCCCATCGGATCCTGTTCGAACGACTTGCGCCGCCCGTAGTGGCCGGGGCCGAACAACATCAACTCCCACCCCCGGCGCTTGACGTCGTCGAATAACGCTTGGAGTTGTTTCTCCTTGGCGGGATCGGTACGGACGTTCCCGGGCGCGTCGACGCCGTGCTTGCGATAGATGGAAGCGTCGGGTGTGAATGCGGAGATGACGGCGCCAGCGCGCCGGTACGTGAAATCGAACGAAGGGGTGCCATCCCAAAAGCGGAGGGGGCCGAGGACGATGCCGCGCACGCCGCCTTCTTCCCACGCATCGAGAATGCGTCTGAAGTCCGTCAGCCACTGCTCCAGCGGATAGATCATGTACATCCAGGCCACCAGGCGCGGTTGGCTCGGCTGCGCGTTGAGTACAGGTATCGTCGCCGCCGTCATCGCCAGTTGCCTGAGAAGGGTCCGCCGAGCGAGGTTGTTTTGTTGTATGCCAAAGGTCATCTGGCCCGATTGTATTGGATTCGAAGGGCGGACGGCCACCAAACTATGCCTGGCAGCTCAACCGCGAGCAACTGACCGGATACAATACACCTGTGAATCGGCGCACCTTTCTTTCCGCTACCTCCGCAGGAGTTCTGGCGACCGCGGCCCCTTTGCCGTATCCCATCATCGACACCCACATCCACCTCTTCGATCCGACTCGCCCCGAAGGCGTGCCCTGGCCGCCAAAGGACAACAAGGTCCTCTATCAACCCGCCCTGCCGGATCGTTACCGCAAGATCGCCGTCCCCCTGGGCGTCAAGGGCGCCATCAAGGTGGAGGCCAGCCCCTGGATTCAGGACAACCAGTGGGTGCTCGACGTCGTGGAGAAAGCTCCGCTCATTCTCGGGGTGATCGGCAACCTCGAACCGGGCAAACCGGGTTTCCGGCAACACCTGGAGCGTCTCCACCGCAATCCGCTGTTTCTGGGCATTCGCTATGGCAACCTGTGGGACCGCAACCTCGGCGACGAGTTGAAGAAGCCTGGGTTCGTCGCGGACGCCAAGGTGTTTGCCGAGACCAACCTCACCTGGGATATCGCCAATCCGAACGCCTCCCTGCTTGTGGACGTTCTGCGCCTGACCGATCTCGTCCCGACGTTGCGCGTGGTGGTGGATCATCTGCCGCAGGCAAAGCCGCTCGATTACGAGGCCGGCCGCCGCGGCTGGGACTCGAGTCTCCGTGAACTCGCCAAGCGCCAGCAGATCTATTTCAAAGTCTCCGAGGTGTTCCGCACTGTGGACGGCAAGATTCCAACGGACCTTGCTTTCTATCGCCCCAAACTCGACGAAATGTGGGAACTCTTTGGCGAAGATCGTCTGCTCTACGGCAGCGACTGGCCGAACAGCGACAACTGGAAGCCGTACCCGGA
>JBJXGR010000127.1:0-10545 GCA_046160045.1 Bryobacteraceae bacterium
TGGAGTAGCCGGACACGCATCCAGCCGGTGTTTAAGGCGGGTTTCAATGGCGCTGGGAGGCTGCCTGCCTGTTGGACCAACGGCAATCGCACCCATGATCGCCGTTGTGCTCAGCACGTCGTTTTGCAGAAAGACGTTAATATTCTGTTCCATTTCAAGAGGAAAGCGCGGGGCAGGTCCTACGACCTTGTCGCGATAGGCTCTAAGCACGACCTCTTTGAATACCGGAAGTGCAACCCTGCCGCCGGTTTCGCCCGACCCGAGCGAACGGTTGTCGTCAAAGCCGATGCGGACAGCGACCGTAATTCCGTCGGGACCATACGTGGAGCCCACGAAGAGTGCGTCCCTGAAGCCATTCGTAGTTCCTGTTTTTCCCATGACAGAGATCGGGAACCCACTGGAGTCGAGGGAATGAGCCGTGCCCGTCGGCATCCGCACCACACCACGCAGACCCTCCTGAATCAGCGAGAGCGCGCCGGGCCCGATATGGACTGGAGACGACACGCGTCCGACATCGGCCATTACCTCGCCCGAATCGCGCACAATCCTCCGAATAACATAGGGCTGGGTCAGAATACCCGATGCAATCGTGCGGTAGGCATTGGCCAGTTCGAGCAAGTTCACTTCGGAGGCGCCCAGAACTGTCGTGGGGTATGCCCGCAGGGGCGTCTGGATCCCTACACTGCGCGCGGTCCGCAGGACGCTGTCAATCCCGATTTGCCCCGCAAGCCAAATCGCAACGGCGTTTCTGGATTCCGCCAGCGCCAGCCGGAGGGGCATCATGCCCTTGAATTGACCATCGTAGTTCGAGATCCATTTCATGTCCTGCCCGCTACCATCGGCGACGCTAATGGGTTCGTCGGGTACCACGGTGTCGAGATTGACGATTCCTGCCCGAAAAGCGGCTAGATAGACAAAAGGTTTCATAGCGGATCCAGGTTGCCGCAGAGACTTCGTGACGCGGTTGAAGTCGACATAGGTTCTGGAGCGTTCCTGATAGAACTTGCGGCCGCCCGTTTCCGCGAGGATGCTCGCATCGCGGTTCCTGAGTACCACCACCGAACCCTGGATCTGGCCGCGTGCGACAGGATGCCGCTTCTCGTACAGCAGAAGCCCGTGCTCCAATGCGTTGTCCGTAATCTGCTGGAGCCCTGCGTCCACCGTCGAGTAGACCTGGATGCGCCCCTGCCGCAAGTCGTTGACGCCGAGGCCAGCCTGGCGGCTGGTCAGTTCGTCAATGACATTGTCAACCACTGCGGACGCGTCGATCGTCTTGTCCTTGTGCTGTTTCGCGGTCACCTCAATCGGACGCCGCA
This sequence comes from Bryobacteraceae bacterium, assembly GCA_046160045.1. Classification (GTDB taxonomy): domain Bacteria; phylum Acidobacteriota; class Terriglobia; order Bryobacterales; family Bryobacteraceae; genus CAZGUX01. The sequence continues at coordinate 1,317 of JBJXGR010000127.1, forward strand.
TGGCTCTGCGTGCCTGGTCCGGAGAGATAAAGCCGTTTGCGGCCATCAGCGCCAGGGTTTGGTCTCGGCGCTGTAAGACTCGCCCCGTTTCGCTCGCATCCGGCGCGTAGTCCCGGGCCGACTTTGCGGTTCCCGCCAAGAGCGCCGCTTTGTCCGCATCGTCCGCGGTCAACATGTAGAGGGGCCGGCCGAAATAGTATTCCGCCCCTTTGGCAAGTCCGTATTGACCGTTTCCCATGTAGATTAAGCTGGCGTAGCGGGCCAGGATTTCTTCCTTGGCCCGGCGCTTTGAGCCGAAGTGCTTCTGCATCTGTTCTTCGATCCAGAACGAAAGGCGTATCTCCTCCGCCTTCCGCACCAGCATGTTGACCATTCGTGCGCCGATTACACCCGACAACACCCGAGCCAGGCGGGCGCTGTGCCGGAGTTGGCCGCTGTTCTCTTCGGCCATCATGGTCTTGAGGAAGTAGCCACGCACCAGTTGTTGGGTGATGGTAGATCCACCTTGCGGGAAGATGGCGGAACTATTGGCTGCGTTTCGACTTCCAATCCTCGCAAGGCGGCCTATGAGATCGCCGAGCTTGATCTTATAAAGCACGCGGACGAATCCGGAGTAATCGATTCCCGAATGGGAAAAGAAGTTTTTGTCTTCCGCCGAGAGAATCGCGGCGCGAACGATGGGAGGGATTTCCTCATAGCGGGTGATCTCGCGGTACTCGATTGCCATCTCCTTCAGCGGGCGTCCGTTGACATCGTAAATGCGCCCGATCGTGGAGAGTTCGAACCGGGTGAACCCTTCCAGATCGGGCAGATTGCTTCTGTCAAAATAGAGGTGATAGGAACCCACAGAAGCGACGAAGATAGCAAACGCCGTCGCACAAGAGGCAAGGCGCACGGGTCCGCTCTTCCTGTTGCAGTCCAGCCTGATCCTGTCCATCACTCTCCAAAACCAGGTTCGAATAGCCATCGTGGAATCCGTGAGGTTCAGGTAGCCTTGCAGCGCTCGCCGGAGGGCTTTCGTCATACACAGCCTTGCGCAACGAGTGTCCGGAAGGGCTGGCAGTTCGATCCTTCCGGACGTGTGTCATCGGCGCACACAAACGCGATCATGAAAGTAGCGCTTACTTAGACGACGTCGCCTTTTGTCGTTTTATCTGCAGTTCGTTTACTACCTGCTGCACGTTTGGAACTGCGGCCGCTACCTCTTCCGCCTGCGCGCGCTTGGCTTGGGAGTCCACCTCGCCGGACAGGGTTACGACGTGATTCTTGACGTCGTACTTCACCATCTCATCAAGCTGTTCTTTGATGAGAGCCGCATGCAGGTTGTTCCCGATGCCTTCGTCCAGTTCCGAGTTCATCTTTTTGGCATCACTCGCGGCGCCCGGCGGAATCACTTCAATCTGGTTTGCCACAACTTGGGTTCCCGCGATGGTCTTAGCGATCGATTCGGCCTGCAGTTTGTCAGCGTCTGAGGCGACATGTCCGCCAAGGGTGACGATCCCTTTTTCACGATCCTGACTGACGGAGACATCTTTCAGGCCCGCCCTGTCAAGAGAAGCGTGGACGCTGTCAGAGACGTCGGCTGCCTTCGTGGACGGCACAGAACACCCTGCCAGAGTGCCGGCGATCGCGACCGCCAGCAGAAACCAGTACGGTTTGAGAGTTTTCATCATTTTCCTTTGAAACAGACATTCAGTCAGCTTCCGTAAGTGCAAGGGAAAGACCAAACGGGTTCGAAGCGAAATACTTCAACTTGGCGATGAGCCAGACGCCGGGCGGATGCATTGCGTGTTCCGGCGGTTAACCTTATACGGTCAGGTGACTGCGTGTGGTCACGACCCGCGCCTTCCGATGAGCAGGCGGGAACGCAGAACCTGATCCATTCAGATGCTGTACATCCGAGCGCACTTTTCCTGACCGGCGAGCTTGATGGCATCGGCCTCCGACTGGGCATCCACTTGCAACCTTTCCGGTGTGAAGTTGGCCGGGCTCCTGGCCCGACCAGAAAGCGTCGGAAGAAGGAAAGAGATATGACAAACAGTACCAAGGACCAGATCAAAGGCACGTTTCACGAAGTCAAAGGCAAAGTCAAAGAGAAGGCGGGAGAGTTCATGGACGATCCCGACGTGAAGGCCGAGGGCCAGAGCGAGAACCTCGCTGGCAAGGTCCAGAAGAAACTCGGCCAGGTGGAAAAGGTATTCGAGAAATGAAGCAACCGGTCCCTTGCGGCAGCACCATCGAGGGCGACTGACGATTGCTGGATTGCGCCCGTGCTGCCAGGGACCGCCGCCAGGAGGTGGTGCGACCAGGACGCCCGCAACCATCCTGATCGTGCCCGGCTAGTTCGGTCTACAAACACGACTGCGGAAAGGGTCGTCGACATAGGACCGATTCACGCTTCTCGGGAAAAGACACCCAATGTGCCACCGTCTCCCCTGCCTAGAGCGGCGCTGATTGGCGGGATAGTCCTCCTCGTTGCAGACAAGAAGGCTGCGAGTTAGCTTTCGTTGGTGAAAGGAAAGTTCACAATGTTGATGCTGCTGATCGTTTTGCTGCTGGTTTTAGGCCTCGGAGGCGGATACTATGGCCATAGCCGTTGGGGCTACGGCGGTGGTGCTGGTATTGGGCTCGGTTCCGTACTAGTGATTGTGCTGATTGCCTACATGCTGGGACTTATTCGCTAGCAGCCCGTGGTAAATGTCCGCCCGCAGGCAAGACACTCCCGTAAGCTGCTGAAACGACAGAGCCGCGACCGGAAGGGAGCGGGCATTTTCGGCTTCTACCACGGGCTGCTAGGGACTGCCCCACAAACTGGATCTGTCGAGACGGCCAAAGCTCGAGAGTTGGGGTCACGTGGTTGAAATGACGGAAGTTGACGAGAGGTGGTGAATTTGCAGGGGCCGCATACATATCGCCCCGGCCAGGGCGAAGCCCGCAGAGGCGGGCTGTGGGTGGTTGAAGGGTTACCCACAAAGCCGGCCTTCGGCCTGCGGGTTGCATGTATGCGACCCCTACGTTGTTGGTCGGGCGCACTTCTGGGAGCGCCGGTCGGAGACCCGGTCGGAGACCGCCGCCACAGGAAATGAAAACGTTGGCGGGCGAAAACGAGCCCACCATTTTTATTTGGGGAGACCTGGGGGGAGACCTGGGGACGTCCAACGCGTTAACCGGGTTTTCCTGTCACTCGCGCCGACCCCAAGCCCGATCATCGGCAGATACTGGATCGCCTGCCGGTTCCCATCTCGGCCACCCGCTGCCCGCTCCCTCGATCCGGTGCGAAGCGAGTTCTGCTCGTCCTAGGGAATGCATCCGGGTCGAAGAAGCAGCGGGCACTCGGGGTCAAAGACCGTGGTTCCGATTTCCCGGATTCTCCACCGAGCCGGGCGGTCTACGCGAAAGCCGCGCGGCGGTCCCGCCCTTTTCGACAAAGCTCGATGGCTGACCCGGTCGCGGACTACATCACTGTTCCACAGATCGGGTGTCCCTCCGGAGAGAAGGGACCGTTTCGTCCAATCACGCCGCCCGGCGCTTCTCCGCATCCTCCCGCGCGATCCGCTCCGCCACCTCGAGCAGGGCCTCCTCCGCCCCCGGGAACCGCCGTAGCACTTCCCGTAGCGGTCCGTTTCCGGCCGCCGTTCGCGCTCGCTCTCCGCCACCGCCCGCCGCCTTCCGGTGTCCCGCCTCCAGTGCCCACAATCGCGCCAGTTCCTTCATCGCCTCCAGCGCCACGCGCGGTTTCTTCCGCTCGTGCCGCCCATACATCACCGTCATCACTTCCCGCATCCAGCCCAACCTCTGGAGCAATTCGTCCTGCCGTTCCGCGTCCTCTTCGGTCCGCGTTCGCCCCGCCGCCAGTTCCCGCGTCAGGTGCTCGGTCCGGTGCCGCGACAGCGCGCTCTTCGACACCTCGTACCGCCTTGCCACTACCCGGCAATTCGTCCCTTCCATCAGTGCCATTTCCATCGCTTTCCGCTCCGGGTGCCGGCAAATTGAACATTTGGGTTCCTGCATCTTTCTAGATAACCCGCCAATAGCATCTCACGTGTGTCTACACGTTCTACGCCTCTAGCCGGCCTTCGCCGCCGCTCCAATTTCTCCTGAATTCCTCTCCCTTAACGACTTACGTTCACAAGCGTCATAAAAATAATTTTCCTTCAACTGCTGTGACTTACAAGTCTGCCCCCTCAAATTCCTCTGGACATCCCCTCATCCTGAAAGTAGAAAGGATCCCTCAATGACCTCGAGCACCAGTAGGGCCGCTGGCCTGCCAAACCCTGGTGGGGCGGGCTCCCCGGCCCGCCGCCGGCCCCCTGGCCGGCGTTCTTCCCCCGTGGCACCGGGCGACGTTTTTGGTCGCCCGGTGCCTTCGCAGTTCTTTTGCCGCCCGCCGTTCTTCCATTTCCCCCAAAAAATCTTTGTCCCGCATCTCCGCACCTCTGTCCCACTTTGTCCCACTTCTTGTCCCACACCTATCTCCATTCCCTCCAATTACTTACACCGAAAACCCCTTTTTTTTGTCCCACTTGTCCACTTCGTCACCTAACCCGTTGATTCTACATACCGCCTACCCCCCTTGTCCCGGTTCCAAGTGGGACGTCCCACCATTTGTCCCAGTTCAACACTTTTCCAAAAATCGCGCCCTTTCGTTCCGGTCATTTACCGAAAGTACCCCCCGAATTCCCTTGACTTCGCCTGCCACACTGGGGGTAGAGAGAGAATTTCCATGCCGTTTCCCCTGGCGCCCGAACTCGATTACCTCTGCTTCTCGAACCCCTCCTGGTTCGCCCGCCTCGCCCTCGGCTTCTCTCCCGACCCTCACCAGGAACGCGTCCTCACTTCCCAACACCCCCGCCGCGCCCTCTGCTGCTCCCGCCAGTGGGGCAAGTCCACCCTCGCCGCCATCCTCGCCGTCCACCGGTTGGTCTATGGTCCGTCCAGCAATACCTCGGTCATCGTCGCCCCCGCCCTCCGCCAGTCCCGCGAACTCCTCTGCAAGATGCGCTCCTTCGTCCGTACCCTCGGAAACCCGGGGACGGCCAACGCGTTTCCGGCGAGGGACGAACACGCGGGCATCCTCTGGAAGTAGTGGGGTTAGCGCAGGGTAGCGGGGAGAGTCTCGCCGAGAATACAGAACCGCGTTGTGGACGTCTCCAGGTTTTCGATACGCCGAAAATCTGGCGGTTTCACAGAGATGCTGTGATCGCATTCCTCAAAAGGAGGAACGGTCAGCGCCGAGCCTGCTATCACAAAGCCGATCCGAAACTGTCAGCAGCGAGTTAACGGGTATGGCCTCAAATAGCGGCTTCTGGCAGTTTGTAGCCAGCCTCAGTCCGTTTGAGAGCTGGCGCAAGTATCTTGTTTCTAGGCACAGGCGAGATCAAGACCGCCGCTATCGAGAGGCGGCTGAAGCTCGCAAGCTTGAGTTTGAGAATGAAGCGCTAGAGTTGGATATCATAGAGAAACGCGCGAAAATAGCGAAGCAACTCGGGGCGAGCAAAGAAGAACTTCAGCCGCTCTACCGACGTGCGATCGGCACTCCTGAGAAGATTCTCGGTGACTCCTCGCGCTCTCCCCGAACCCGAGCGGCTGTTGCTTACGGACGGTACGGGCAAGGACGGCAACACTTCTTCTCGATGCCGGTGAGCTCATCGAGTCCGTCCAGGACCTTCCGGACCACAAGCACCTCACCACGACGCAGATCTACGACAAACGGTGTTAGCGCCGGCGGCGGGATAGAAATGGCCCATTTTCCGGCGAATCGTTGCCATACCCCTATTGACGTGTGGCCCCCCAATTGGCCAGCCGGGACCATTCCGGGAATTTTGTACGCTAAGGACAGTCTCAAACCCCGTGCCGCAGACACATTTCTGAGACGCTGATTTCGGGACGGCTTTTGAACCGTGGGCTCTGGCCGTTTTGTAAGGCTTGTACCGGGTGCTATTGGCGGTCTCGAAAACGGACGTTTTTGAGATTCAACCGAACGTTCGGTGACGAGTCCCGGCCCCCATTTGCGGGCTCGCAGCCCTCCGGTCCCCGTCACAAACTTCGAACAAAAAATCAAAAAATCAAACCACGCCGCTTCCCCCCGATAATGGTGGTGAGACAGTTCGGAGTGAAACCCGATCTCGGAGCGCCGCTTCAGAGAAGCACCTCTCTTGGGGCGCGTTCGATAATCCGGCGTAACCCATACAGGGGGAGAAGCATGAACGAAAGCCGCATTGGCAAGAGACTATTGACTTTGATCCAGGGAGAGTTACCGACCGATGCCACCGGTCGGAGGGGCTTCTTGACCGCCGTGACCGCGGGTGTCATGGGTGCTGGGGCCCGAATTCTGGGTGCACAACAACGCTCTCAAGCGCGACAGCCCCCTGCAGGCGACACATTCCCTTACCGTCCCAACTGGGGGCGTTGGGGCGCGAACGATAGCAAGGGAGCCGTCAATCTCATTACCCCTGAAAGAATTAGGGAAGCGGCTGGGTTGGTCAAGACTGGGCGCGCGGTTTCGCTGAGCCGGCCGTACGCGCCCGAGCAGCAATACGTCCGGATCAATGATCGACGCGCGACAACCGGGGCTTCCTCAATCATCGACTACTACGGGTCTAACTACCACGGCGTCAATGTCACCCACGTGGACGCGTTGAGCCACGTATGGGATCGCGCCGGGATGTGGAATGGCAGAGATCCCGACAAGGAGCTTGACACGTTCGGACCGCACTTTGCCGACATCGCTGCTTTCAGCAGTGGCCTCATCACGCGGGGCGTGTTGCTGGATGTACCGAGATATCGCCAAGCGCCATTCGTAACCGTGGCAGAGCCGGTCCGAGGCGAGGAGCTCGAAGCGATCGCCAAGGACCAAAACGTGACAATCCGTCCTGGAGACGCTTTACTGGTTTACAGTGGGCGAGAAGCCTTCGCGCGCGAGGCGGGAGCGCCCTATGGGCCCGCAAGTGCCCAGCGCCCGGGTCTCCACCAGTCCTGCGCAAAGTTCGTGCGAGACACCGATGTTGCGGTGCTCTGTTGGGACATGCACGATGCTATGCCAGATCCGCAAGGGCTCGCCTGGCCAATGCACGGCGTGCTTTACCGTTATGGCGTGCCCCTGGTTGACAACGCGTTGCTAGAGCCCCTGGCCAAGGCCTGCCTCGAGGAGAAACGACAGGAGTTTATGTTCGTGGCATTGCCACTCAACATTCCCCGCGGGACCGGAAGTCCAGCCAATCCAATCGCTCTCTTCTGATGCAGGACAACTTAACAACCTTGAGGAGATGGATCACCTGCTGCGAATGCATGCAACTCGCCTGTGACATTGCGAAAACGCGGCAGCAAGCGCGCAGCATAGCTGTGGGAAACTGAGACAGTTGTTAATTACCCCCTTTTTCGCAGAGAGAGGCCGCAGAAGATGAGCGGCACCGCTGTGCGCCTGGCGGACTGGGTGAAAGATGTGGGCCATCCTGGGACACTTCGGCGCTTTTGAGAATTGATCCCTCTCTCAGTCCACCCGTCCACCAGTACGGGAAACTGGTCCACGCCGCCCAATTGGCCTGGCCCTTGCCGGACGACTGGGGCGACGACCACATCACCACCCGCCCTCCTCGGCCGGCGCCAACCGGGCCAACCCAGCGCAGCGCCCACTTGCCCGATTTCGCCGCCTTGCAGCAACAACTGGCCGCCCACAAGAACCTCACCCTTCAACTGCTGTGGCAGGAGTACCGCCACGCGCATCCCGACGGCTGCAGCTACAGCCGCATTCAGCCGAAGCAGTTGCGAGTCCGGACGGCGGGAACCTAGCTCACCGACCTTGAGTATGCGCATGTGAGAAGCCGGCGGCCCGGCGCGGACAGACGACGGAGCGACCGGCGGCGTTGTTGATGCGTCCTGCGGACGCGCAGGTGCTGCTGGTCGCGGTCGAGAGTCCCGCTCAAAGACCGGAAGACGAGGCGATCCTTGAGTGAGATCCTCGCGCTCCGCAAAATCGTGATCAACCTGTTGTACGGCCAGACGGCGGGCGAGCCGCTGAGCGAAGAACGCATGCGGGAGCTGATCGAGGCTGCCGACTCGGAAAAGCTTCGCAAAGCAGCGGAACGCCTGCAGGCCGTACGGACAGCACGAGCTGGAGTCTTGAGCGATGACCACCGCGGTGAGTCTGTCCGCGAGCCATCCGGCGACGGAGCATCGTCCGCCGGGTCGTCATCGCTGTGAGTTGACGTAAGCGCGCAACACCGCGTTGATCCTGGTCTGATACCCTCTGCCTTGTTTTTTAAACCATTCCATGACCTCCCGGTCCAGGCGCAACGAGACGGCCTGCTTCGGCTGGGGCATGACGACCCGGGCGGACTTGAACCAGGCTGCGTCGACCTCTGGAGCCGCATCCGAATCCTTCCGGATAGCTCGCCGGATATCGTCATCGGTCTGCGCATCGACACGGCGCCAGTCGGACTTCTTAATCGTCCGCTTGCCCTTCGTAGTACGCTTTGCTTTCATGACTTGTCGCCCTTCTTGCGCTGATGATCCGGCACGTCTCACCGCACCACGTGTACACGACCGCAATGACCAGAAGTCCAAGTGCCCCGAATGCTATCATGCGGGCCTCTTGATCCTCGCGCTCGTCCGGGCCTTCGACGATTGGGCCATCGAAGATGCGCACCGCATCAACGAAGTCGATTCCGTGTTTTCGGCATTCTTTCGAGCATCCCACTCGAAGGCGATTGGAAGGAAGGGAGATAGGTGTGGGACAAGAAGTGGGACAAGGTGGGACAGAAGTGCGGAGATGCGGGACAAAGAGCTTTTGAGGGGCTGGACGACAAAAAAGCTTGGACCGACGAATGGACTTGCAAAAAAGGATAGACGCCGAGCACCGGGCGACCCAAAACGTCGCCCGGTGCCACGGGGGAAGAGCGCCGGCCAGGGGGCCGGCGGCGGGCCGGGGGGGCCCGCCCCACAAGGGTTTGGCCGGCCAGCGGCCCGACGGGTGATCGAGGTCATTCAGGGATCATTTCTACTTTCAGGATCAGGCGCCCTCTGCCGCTCACGCCAGCGGGGCAAGTCCACCGTGGTCGCCATCCTCGCCGTCCACCGCCTCGTCTACGGCCCGCCCGGCAGGCCCGCCAGCCCTCCCTTGCGGTCGGTACACCAGGATAAGCCTGTCTGATCTTGTGAACTGAAAGGAGTTCACCATGTGAATTGCCTGTTCACCATGTAGCCGAACGAGCGGGGGCTTCAGCAATGGAGT
>JBJXGR010000128.1:0-16111 GCA_046160045.1 Bryobacteraceae bacterium
TACGACCGGCCTCACCGGATCACCTCGAACTTCGTCTGGGATCTGCCGTTCGGCAAAGGCCGGAAATTCGCCTTCTCGAACGCGGTGCTGGAGAAAGTCGCCGGCGGCTGGCAACTCAGCGGCCTGCACATTTATCAAATGGGCGGCGCCATTCCCCTGGGCGATTTGGTCCCCACCGGAACCACTCCGCGCCTGAGCCGGAGCCAGCAGTCCGTCGACCGCTGGTACAACACCTCCGCCTTCACTATCTTTCCCGCGTTCACGGTGCGCACGCTGCCGAACTACTTGACGCACCTGCGCAACGATGGCCAGAACAACTGGGACTTGTCCGTTCTCAAGACAACGGCCATCGTCAAGGAGAGAGTCCGGCTGCAGTTCCGCTTCGAGATGTTCAACGCGCTCAACCGCGTCCAGTTCGGCAACCCGACCATCGCACCGACGAACGTCAACGACGGCAAGATCTTCAGCCAGGCGAACGCGCCGCGCGAGATTCAGTTTGGTATGAAGCTGATCTTCTGACAGAGCGTGGGGCGGAACGCTGCCACGGCGCTGACAGGGTAAGAGTGTCGTGAACGGAAGACGAGGGCGTCTGGGAACAGCCTGAGGCCGGGCTCGGCCGGATGTTTACCTATGGTGGTTCAGCAGGATACAAGCAGGAAGAGACGGTCGTGGAGCGAGCAAACATGGAAGGTCAGAGAATCAGCGGGCCAGCCGGGTATATACTTGCGGGGTCTAGGAGATCCAAGTGGAGATCCGGGCGCAAACCTGCTGGAGATTCCTCATGAGTGATTCGAATCGAAGATCGTTCCTGAAACACAGCACCGCCTTGGCTTCTTTCGGCGGCATCAATGCCGCGGGGGCCAACGAGCGTTTGACCGTCGGCCTCATCGGTTGCGGCGGTCGAGGCATGGGACTGGCCCGCGAGTTCACCCGCATCGCCGACGTCGCCTATGTGTGCGATCCCGACGAGTCGCGCCGCCGCCAGGCGCAGGAAAAGGTCAATGCCAAGCACGCGGTGGCCGACCTGCGGCGCGTCCTGGACGACAAGTCGGTGGACGCCGTAGTGATCGCCACCCCAGAGCACTGGCACGCCCCGGCAGCTATTCTGGCTTGTGACGCGGGCAAACACGTCTACGTCGAAAAGCCCTGCAGCCATAACGTTCGTGAAGGGCGATTGATGGTCGAGGCTGCGCGCCGCACCAAGCGTGTGATGCAGGTCGGCACGCAGAGCCGCAGCGACCCGTTCATCGCCGGGGCGATCCAGATGCTGCGTGAAGGCGTGATCGGTGACGTGCTGGTCGCCAAAGCCTGGGACGTCCAGCGCCGCGCGAACCTCGGCCGCCTCAAACCCAGCGACCCGCCGCCGGGCGTCGATTACGACCTGTGGGTCGGCCCGGCAGAGTTCGTGCCCTATCAGGCCAACCGCTTTCATTACCACTGGCACTGGTGGTACAACTTCGGCGTCGGCGGCTTGGGCGGGGACGGCCCACACGAGGTCGATTATGCCCGCTGGGGCTTGGGTGTCGAGACCCATCCCACGAAGGTGGCCGGGCTGGGCGGCAAGTACTACTTCGACGACGACCAGGAGTTCCCGGACACGGGCACCGTGGTCTTTGAGTGGCCCGGCGATGGCCAGGTCGGACACAAACGGCAATTCATCTTCGAGTTGCGGATCTGGTCTCCGAACTACCCTCTCAACGTCGATTCCGGCGCGGAGTACTACGGCACCAAGGGAAGGATGTTCCTGAGCAAACGGGGCAAGCTGGAGATTTTCGACGAAAAGAACAAGCCCATCACGGCTCAGCCCAAAGCCCCTCCGCAACTGCTCGGCCACGCGGCCGAGTTCCTCGACGCCATCAAGACCGGGCGGACGCCGAACGCCGATATCGAGATCGGCCACCTCTCGTCCACGCTGGTGCACCTGGGCAACCTGGCCATGCGCGTCGGGCGATCGCTGAACTTCGACCCGCGCACCGAGCGGATCATCGGCGACAAGGAGGCCGACGCGTTGCTGTCCCGCAAATACCGAAAGGGAGGACATTGGGCGATCCCGCGCGGAGTTTGACTCTTCTCCGACGGAAAGCTCTTCTGGCCATGAAACACTCATACTTGCCACTTTGCTTCTTGTGGGCTGGGTCCTTGACCTTGCTAGCCGCGGCGGATTTCGCCGTGCAGCAGAAGCCGGATCGCGTGATCATCACCGACGGCGGCCGGCCGGTGGCGGCCTATGTCTTCCGCGACGAGAAGATCCTGCGGCCGTACTTCGCCCACGCGCACGCGCCAGGCGGGATTCAGGTCACGCGCAACCATCCGCCAGTGCCTGGCGTGGATGCAATGGATCACGATATGTTGCACCCCGGCGTCTGGCTCGGCTTCGGCAAGTTGAGCGGGCAGGATTTCTGGCGGAACAAGGCCAACATCGTCCACGTGCGGTTCGTCAAGGCGCCCGCGGTGAAGGGCGGACGCGTTACTTTCACGGCGGAGAATAAGTTCCAGGCCGTTGATGGTGAGTTGGTCTGCCGGCAGACTTCGGGAGTGACGCTGTTGGCGCGTCCGGCCGGTTATCTCCTGATCTGGGAGGCGACGTTCCAGCCGGAGCGGCGCGACCTCGTCTTCGGCGACCAGGAAGAAATGGGCCTGGGCATTCGCGTCGCCACGCCAATCGCGGTCAAGCAGGGCGGCGTCATTACCGACGCCGCGGGACGCCGCAATGAGCCTGAAGTGTGGGGCAACGGGGCGGATTGGTGCGACTACAGCGGGACCATCGCCGGGCGGCACGCCGGCATCACGATCATGGGCGATCCCCGGAACATCCGGCAGAGCCGGCACCACGCGCGGAACTACGGCGCCCTGGTGGCCAATCCGTTCGGGCAGCAGTCTTTCGGCAAGGGCCCGGTCAGCGAGGTGGTGGTCAAGCCCGGAGAATCGTTCCGGCTGCGATACGGCGTGTTGCTGCACGCCGGCCCGCCAGACGCCGCGCCCGATCTGAAGGCCGCTTTCGCCGATTTCCTGTCCCGGTTGTGACTCTTGTCGCAGTGGTGGGAATTGGCGTGTGACCACGCCTGACACGATTCTCACATCGAACAGAATCGCTGTCGAATGTTTTCCTCTTCGGTTCCACGAGCGGCTGCGCATGGTCAGATCAAGAGGAATAAACTTGAGTTCTGACGATGGCGACAAAGATCAATCCCAGACGCTACGAGGCCCTTGGGCGGCGGGCTTTGCTTTGGACGTTCACACCACCGGGAGCACATTCCTCGGCCACAACGCATACGGACATCCCGTATTCGATACCGGGCGGTCACCCATTGGCGAACTGGTCTACCGCCTCAAGTACCGCGGCGACAAGGATGCACAGCGGGAAATTGTTGACACCGTGGCGGGCTTTCTCTTGGGACGTGGAAGTTGCAGGCCGACATCCTAGTCCCGGTCCCGCCCTCGAATGCCGCCAGGCGGAATCAGCCGGTCATGGAAGTCGCCGTCTCCATTAGCGACCGCTGCGGCATTCCCCTCTGCGACTCCTGCGTCACAATCACAAAGGTGAAAAGCACGGCTCAATTGAAGGACGTCTTTGAGTTGGCCAAGCGGACGGAGCTGCTGCAAGATGCCTTCGCCGTGGATCGAGCAATGACTTCCGGGAAGAAGATCCTCGTGTTCGATGACCTCTACCGCTCCGGCGCAACGGCTGGCACGATCAGCCGTCTGCTCGCGTCGGAAGGTGGTGCGAAGGCTGTGTACTTGCCAACCTTGACTCAGACTCGCAGATCCCTATGACCAGCGTTTTCATCGGCGGATCCAGAGCATCTCCCGGTTGAATCCCATCATCAGCGGGAGGCTGGATGACCTCATGCATCGCGGATGTTTGATTCTCATTGGAGACGCGAAGGGTGCTGACAAGATGGTTCAGCAGTACTTTGCCGATCAGGGGTATCGGGATGTCGTCGTCTACTGCATGTCGCGCTGCCGGAACAACGTAGGGGAATGGCCGATCAAGAAGGTCGAGAGCGACAGCAAGACGAAGGACTTCGCCTATTACGCGGCCAAGGATCTGGCGATGGCGCAGGACGCGAAGTGCGGAGTCATGTTGTGGGACGGCGCCAGCAAAGGAACCCTGAACAACGTTCAAAACCTGATTGGGTCCGGGAAAAAGGTTCTCGTTTACCTGTCGGGGGCCAAGTCCTTCGTCAAGCAGAATGATCAGTCCGATCTGGACGGCCTTCTGCGCCAGTGCGACCCCAGGGAGATTGCAGAAGCACAAGGGCAGATCAGCCGGAAGCTCTCCGTGTCCCCCCAACTGTCTCTCCCCCCCGGCGTTAGCCGCCATTTGACGTGTTGTGGGATGTTTTGGTGGACCTGGTGAGATTCGAACTCACGACCTCTTCCATGCCATGGAAGCGCGCTCCCAACTGCGCCACAGGCCCACAGACGAACTTCTCCATGAGGATACCACGGTTGCCGTGGGATGGGCTGCTCGCCTCATGACCGCTGCGAGCTGTAGCGCGTAGCCGGTAGGAACAACACCTTCGCCCGGCTTACTGGCATCGAAAAGGGCCGGATCACGCCGCCGTCGCCACTGCGTCCGGTAGACAGGCTTGCTTTCGGCACGCAATCGATGCTGTTGTTGAACTTTGCCGTTTGGCGCAGTCAACAATCCGGAGAATCAATGACGCCGAATCCGTTTCTGGGAGTGATGTTCCATTGGATGGGAGGGTTCGCCGCCGGCAGTTTTTACATCGCTTATCGCGGCGTGAAGAACTGGGCCTGGGAGACCTATTGGCTCGCCGGCGGCGTCTTCAGTTGGATCGTCGCGCCCTGGTTGCTCGGCCTCACGATGACAACAGACCTTGTCGCCGTGCTCCAAGAGACGCCGGCAGGCAGCCTGTTCTGGGCTTACCTGTTTGGCGTGCTGTGGGGTACCGGAGGCCTCACCTTCGGTCTCACCATGCGGTACCTCGGCATGTCGCTGGGCATGGCCGTCGCGCTGGGATATACGGCGGCGTTCGGAACACTGCTGCCGCCCATCTTTCGCGGCCAGTTTGCGACGCAGGTGCTGGGTACACACTCCGGCGTGATCATCCTCATCGGCGTCGCCGTCTGCCTGGGAGGGATCGTCTTCGCCGGCGCGGCCGGAGCGTCAAAGGAGCGCGAGATGCCGGAAGCGGAAAAGCGCCAGGCCATCTCCGAGTTCAACCTCAGGCGCGGACTGGTCGTGGCGACGTTTTCCGGGGTGATGAGCTCCTGCTTCGCGTACGGACTGGCCGCCGGGGATCCCATCAAGGACCTCTCACTGAAGCACGGCACGCCGGATCTGTGGCAGGGGCTGCCCGCCCTCGTGGTGGTTCTGGCTGGCGGGTTCACCACCAATTTCATCTGGTGTCTCATCCTGCACGTTCGAAACGGCACCGGGTATCAGTACATTCATCCGGAGGTGCGCGCTGAGTTTCCCGCGCGCGAGACTGAGCCGATCCTCGAAACCGTCACCGATGCTCCCGGCGAGGAGATGGCCGTGGCGGCCGGTGCTCCCAAGGCCGTATCGTCCCGAGCGCCGATGCTGGCCAACTACTTCTTCTGCGCCGTGGCGGGGACCACGTGGTATCTCCAGTTCTTCTTTTACACCATGGGAGAAACGCAGATGGGCACCTTCAAGTTTTCGAGTTGGACCCTCCACATGGCCAGCATTATCATCTTCAGCACGCTGTGGGGCATCGCGCTCAAGGAATGGGGCGGCTCCAGCCGCCGCACAAAGCTCCTGCTGGCGCTGAGTCTGGTGGTGCTGGTCGCGTCGACTGTGATCGTGGGCTACGGGAACTATCTCGGCACCGCGCGGGCGGATTAGTCGAAGCGGAACGAATACAGATCCGCGTCCCGCATCTCGAAGCGCAACCGCACCGGCTTGCCGGCCAGCGACGAAACGTCCGGACCGGTCTTCCAGCGAACCGTGTGGTTGACGTCGTCGCCGAAGATCTCCGGGCACTCTTCCGCGCCGAACCCACGAATAGGCTGGCCTGCCGCGTCTTCGATGGCGATGCGAATCGAACCGGCCGCGGAGGTCGAATAGTTCAGAACCAGGCGCGACCCGGCGAAGCGAATAGGCTTGGTCCGGACGATGCCGCCGCGATAGGGAGCCTTGAGCGAGACGAATCCGTCCTCGCGCAGCACCCCGCGCCGGATCTGCACCCCGGGAGTGCGATAGTGCTCGACGTAGTACAGCGACATTTCGCCCGGACCGGTGGGCACCAGGGCCGGTCCGGCCTCGATGGCGCGCTCGTGCCAATTGTGCTCGTCCATGCCGGGCCGCAGGAACGCCTCCATGTAGCGGCGGTCGAAGCGGAGCCCGTCATAGCTGAAGGCAAACACCACGTCGGAGATTCCATCCAGTGGCCAGTTGACCGAAGCGTGCCGGCGGTCGGGAACATACCGTTTCGGGAACAGCAGGATCAGGTCCGGACGCCGGTAGTAGGGAATGGCCGCGTTCTTGTACAGGTGTTCGACCGGCGCGTCGGCAAAGTCCAGGAACTTCGGCTCCGTCCAATGGCGGAAATCGGTCGAGGTGAAGCGGCGTACATCGCGGACTTTGTGCCGCTTCCAGCCTCGGGCGTAGATTGCGTAGTGACGCCGTGCGCTATCCCACAGGACGATGTTGTGCGAATCGAGCATGGGGTCGTCGGCGGGAGCGACCAGGATCGGGTCCGGCTGGAGAAGACGCCAATGCAGGCCATCCGGGGAAACCATTCCGTAAAGCCCGGCGCGGCCGTTCGGCAGGCGGTTGACGAGCGCGGTTCCCTTGTAGAGTTCGCCGGCGCGCGTGGCGGGATTCGCATCCTTGAACACCGAGATCGTGCTGCCGGGGCCGCCCCACACGACATTGTTGGCCGCTGAGCCCCCGATCGGGATGATGCCGAGGTTCGGTTTGGTCCAGCGGACGCCGTCGGCGCTCTCCGCGTAACCGGTGTAGGAAGGCGGCCCGTTGAAGTTCGCCCGATACCACATGCGGTACCGGTCGCCGTCCTTGATCACCGTCGGGTCGTACAAGGTGTCGTCCTCGTAGGGCCGGTCGAGACGGATGACGACCTCCGCCGGCCGCGGGCTATGCAGGACCGTCTGGACGCGCTCCTGGCTTTCGACCACTCGATCGTCAAGAAACAACTGCAGGTCCCTACCGACATCGATGGTCTGGGCAAACGAGGCGGCACAGGCCACCACCACCAACAAACAGCCGCGCATGATCAATCTCCTCGAAGCTGGTCCACAGTCAGTTCGTTCACGAGCGGCCTGCCGCTGAGCAGGCGCTCGGCGTTCTGGATGCAGATGTCCCACGCCCGCTCGGGAAAGCGCGGGCTGAGGGCGGAACCGGAAATATGCGGCGTCATGATCACGTTGGGGAAGCGCCACAGCGGGTGGTCGGCCGGCATCGGGTAATGATAGTGGGTGTCGAGCGCGGCGCCGGCTATCCAGCCTTCGCGGAGCGCCCGCAACAGGGCTTGTTCTTCGACCAGGGGTCCCCGAGCCGGATTCAGCAGGTAGGCGGTGCGGGGAAGCGCCCGCAACTCGCGCTCGCCGATGATCCCCCTGGTCGTCTTGGTGATGGGCATCGTGAGGACCAGAAAGTCCAGTTTGCTCAGGAATTCAATCTCCTGGCCGGCCGTGAACACCTTGTCCGGCAGCACGCCTTCCGGGTCGCCGGTGCCCGGCACGCAGTAGATGTTGGTCCGCTTCTGGACGCCGCGCCGGGAGAGGACGTGCACCACCAACCCCATGTTCCTGGCCATCCTCGCCGTCTCACGGCCGATGCCGCCGTATCCCCACAGACCCACGGTCAGGCCGCGAATCTCCCGCTGGAACTGCGCCGAACGGTCCCAGATGCCGTGCTCCTGATTGCGGATCATCGAGCGCAGATCGCGCGCCAGGTTGATCATCATCGCGATGTTCCATTCGGCGATCGGGATGTCGAAGTTGCCCAGGCCGTTGGTGGCGCGCACGCCGCGTTCGGGCAGGCCGAGATCGAACAACTGGGAGTAGCCGGCTGAGCACACCTGGACCCATTCGAGCGACTTCATCTCCCGAATGTTGCTGGGCGGAAGTTCGATGAAGAGATAGTTCGCCCCGTTGAGGAGATGTTCCGGAAGGGGCGCATCCTTGGGGTCGGTCGGTACGGCCACCAGTTCGACGCCCAGCGCTTTCAGCCGGGCTTCGGCATCGTGTAGCGGGGCGATACTGCTGACGAGCTGTTTCATGGTTGGAGTTTTTTTTGAAACGCGGGTTCGCGGGTCCATCCGCTCACGCGCGGCGGACATCGGTCTTTGTGAAGTCGTTTCCCTTGAAGAGCAACGGCTCATCAAGCTCCTTTGAGAGAGCGTAGGCAAAGCAGTCGCCGAGGTTAAGGCCGGCGGGATGCCGCCCTTTGCCGTAGTCGCGATAGGCCTGCCGGGCAATCATCGCCTGGCTTGGGGTCACTGCTTCGATTTGCAGTCCAGATTGGCGCACAAAGTAATCGAACTCATTCCTGGCGTGAGCATTGGCTCGATTGTCCACCACGATTGCCGCCTCCAGATAGTTGATCGCCGACATCCGGCAAGTCTCGCAGTCTTCGAGCGCCTGTAGGAACTTTCCTGCCTCTCGCTCGTTGAGCAGGATCGCAAGCAAGGCCGAGCAATCCACGATCATCGCGGCAAGCCTCGCTCATCGTAGAGCAAGTCGCCGTGATCCAGCGAGTGGAGCGGCCGTTTGATGCCGGCCGCACAGCGGAGCGCCGTAGCTCGAAGTTCGGCTGCCAGGCCTTTGCGGGACCGGACGCGTTTTTCCCTTTCGAGCCGCTGCTTGACGGCGACGGTGACGACCTGCGTAAGCGACTCGCCAGTGATTTCGGCAAGTTCGCGAATGAGTTGTTCCGCTTCGTGGCTTTTGATATTCAAGCTCATGGTAGACGCATCCTCTACCATTCTACCCATCCGGCTGAAGGTCAATCCACCAGGATCTTCCCCGGTACGCTGTTGAACTCGCCGCTGCCGGGCTCGAACGGATATTTGTTCTTGATCTCGTCTGTCAGAACGATGCCGAGTCCCGGCTTCTCGGGCGGATAAACGAAGCCGTCTTTCATGACGAACGAATCCTGGACGACTTCGGAGTGGAGGCCTGCGTACGCCGGGGCGATCTCCAGGATCACCGTGTTGGCGCAAGCGAAGCCGCAGTGGAGGTTCTGCATCAGGCTTCCGCCGGCCCCCCAGGCGTGGGTCGCCACCTTGCGCCCGCGCGAATCAAGCATTGCGGCGACTTTCATGAATTCGCCGAGGCCGCCGGTGAACGACGCGTCGGGCTGGCCGATGTCAAAGCAGTCGCGCTCGACGAAGATCCGCCACTCGTAGGCCGCGGTCAGACACTCGCCGCCCGCGATCGGAATGCTCGTGCTTCGCGCGAGTTCGGCGTATCCCCAGGGATCGGTGTAATGGAGCGGCTCTTCGAAGAAGAAGAGCCCGTATGGCTCGACGGCGCGGCACACTTCGAGGGCGATCGGCAGGTCCCAGGTATTGGAAGGACTGTTGCCCATGTGGCCATCCAGGCAGAGCGTAAACTCGTTGCCAAAGCGTCGCCGGACGAAGTCCAGTTTGTCGGCCTCAAAGTCGGCCGCCGCCCTCGGAGTGGCCGCCTGGACGTGGTCCCGGCCTGCCTCGTAGCTGCCCACCCCGATCTTGGCGGCTCGAAAGCCGAGCGACTGGTAGAACTCAATCTTGGCCTCGAGGCGCTCCTTCGGATAGTTACTGGGGCCGCCCGTCGCGTAGCAGAACAGCCGATCGTGTTTGCGCCCTCCGAGCAGTTCGTATACCGGCACGCCGAGGAGTTTGCCTTTCAGATCCCAAAGCGCGGCCTCGATGCCGTTGATGACCGAGACGCCCAGTCCGACACGAGCCCAGAACTGGGCGCAGTGGTACATGCGCCGCCATAGTTCCGCGATGTTCGAAACGTCCTGGCCAACCAGGATCGGCTTGAAGAATTCGACAATCCCGGGGACGATCTCCGGATAGAAGTAGCCGATGTAGGTTTCGCCGATGCCGGTGTGCCCGGTATCGGTGTGGATCTCGACAAAGGCGGCGCTGCGGCGCTTGCGGCATTCCGTGAGGAACGGGTCGTTCGTGCAGGGCCCGGTAAGGAGTACGGTTTTGACGTCTGTGATTTTCATGATGACTTTGATGGGTACGGTTCCGGAGTGTCCGCTCCCTTCCGGTCGCGGCTCTGTATTTCCGCCGGGTCCGCGGCCTTCCGGCCGAGGTTGGGATCGGTTATTGCTTCAGGAACCAGTCGGCGGCCTCCTGATGTGAATGCGGATTCGTGCGGTGACCTTCGCTGGGATGGAGATGCAGTTCGATTCGTGGGGCAACACCGGCAGCCTCGGCGCTCTCGACAACCCGCATCACGAAGTCTATCGCAGATTGCGTGTTGACGCGGTGATCGGTGGTTCCCATCCAGACCCAGATGCGGCGGTCGCGGAGCATTTCCGCCAGACGCGCGAGGGTCAGCGCGCGAGTGCGGGCGTGATACTCCATTCCTTCGAATTCGCGGAGAGCCAGCAGGTCGGTCACAGGACCAAACGCGGCCGTCGCCCGAACCCGCGAGTCGTATGCGGTGTAGTGGATCGCCATAAAGCCGCCGCGCGACGTACCGGCGACGTAGATTCGTTTGGGATCGGCGTACCGCCCGGCGACCAGATGGTCAACCACCTTCGAAACGCGCGCCAGGAAAGAGGTGACGAAATCCTCGCCCTTCTCCAACCGGTCCCGCCATGCGCGAAGCGAATTTTTCACGTCAGGCCCCTGGTCTTTTCCGTGGCTCGGAAGATCCAGCGCTACCTGCAGAAAGCCGTGATTCGCCAGGATCCGCCCGACGTCGTTGTATGGGCTGGTGAGCGTGCCCTCCACCGAACCGGCCATGACGATCAGGAGCGGTGCGGGTTGGGCGGGTTTCGCACCGATCAGTCCGTAGCGGATGCCCTCCGGCGTCTGAAACAGGGCGGGTTGCGTTGAAGCCGTCACCACGGCAACAGAAAGCCACAAGACGATTGTTCGCATAGCGGTCAACGTAATAGATTATAGGGTCAAGGCAACCACGGCAAACTCTATGCATCGATCCGTCACCCTGCTTCTGTTCGCTTCCCTGGCTTTCGCGCAAACCGGCGGGCGCTGGTATCACCCCAAGACACAGCCTCTCCCCAGCAACAAGATGGGCCCGTTTGTTTCGCGGTCCGATGGAGGCATCCTCACCGTCGAAGACACGTCGGTCTTTGTAAGCAAAAACGGGGGTGCGGCGTGGGATTCCTGGCCGATGTTCCCTGCCGATAGGAACCTGAAGATCAGCAACGAACGCTCGCTGGTGCGAACCAGGGCGGGCACGATCGTCGCGGTCTTCGTCGACATGAATACCTTCAAGTGGGGCTGGGACGATGCCCACCGGAAACAGGCCTCGGACGTGCGCGCCGATGTGTGGGCCGCCCGAAGCACGGACGACGGCAAGACGTGGACCGACATTCAGATGATCCAGCGCGGCTACTGCGGCGATGTGCACGACATGATTCAAACGCGAAGCGGCAAGATCGTCGTCACCGCGCAGAACATGATCCCGCAGTACGCGCGGCACTACAGTCAAACCCATGTCTCGGGGGATGAGGGGAAAACGTGGCAGAGCAGCAACATCCTCGATCTGGGCGGAACCGGCCATCACGAAGGCGCCATCGAGGGCACGCTGGAGCAACTGAAGGACGGGCGGGTCTGGCTGCTCCTCCGCACCAGCCTCGACCGGTTCTGGGAAGCGTTCTCCACCGACGACGGGCTGCGCTGGACGGTGTTCCAGCCCAGTTCGATCGAAGCCGGCACGTCGCCGGGCATGCTGAAGCGCCTGAAGAGCGGACGCCTGGTGCTGTTCTGGAACCGGCCTCAACCCGAAGGGCAGATACTGCCGCGGCGCCCGGGCGGGCAGGCGTATTCGCACGAGGTGTGGACCCAGCGTGGAGAACTCTCCATGGCCTTCTCGAACGATGACGGCAAGACCTGGACCAAGCCGGTTGTGATCGCGCGGGAGCCGAAAAAGAGCCTCGCCTATCCTCGCGTCTACGAGCGCAAGCCGGGAGAATTGTGGGTGACGACGATGCAGGAGGGTGTGCGGAGGCTGGTGCGCGAAGCGGATTTCGTGAAGTAAGGGGCCGCATCCGGTATCTTGCGACCCCGCTATTCGTAGCGCACGCTTCAGCGTGCAAGGGGACTTAAGTCCACTCTGGACTTTGGACTCTTCCCCAACCTGTGGGGCGGACCTTCAGTCCGCGGCGCGCTTTAGCGCGCCCTTGGAGTTTCTACATTTTCGGCTGACCGCCAGTGACCCGTAAGCGCCTTCTCAGAGGCGCGGGTAGAGATTGCCGGCGCTGTCAGCTGCTAGGCCGCAGGTATGCGGCTGCCCAGGCGTTCGGGTACAAAGGGCCAAACTCCAGGGGCGCGCTAAAGCGCGCCGCGGGCTGAAGGCCCGCCCCACAAAGCCGGCAGAGCCGCATACATGCGGCCCCTACCGGGCGCAGTCCGGCGATGGGGATTTTAGTCCCCTGGAAACTACTTGGTCTCGATTCTCATTCCGTAGAACGAGCGGTAGACAAAGAAAATCGAGATCAGCAGAAACAGCGCGGCCAGGGTATGGCTGAGAGTAGTTCCCTGCTCGGCGGTCAGGGACACCGCCAACTCCACCGCCAGCAGGCCAAACAGCGTGGTGAACTTGATGATCGGGTTCATCGCCACCGAAGACGTGTCCTTGAACGGATCGCCGACCGTATCGCCCACGACGGTCGCAGCATGAAGATCCGAACCCTTCTGCTTCAACTCCACCTCGACAATCTTCTTGGCGTTGTCCCAGGCGCCGCCGGCATTGGCCATGAAGATCGCCTGGTAAAGGCCGAACAGGGCAATCGAGATCAGGTACCCGATGAAGAAATACGGCTCGAAGAAAGCAAAAGCCAGCGTGGAGAAAAAGACGGTGAGGAAGATGTTGAACATGCCCTTCTGGGCATACTGCGTGCAGATCTCCACCACCTTCTTGCTATCCTCCACCGATGCCCTCTCAGCGCTTTCGAGCTTGATGTTGGCTTTGATGAACTCCACCGCGCGGTAGGCGCCCGTGGTCACGGCCTGTGTCGAAGCGCCGGTGAACCAATAGATGACCGCGCCGCCCGCGATCAGACCGAGCAGGAACGGCGGGTGCAGGATGGACAGGTTCGCCAGCAACTCCGGTTTGAGACCATGAGTGAGCAGCACGATGATCGAGAAGATCATCGTGGTCGCGCCCACGACGGCCGTCCCGATCAGCACCGGCTTCGCCGTCGCCTTGAAGGTGTTCCCTGCTCCGTCGTTTTCTTCGAGGAAGTGCTTGGCCTTATCGAAGTTGACGTCGAAGCCGTAGTCCTTCTTGATTTCTTTCTCGATGCCCGGAAGCTGTTCGATGACGGAAAGCTCGTAAACCGATTGGGCGTTGTCGGTGACCGGACCGTAGGAGTCGACGGCGATCGTCACCGGCCCCATGCCCAGAAAGCCGAACGCGACCAGGCCGAACGCGAAGACGGCCGGCGCCATCATCAGGCCGCCCAGACCCAGGGTACTGACTCCGTACGCGATGCCCATCAACAGCAGCATGGCCATTCCCAGCCAGTAGGCGCTGAAGTTGCCGGCGACAAATCCCGACAGAATATTCAGCGACGCTCCGCCTTCCCGCGAAGAAATCACCACTTCCTTGACGTGGCGCGACTCGGTGGACGTGAAGACCTTGACCAGTTCCGGGATGACGGCTCCGGCCAGTGTTCCGCAGGTGATCACGGTCGAGAGTTTCCACCACAGACTGCCGTCGCCGTTCAGATCGGGGATCAGAAAATAGGACACGATGTAGGTCAGGCCGATAGACAGGAACGATGTCAACCACACGAGCGAGGTCAGCGGCGCCTCGAAGTTCATCTTGTCCGCCTTCGAGTACCTCCCGACCGCGATGGCTTCGTTGATGAAGTACGACGCACCGGAGGAGATCACCATCATGACGCGCATCATGAAGATCCAAACCAGCAGTTGAACCTTGACCATCGGTTCGTTGACGGCAAGCAGGATAAAGGAGATCAACGCGACGCCCGTGACGCCGTAGGTCTCGAATCCGTCGGCGGAAGGTCCAACCGAGTCGCCCGCGTTGTCGCCAGTGCAGTCGGCAATCACGCCGGGATTGCGTACGTCATCTTCCTTGATGCGGAAGACGATCTTCATCAGGTCCGCTCCGATGTCGGCAATCTTGGTGAAGATGCCGCCGGCGACGCGCAAAGCGGCCGCGCCGAGCGATTCGCCGATGGCGAAACCGATGAAGCAGGGGCCGGCGTAATCTCCGGGAACGAAGAGCAGGATGAAGAGCATGATCAACAGCTCAACGCTGATCAGCACCATGCCGATACTCATACCGGCCTTCAGTGGAATGGCGTAACACGGGAACGGCTTTCCCTTCAGGCTGGCAAACGCGCAGCGCGAATTGGCAAACGTATTGACCCGGATTCCGAACCACGCAACTCCATAGCTGCCGCCGATGCCAACCAGGCTGAACATCAGAATGATGATGACCTTGATGGTGTCCAGGTGCTGCAGAAATCCGAAGTAGAGGACGATGATCGAACCGATAAAGATCTCCAGGATGAGTAGAAACTTGCCCTGCGTCGTCAGGTACGTCTTGCAGGTTTCGTAGATCAGTTCCGAGATCTCGCGCATCGATGCGTGCACCGGCAGATTGCGGAGGTGCGTGTACATGCCGAGCCCGAAGCCCAGGCCGGCGGCGCAGACCAGCAGTCCGAGCATCAGCAGCGATCGGCCGCCTATGTCCCCAAAAAAACGGGCCTGATCGAGATCGGGCAACACCAGACTGGCTTCGCCGCCGCCATGCTGTTGCGCCGCGGCGGGGATGGCCGCGAGCAGGAACCAGACGAGAGCCAGGGCGCAGAAAGGAATCCAGCGCCGTAACGTGGCCGTCCGCCACGCGTGCGCGGGACAGGCGGGCGCTTGTTGAGCGAGATGCATTTTCGAGGAATCCTCCTTAGGACTCACAAACTATTGACTGAATATGGATGACGTGCCCCACCCGCGGCACAACGGCCGCGACACTGCGAAGGTCCGGACACTGAGTCATAGGATATCACCCTGGGTTGTGCGTGTAACCCCGTCCTCGCTCATGGATCATCGGTGACGGCGGCCGGCCCTGAGAAACGAACCCACCAGCGCCAACAGGGCCGAACCCGTGAGTGCCAACGCGGAACTCACGTCCAGCGGATTGCCGTCCAGAGGCATCGAGGTGAGGAAGATCCCGCGAACCAGTAGGACGACAATCCCGACTGATTGCAGGATCAGGAACACCCTTGTCTTGCCGGTGACTGCCGTAACCACGGAGAACAACGCGTAGAGACCGAGAACGGCCAGTGAACCGGTCAACAGCTTCCCTTCCCACGGAAGCAAATCGACCCGCAGGTTGTGCTTACCGGAAAGGATCGCCACCAGCGCCAGCACACACAGAAAGGAGCCCAGAACGGTATGAAACAGATAGCTAAACAGGCGGACAAGCCAGGCAAGCGGGCGGCCCATGGAATCTCCTCGTCATCACCGGATCGAACCTCGCGGGAACCCTTCAGTGTATCAGGCTGATGCGGCGAAAGCGCGTATTGCCAGCCCTGTGGATGTGTGGTTCAATAAAGGCACAGTTCATTTCCGGCGGTCTCGGCCGGGTGAGGAATCTGGCCTTGGCGACAGCATCAGAAGGAAAGATCAGCGTGGATTCTCCTAACCGGAAACTCATCCGCCCGTCCTTTAACGAAATGAAGGATCAGTCGGCGCAGCGGCGGGCGCACAAAAAGCCGACTCCCCCGGACCAAACCAACGCCGAGAATTTCTATTACGTCAAGCAAATGCAGTCCAAGACGCCCATGGTCTTTGTCTTGCGCGACGGTGAGACGATCCACGGCGTGATCGAGTGGTACGACAAGATCTGTCTGAAGGTAAACCGGGTGGAGGGTGAGCCCAATATCCTGTTGTTCAAGCCTTCGATCAAGTACATCTACAAGGAACAGGACTCCTAG
>JBJXGR010000129.1:0-8495 GCA_046160045.1 Bryobacteraceae bacterium
GCGTGTTCTCCGCACGATTGCGACGCCGGCGCGATCTGCTCGGCCACGCGTTTGCCGAGTTCCTCCTCCCATTCCACCGGCACGCGCGCCGCCAGCCAGTCGACCAACAGGGGCACGCCGAAATACAGTCCGGCGCCCACGATCCCAACACTCAGTGCCGCCGCGATTCCAGCTTTCAGCCAGAACGAAGTCTCGGGAAGGACGTGCAGGTGCGCCGGCGCCGCAACCCGCAGAGCCTGGAGAAACCCCGGGGCGGTGAACACGAGCGTCTCCGGCGTCTCCTGCCCATACACCGCGTGGTCGAGGCGCACCGGATCTCCCGGTCCGGGCTTGGTAGGAAGCCGCACCTCATCGTAGGGCCACACCGCGACATTTCCGTCTGGCCAATGGATCGACAGCGACCCGCTCTCCAGCGCGACCTCCACGGAAACGCGGTTCGCATCCCGGCCCGAATAGTACGCCCCCTGCCACATCGACGCCAACTCAGACTCCGATGTCCAGATTCAGATCGAACGTGTCGGCGAGTCCCTCGCCGGTCGCCGTCGCCGTCTGCATTTGTTGCAGGATGGCGGCGTAGTCGAGCGACCCGTGCGCTACCAGCGTGTCGAGGCGGTACTGCAGAGTCCGGATGGTCACCCAGGGCGCCGCGATTCCGAGGGTCAGGAACAACAGCACCAGGTTGCCAAGCTGAAGGCCCAGAAGGCCGCCGCCCGTCACCCGGGACTCGAAACGCATCGGGCCGAGGAGTGTGTTCTCCCAGGCGTAGCGGTCGACTCTCGCGTTGTACCAGAATCGGTAGATCCCCAGGGTTGGCAGGAACAGTAAGAGTGAGATCACAAACGCGCCGAACAGGTCCGAGCCTCTTCCGGTGAAGGAAAACGGCTGGGTGCCGAAGCGGACACGGGAAACGATGTATTTCCGCAGACGCATATACGCGTAGGGCCAGTACAGACCGAAGGTCGCGAGCGTCAGCGCAAACACGCGGACACACAGCCACAGGAACTCCGCGGCCCGGCCATGGAAGGAGAAACGGATTCCCCGCCAGGATGTGCGGCTCAGGCGATAGCGCAGCGCGCCGATGATGGCCAGCGGGACGAAGACGGCGACCCCTGCGTAGATCGTCAACGCGGTGAGCACTTCGAGGGTCTCCCTTTTGAAGCCGCCGGAGGATCGGCCGGCCGCGAATACCAGGGCAACCGCGCCCCCGGTGAGCGCGGCGACCAGCAGAAGCGCTTTGGCAAAGCCAACAAACATCTCGAGGCCGGTCCCGTGGAACTGGAAACGGTCGCCGTCAAACTCGGTCTTCGCGTACAGGTACCGCCGGATCTTAGCCTTGCCCCAGAACCAATAGACGCCGAGGGTCGCCAGGGCGAGGGCCCCATTGACCAGGTACATGCCGAAGAGTTCGCCGCCGGCCCCGTGAAACGAAGCGGCTCGGGATACCGGGCGGCCGGCGCCTTCGCCTTCGACTGGGGCGCCGCAACGCGAGCAAAAACGCGCCGTGCTCCTCGCTTCGCTTCCGCAAGTGGGGCAGAACATGGCTGTCAGGATAGCGCTTCAGCTGGCCTGGAGCCACTCGTTGGCACTGTCCCCAATCTGTTGTGGGGCGGCCTTCAGGCCGCGGCGCGCTTTGGCGCGCCCCTCGAGTTTGGCCTATTCACGTGGCGCCGGTCTCCGACCGGCCATGTGGATCGAAGATCCGCCTACTGCGCGCTTTAGCGCGCCACTCAGGTTTCTGCTTCGGTGGCGCACGCTTCAACGTGCGTGAAAACCCTAACGAAACTCCTGAGTGTCCGCGTCCCTCTATTGCGGACGGCTCACGAGTACATTCAGCGGGCGCGCCTCGTGCAGACCGGACTCCGTTACGCCGCCGATACGAACGTCCCGCACCGTATTCGGAGGAGCGGGGAGGCTGAGATCGACCTTGAGGTAGTTTTCACTCAGGGCGCCTTCTTCCAGCGTGACCACCGACAGCGTCCGGCCGACCATGCTGTCACGGAACGCGAGATTCTTCCGCGCCGCGAGTTCGCGCAGGATTCGATTGCGCTCCTTGCGGATCGGCATCGGCACCTGATCGCGCCGCTCCGACGCGGGAGTTCCGGGACGCCCGGAATAGGTGAACACGTGCAGGTAGGTGAAGGGCAGCGAGGCGATGAAGGCGCGGCTCTGCTCGAACTCATCGTTCGTCTCGCCCGGGAAACCCACCATCACGTCCGCGCCGATGCCGGCGTCGGGCATCCATTCTCTTGCCTTGAGGATGCGGTCGGCGTAGTGCCGCGGGCGGTACTTGCGATGCATCCGGCGCAGCACCGTGTCCGACCCCGACTGGAGCGGGGCGTGCACGTGCTTTGCAATTCGCGGCGACTCCGCCATCAGGCCAAGCAGATCATCGGAGAAATCCATGGGCTCGACGGAACTCAGCCGCAGCCGCGCCACGCCGGTCTCCTGCAACAGCAGGCGAACCAGGTCGGCCAGGCGCAGGGAAGACCCCGGCTCGCGGCCCCATCGGCCCAGGTTGATGCCGCTCAGCACAACCTCCTTGTATTTCCCGCTCAGTGCCCGGACCTGCTCCATCACCTGCGCCGCCGGCATGCTGCGGCTTCGCCCGCGCACATAGGGGATGATGCAGAACGAGCAGCGGTTGTTGCAGCCGTCCTGGATCTTCAGGTTCGGCCGGGTGCGGTCGCCCATCGCGTCTTCGACCGGGGCAGACAGGAACTCGTGCTGCTCGAAGATATCGCCCACCTGGATATTGCCGTGATATTGCGTGCCGGTGACGATTTCGGGGATGGCGGTTTTGTGCGAATTGCCGACCACCCACTCGACGCCCGGCAGCGAGGCCAGTTCTTCCGGCGCGCGCTGGGCGTAGCACCCGGTCACCAGAATGCGCGCCACCGGGTTCTCGCGGTTGACGCGCCGGATAGTGTGCCGGACGTCGTCGTCGGCCGCGGACGTGACGGTGCACGTGTTGAGCACCACAAGGTCGGCATGGCGCCGCTCGGGCGAGGACGCCATTCCCCGCGCGGCGAGCAAGGTCTCGAGCGCCGAGCCGTCAGCCTGGGTCGCCCGGCAACCGAAGTTCTGGACGTAGAACTTGTTCACTCCTTTCTACTGTACCTGTGAAATGGGAGTCGCCCGGTCTCGATGCCATGGGTGGGGCGGTCCCAGGACCGCGGCCAGCCCCCTGGCCGGCCGCCGGGCGAAGCCCGGTCTTGCGTTCCCTCGCGAAATGTACCCGAGGATGGTGGACGTGTAGCGTCACCTCACGGCCGGGTGGGCGGCACCGTCTCGCCAGCCGGGCCGAGGTACTTCTCGAACCACGCGATCGTTCGCTCCTGCATGTCCTCGCGGTTCTTGGGATCCATGAACAGGTGTCCCTCGCCCGCGTAGACGACGAGTTCCGTAGGGACGTTGAGGGTGCGCAGCGCGTGCCAGAATTCGAACGACTGCGGCGCTGGACATTCGGCGTCGCGCTCGCCGACCAGCACCAGCACGGGCGTCCGGACGCCCTTGATGAACGTGATCGGCGAACTCTTTGCATAGACGGCAGGATCGTCGTACACCGACGCGCCAAAGAACGGGATCAGCCAACGGTCGATGAGGTTCTGCCCGTAGTAGCTTTGCAGGTTGGCGATGCCGGCTCCGGCCATGGCGGCGCGGAAGCGATTGGTTTGCGTGACGGTCCACATCGT
Organism: Bryobacteraceae bacterium; assembly: GCA_046160045.1. Taxonomy (GTDB): domain Bacteria; phylum Acidobacteriota; class Terriglobia; order Bryobacterales; family Bryobacteraceae; genus CAZGUX01. The sequence goes on from JBJXGR010000129.1 coordinate 3,693, forward strand.
CATATAGCCGCCGTAACTCCATCCGGTAACCCCCAGACGGTTGGGATCGATCGGATACCGGGCCAGCGCCGAGTCCACGCCTTTCAGAATGTCGCGCAGATCGCCTCCGCCGAAGTCCTTGATGTTGGCCTGCGTGAATTCCTCACCCTGCCCGTAGCTGCCGCGTGGGTTGGGCATCAGGACGAAGTATCCTCGCGAGGCGAGTGCGGCGGGAAGGCTACCGCCATTGGGCCAGCGGGGCGCCTCCATTCCGGTGGGCCCGCCGTGAATCAGCACGACCATCGGGTACCGCTTTCCGGACTCGATTTGCGCGGGAGGCAGCATCCACCCCTGCACCTTCATTCCGTCGCTCTGCCACTCGAGGCTCTCGCCCTTTCCCCACCGTGGTGTCTGCGCGGAGTTGCCGGACGTCAGCCGACGCCACGATCCGGGCGTACCGGTCCAGACCTCCGGAGGGGTCGTGAAATCGCTGCGCACCGCGATGCTCGAAGCGCCATCAGGCGTCAACGCGAAGTCGGGGAAATTACCATACCCGCGCAGCCGTTCACTGCCCTTCCACAATTCGCGAACCGCCCCATCCTGTAGCGAGAATTCCGCCAGCGCCGTGCCTCCGTTCACCTATTCGGTGACCATCAGTTTGCCGGCTGCGGTCCAGAACAGGGAACTCACGGAAGTCTTGCGTCCCCGGGTGCGGTTGATTACGGCAGACCCATCGGGTTCCATCGTCAGCAGGTCGCCGCCGTGAAACCCTTCGTCGCTCATGAGCCCTTCGATAAAGGCGATGGTGCGTCCATCGGGCGACCAGCGTGGAACGGCGATTTGCCACTTCGGTTCGTAGATGACTTTCGCTTTGGCGTCGCCATCCGCGACATAGATTTTCGCGATCCACCAGTTGTTATCGCCGGGACCGGGCGCCGCGGTCATCACGAAGCGTGCCCCGTCGGGGGACCAGTCGAAGTCGTACACGTGCAGATCGGGTGGAGAGGCCTGGCGCACATCTCCCGATACAGGGTCGAGCACGGCGATGCGCTGGTTGTGGATTTTGGCCTCGATCACGCCGGTCTGCGCCGGAGCGGCCAGGAGCGGCCCTCCTCCTTCGCCGCCCTCGATGTAGAGAAAGGCGATCTGCTTTCCGTCGCGGGACCAGCGCGGCCGCGCGCAATGCCCTTTCAGGTCCGTGAGCTTCCTGGCGGTAACCCCCGGCAGCGCCAGCGTCCAAAGCTGCGGCTGCTTCCGTTCTCCGGCCTTCGAAAAGAAGGCGAGCGTCTTTGAATCCGGTGAAAAGGCGGGATCCGAGTCGCGACGCTTGCCGCCGGACGCCGCCCGGACCAGACGGGCCTCTCGAGCGCCGTCGGCCGGCCGGATGTGGAGTTGCGGCCGATCCTCCCCAAGGGTGGTCTGCGCCCATGCGGCAAACTCGCCATTCGGCGAAATGGCCGGGTCGCGATAAAGAACGGTTTTTGCAAGCTGCGCGTTCAAGTCTCCGGTTTGGCCGGCGGCACTGGCCGCGAGGAGTGCAATTGGAACCAACCTTTGCATGGATCGATTCTAGTGTAGTGGCTACCCCTTTCGGGATACGACACAAAAATCGCAAGATTCCTTGAGAGTTCCGTGCCCGGGAACCGACTTAAGTAGTGGGGGAAGCCGTGAGCCACGACACCACCACCTTAGACGAAACAATCGACCTTTCCCGCTTCGACGGCGATTACGAACGCGCGGAACTCAGCAACGACCCGCCGGGTCACGACATTCCGGACGGCCTGTACTCGGTGAGCATCGAGGAGGTCCGGCTCGGCAAGACACAGAGTACGGGTAATCCGATGATCACCTGGAAAATGCGGATCCTGGCGCCGACGGCGCAGGACCGGATGCTCTGGAAGTTCCGGGTCATCACCGACAAGACACTGCCCTGGGTTAAAGAGGACCTTGCCACCTGCGGCGTGACGCTGACCAAGCTCTCGGAATTGCCGCTCCATCTGGACAAGATGCGCGCGGTGGAGCTGAGTATCGTCAAACACACGCAAGTGGATGGCCGGGCGAATATTTTCTTCCAGCGGCACAAGCGGACAGCGCCCGAGATGGACGACGATCTGCCGTTCTGAGCGCAAAGCCGCGGGCCTTCGTCCGGCCCCGGCTGAAGAGACGGATTCGGATTCGCCGTCATGGGGGAGCGGGCACCACAATGTATCCATCCTCTTCGGTGCCGTACACTCTATTCCGCGAGGTGGCCCAAAGCCACCATCGGGCCGCAACATAGGCACAGAGAACACCATCGATCTGGTCCTCCGTCGGCTTCAGGTTTCCGGTCCGGGGCACCGCCGGCAGCCAGAACGACAGCACTGGATCCAGTGCTGGCAGACGCGACAGCATCAGCCTCCGAAGGCGGCGGAGTTCGCGGGCTCTTTGCTCCCGTGGACCCCGTTTGTACTTGACGATTCGGGCGAGTCCGAACAGGTTCACGGTCGCCGCGTGGGGGTGGACCTCAATCTGGAAGAGTCCTTCCTGCCGGGGTGTGATGGAGGCGCCGTGCCGGAAACCCAGCCGTTCCAGGCGCTGGCTGAACGACAGTACGTTCCGGGCAAATGGGCGGCCAAGATTCGCGGCGTGGCACCCGGCGTGAAAACGGCGGAAGTCGGCGTTCAACTCGCGTTCCGCGGACCGGATGCCCGTTTGGTTCCGAATGACGAGGGGTGCATCCACGGCCGCCACCGCACTCCCGCTGCCGGCCTCGGCTTCGACCCAGCTCAGGATCTCATCGACGGTTTCCAGGCGCGCGATGGTGCGCAGGCGTAGCTGAGACCCGTCCAGTTCGATGGATGCCAGACCGCTGGGTTTTCCATACCAGCCCAGATCAATGCCGATGAACGTGTTCATGAAGGCTGGATCAACTCTACGGAGTCGCCGGCGGAGATGCGGCCTGGCGCGAACACATAGCTGTTGAGGCCCAGTTGGCCGTTAAATTCCCGTTGGACCCGCCGCAACACCCCCAGGTTCTGCTCTCCGGAATCCGGGTCGTACGTGGTCATGATGCAACGCGAGCGAAGATCTTGCATCCCGATGACCACCGGACCTATCCGCAACCGGGCTCCTTCCCATTGGCGTTCGCTAAGCCCTGGTACCCCGCCGATGACCAGATTTGGCCGAAAGCGCCGGGTGTCGTGACCAACGGCCGCGAGCATCCCGTCGGTCGCGACCAACAGCGGCAGAATGTCGAAGCGATCTTCCAATTCGCTTTGGACCAGGCGGGTCCCCGCGCCCGCCGCCACCTCCACATCGCGCGCAACTTCCTCGGCAGTCCAGGGCCGTCCATCTACCAGGACTTGATTGCCAGGGCCAAGCGTGGCGCGATGCCGGAGAAGCAGCGGCCGCGTTCGCGCGGTCATGATTCGCCCGGCCTTGTTCCGGACTTGCAGGATGCGATCTCCCGCGATGCCGGCCTCCGTCACATCGACGGCTTCCAGAGATTCGCCGGCCATCGATTTCACCGGATAACGCCAGATCTCTTTTATCCACATGGTAGATGGCTCCTCATCGTGCGGCTCCCGTGATTCTACACACCGCATCCAGGATCATGACGGGTCTTCGACCTGTATCAGCAAATCCATAGACGGGAGGGGCAACCCGACCTCCTGCGCGATCGACTACGTGTTCCCTACGTCGAAGATCGGCACGTCTGTGTGGATGAAATCGTTGCCCTTCGAGAGCAGAGGCTCTCCTAGACTGATGGCGGCTGCGTACGAGAAGCAATCGCCGTAGTTGAGTCCGGCGCGATGGCGTCCCTTTCCGAATGACTGAATGCTGAACGGGCCACGTGCCCCTGTTCCCTGTCCATGGGGATTAGTTCGATAGCGGCTCGAGAGATGAATCGGTCAAGATCACGCAATCCTTCGGCGCCATATCTCGACTCGATGACCATCGAAACCTCAACAAAACTCGCGACGGACATCCGCGTCGAGTCGGCGGCCTCGATCGCCTCGAGGAAACTACGGCGCTCGGGCTCCCGCTGCAGGATTGCCAGAACAGCAGAGGTATCGATCGCCATCAGCGTGGCACGCCGGCCTCATCGTATCCCAGGATCTCTTCAGCCCGCCTGCCATCGAGCACTGGCAAGCTCGCGCAATGTTCGGCGATTTCCTCTAGTTCGTCAGCCAGACGCCGCCTGGTACGTTCCCGCCGCACGCGCACTAGCCGATCCCGCAGCGCTTTGGTGACCGCTTCGTCTTCGTTTCACCCGTCTGTCTGGCAAGTTCCGCCGCCAGTCGCTCGGCCTCGGGATTACGAATATTGAGAGCCAATATACGTATAGCCTCTTGGCCACATTGTATCGTAAGGGGCGCAATCTGCTGCTTGGCTGCTGCCGCGACAGTCGAGTCCAGTCTGGGCAGGACACCAATCCGAACAATGGGCGCAGTTACGGCACAATCGCAAAAACAAAGGGCCGATCATTACTGACCGGCCCTTGTTAACTGCTTTAGAATCTATGGTGCGGAGAGGGGGACTTGAACCCCCACGAGATTTCTCCCGCTAGCACCTCAAGCTAGTGCGTCTGCCAATTCCGCCACCTCCGCATTTGAGTGGCTGCCAGGGCGCCAACCACGCCCTATTTCTTCGCCGGCGCGGGCGCTTGCTTGCCCTGTGGGGGCGCCTGCTCGACCGGCGGAAGGTTCAGCGGGAGAGTCTTCTTCTCACCCGTGCTCTCGTCCATCAGTGTCACTGAAGGCTGTGACGGCTGGCTCAGAGGCGGCCCGGCCGGAACGCCCGGGGGCGTTGGAGTCGGGGTCGGAGTCGCCGCGCCCTTCTTGG
>JBJXGR010000130.1:0-4730 GCA_046160045.1 Bryobacteraceae bacterium
TGACAGGGTTACTCGAGGCGCAACCGCCCGAACGCCTCCGGTTCGTGATACGAAGGGCTACCCGTGGGCTGCCACGCGATGAAGGTGCGGTTGGGAGGGGGACCCTGGATCCGGTAGAGGTTGATTCGCATTTCATTGCCCTTCCTCGCCGGGCGGGTGTCGATGGATTGAAGCGGAATCCGCATCTCGCCGTACCAGATCTTCTTCGCGCGGTCGAGACGGGCTTTCACGGCGAAGCGCGAGTTCCATTTCCAGCCGCCTTCGGGCAGAGGATGGTCTTTGTCGATATCGAGGTCCACCCATTCGCCTTGGGGCGAAATCTGGAATTCGCGGTAGCGGCGAATGTTCTGGAAGTCGGCGCCGACAAACACCTCGGCCACGTCCCACTCCCACAGCTTATTGGTTTCCGTGGCGGTGGAAGGCGAGGGCTTCAGATACAACTTCTCGTAGGGGCAGGAAAACAGGAGATACAGATTCCGTCTGGTCCAGAGGGCCCGGATCTCGGTTCGGTGGCCGGGAACCGCTTCCCTTTGCGGACCGCTCTCCGCAACGACGGGGGAGGTTTGTTTCCAGTGGGGCGCCGCGGGATCGGCAGTCAGGGCAACGTCCCGGTTCTGGAACTTCGCCGTAATCACGCCAGGGCCATCGGCCCACAGTGCCGCGGCGAGCGCGGCTAGCCAACACAGTTTCCACATGCTCTTTTGATCCGCAACCTCAGTATAGCCAGAGGAGCCAGCGGGGTCCTTCCACTTCGAGTGTAGACGCAGGCCGGTGAGGGCTTGAATCCGGATTCCCGCAAATGATTGACAACAGGAACACAATAATTTGGCAATAGCTGTCATGCAACTTCGGTGGAGAATCTACAGATTTGACTGCAGAAAACTGTAGTTTCGTGTAGTTTTGTGTAGTTTTATGTAGTTTCCGGGCGCTTCTAGAAGGGCGTGGAAGGCGTGTTTTCAATAGGTTGAGAGAAAACTACACGAAACTACACGGAAAAATTCAACACCGGCCGCCCCGGGCGGGGGTTCAGCCCTCAGGATAGCGGAAGGGGCTCAGGAACTCGAATTCCGGAACTTGTAACCCGTTGATCGTAGGAGGCAAAAAAACATGAAAGGGCTGTAACAGCTACGCCGGCCCCCCCCGGCTGAGCGCGACGCGTTAGAAGCGGCTCACAACTGGAGCCGATATGCGACCGCTGTTGTTCTGCCTGTTCGCCGCCCTGCTGCCGCCCGTCGAGCGCGCAGGAACCCGGCGACCTTCGTGTGAACCCCAAGGACGCTCAGCGGTCTGTCCGGATTCCACCCGGGGAAGTTCGTGATGGGCTGCGCGCCGGGAGACCGGGAATGCGATGCCGATGAGACACCCGCTCACGAGGTCGTCCTTTCGACGGCGTTCTGGATGGGGGAAACGGAGGTGACGGTCCGCGCCTGGAAACTCTACGCGAGCGAAACGGGAAGGCCGATGCCACCCGAGCCGAAATCCGGGTAGTGGCCGGAGGTTGTGTTGGTTGGCCCTCTAGCCGGCGGCAGGGAACTGCTCGGCATGAAGACGAGCCATCGTCTCGGCCCACTCCCACATGTTTTCATCCGTCTCGCAAGAAGACTGGAGTTTCCTGGCCAAGGGCTCAGTGCCGGGCTCTGCCGGATGAAGAAATACGCCAAACAAACGTCCGACCTGCTGGACTGTAGGGATAGGACGTCTCTTGTGAGAACAGGCGGTACGTTCTACCGCCAAGGGTTAAGTCCTTGTAGCCGAATCCGGTTCCGTTTGGCTTGCCGTCCATGGGAACTTACTCTTCGCCTCCATTGGGCGCGATTGGTAGCGCCCTGGCGACCCTCTCAAGTTCGTTGAGGGCCTCTAGGTGTTTTGATGTGGGTAGCGACGAGATCGAGAAATATTCGTTTTCATCGCTAGATGTATTGACGCGGCGTTCGATCGTAAACACGCCCGGAGTACGATCCGCGCCAAAAATGATCCCCGATGGGTAGACGGCCTGCCCGGACAACCCAGATAGTGTTTTTGCAAATCCTTGTAATGTGGAGGAGAGGGCCTCTATGCGCGGGTCTCCAGCAACCATTAGGTCGCTTTTGTAGGCGCGCTTTTTGCCGATTCGCGGTTGGTACACAACCCCCAACTGTGAGGCCAACCAGTCCTTGAAGTCCTCAAGGAACGCATCACACGCCTCCGTGGAATGGCGAGATGTGGCAACCAACCCGTCCGAATGGATCTCCATGTCCACATCTACCGTGAACGATTCAAATACAAATTTGCCTTGCTTGAAGAATAGGCTGGTGCGGCTGCTAGGAAACCCACTCAGGTCCTCCTGTTTTGGAATGAGGAATTGGTATCTTTGACCCAACAAGCCAAAGATGAATGGGAATAGCGCAGCCCCGCGCGGATTCAAGTCTTGGGTGTCAAAAAGCCAGATGGCTTTAGCTACCTGAACCTTGAGGAGTTCCATATTGTTGATGTGTTTGGTGCGCTGTTAATATTTCTGGATTTATTGCCGGCAGGGAGGGAGTGTCACACCCTTGTGATGCCTGTGACCACCGTGGTAGCACCAAACCCTTGCCCTGTCGATCCTGATCGTGCGACTTGGCGTCGGACGCAGAGTGGGGATCGTCGTCCCTGGTACGCCAAGGCTTTCTCACGGCCTCAACGAGGGCTGAGTCGCTCGGCGTTGCCTGTTCAGTTTCGAATTCATCGGCGAAGCTGAGGACCATGAAGTAATTTGTGTCTTGCGTTGGGAGATCGCGGAGCAGCGACGAAAATGGGCGAAATTTGATCTCCAGGTCAGTATCAAACGCTTCAGCCAACCGAAGCAGGGTGGCCACGGTCATCTTGCCGTATTCAGGATCTTCGAGTTTGGATACCCATGTCTGAGCCATGCCAATTTCTTGACCCAGCCGCGTCTGGGTCATAACTCGCTGTTGACGTAGCGCCCGGATCTGAAGGGCAACCGACGCGCGGAGCCTTTCGGCCACGAAGAGATGACGGTACTCTTTGTCCCTGATGCTGTCAAGCAGTTGCTGCCTAGCTGAAGTTGTGAGGGCAGACTCTACTCGGGTCTGCGCTGACGATACATCGGCGCTCATCTGCGACCTCCAATAGCCTTTCTGGCACCTGTCCTTTTTCGATTCCGCCAATCAGCAAAGAAAATTCCCGCCGGCGCGGGCCATAGAAGCCGAAGGGCCGATACTGTACGCCATTGCTGACTATGCGAAGTTCGAGAAGTTTTGGCCACCCAGTGTAAGCGCTGATATATTGCTCGGGGAACACGGGGAATCCACGAAGGGCCGCGATCCTCGCATTGATTTTTGCTTTCGCAGCCTTCGGTACCTCTCGGCTGTTTAGCCAACGATGAAAATCGTTCTCGCCCCGCTCGGTCACAAAGTCGAAGAACGTCCACGGAACCACAGTACAAGAAAAATCTTCTAACGGCAACCATTTTCTATTGACAGGCTACATGGTTTTTCTTATAATGCTAAAAACATCGTGAAAACAAAAGGCCAACAGCCCCGAGTCATAAAACCGGAACTGCTGGCCTTTGTTTCTTCCCTTGGGCCTGTACCTCAGCGCATAGAGGGGTCGGCTACTAACCGACCTGCCGTGGGTTGGAATCCCACCAGGCCCGCCACTTCAACAATCAGCCCCTTCCGTAGCGCTAACTACTCGCGGGGCTTTGCCTCAGGCGAACCCAAGGCAGAGTTTACTAGACTCACTGTCATTTTGGACCCTTCGCCCGAAGAAAGCAAGATCCATTGTGACGTGCCACAACTGCCGGATAGATGCCAAGAAGAACGGCAAGCGACAAATAGCGGACGCGCCGTGATAGATAGCGCCTCGGTGCTGAGGAACCAACAGGACCGGTATTCGGAAACCCTTTAGGCAGAACGTAAACGGGCCGAAGCGAGTAGGGCTGAAGCTTAGGCTGAAGCTCCCGAATGCTTGGAAACTTTACGACATGCTCGGAAACGTCTGGGAGTGGGTTTCCGACTGGTACGATTCGGGCTTTTATGGAAAAGGCGTGGTCATGGATCCGCGGGGCCCGGCCGACGGCCAGCACCGGGTCCTGCGGGGCGGTTCCTGGTTCTATTTCCCGTCGCTCGTGCGTGCCTCCCGCCGCGGCCGGTAAGTGCCGGGCGATCGCGGGAACAATGCCGGTTTGCGCTGAGTGTGGGAGTGAACGGCGGTTTCAGCGAAACCGTCAGGCCTAGTCGGTCACCCGGAGCAGCCACTCGCGCGTGAACCGGCCATAGCGAATGTCGCGGCCGCCGTTGGCCAGGAACTCCTGCCATACGGCGATCAACGTCCCGTCGGTCAACTGGGTGATGCCCGGATAGCTCGCCGGCCGCCCGGGATTCGCCAGCAACCGCGGCTTGTTCCAGGTCTTGCCGCCGTCGGCGGAGAGGCTGGCCACCAGAGGCCAACGGTTCAGCGGGCTGTTGTTCCACACCGCGACGATTTCGTCGGGCTTCCTTTCATTACGCCACAGCGCGCTGGGCGTGTTGCTGCCGATGAGGGCGCTCGGCACCGGATAGGACCAGGTGAGCCCGCCGTCCTGACTGCGCGATTCGTAGTGGCGCGAGCCGCCGGCGCGCAGAATCATGAGAATCTCGCCGGTGTGTAACTCGACGATGGACGGCTCGCACAACCCGTTGGTGTGACTCGGCCGGACTTTGTCATCCGCCTGCGCGTACACGTTGCCGTGCAAGGTCCAGTTGTCGCCG
>JBJXGR010000131.1:0-3612 GCA_046160045.1 Bryobacteraceae bacterium
GACGCAGAACACGCCAGACGGCGTGAACGCTGGCGCCGAGTCTTTCCGCCACTGCCGGCCCGTCCCAGTGTGACATGCCGGGTGGCGGTGTCTCCTCCAGTAGCGCCAGCACCCGGTTACGAAACGCTGTGTCATACCGGATGGGCTTTCCTGGTCTTGGCCGATCGCGCAGACCTCTCAGCCCCCACAGCGAGAAACGCTGGCGCCATTTCGAAACGGAGGGAATGGAGATCTTCAGCTCCCGAGCCACCTGCTGAATCTCTTTGCCCTCCAGGCAAGCCAGAATGATCCGGGCGCGCTCCACGATACGCGCCTCGGCCGTACGGCTCTTCGTCAGGGCCACCAAACTCGCCCTGTCCTCGATCGAGCATTCCAGTTCAGGTGCATGTCTGGGCATCTCCCGAACATTTTAATACAAAAATGTACTAATGCAATTAAGCACTAGATCGGCAGTACTGAACAGTTTACCCTCGAAGGAATCCCAGCGAAGTTACCGACACGCGATCGACGAATTCATCTCCTGGTACTGCTCCGAACACTGAGCCTCACAGGAGTCGACTCGTAGAACTGCCCGGGCAGGCACCAAACCCCTCCGAAACGGCCTTCGGGATGATGAACATCAGACCGAAAGGGCTGTAGAAGACCTGGAAGTGCGGCGCGCGATCTCACAGGAGGGACTTCAGGGGGCTGGATATCCATTTTTGCGGAATGTGCGCTGGATGGCAGCTAACTAACTATAAAAGGAGATATCCCGCCAACCTGCCGGCACGCGAGTTCGAGCTGTTCGATCTGAAACGAACGGCCTGACGCGGCCCAGGCTATACTGGACGGCGGTATAGCGATGGCGGACCCGGAACACTTAGCGATAATTACCCAGGGAATCGTGGTCTGGCAAAAGTGGAGGAAGAAGAATCCGGATATCCAGCCTCAGCTCGACAATGTAGACCTCCGCGGGATGAATCTTCCTGGGGTGAACTTTCAAGGCGGCACACTCTGTGGCGCCGATCTTCGGGGAGCGCAACTGAACGGTGCCAAACTAGTTGGAACGAAGCTCCTAGGTGCCCTACTTGCCGGTGCCAGCCTCCGGCACTCACACCTCGAACTCGTGAAGCTTGGAGGGGCAGATCTTAGTGAAGCCGATCTTCGAGGCGCTGGGCTGCATTGGGCGAACCTCCGGGAGGCGAAGCTGGCCTGGGCGAGACTAGGGAAAGCCGACCTCCATGAAGCGAATCTCGTCAAGTCGGATCTGCAGGGGGCAGATTTCTCTCAAGCGGACCTAAGTAAGGCAAAGCTCAACCGAGCGAACCTCCACGCTGCGAACCTACGAGGTGCGAAGCTCGTGGGCACCAAATTCCACCTCGCATGTCTCACGAAGGCGAGGCTCGGCGGGGCAGACCTTCGCGAGGCTATGCTCACCGGAGCCGACCTGAGCGGCGCGAGTCTTGTCAAAGCGGACCTCAGCTTGGCCACGCTGCGCAATGCAAAACTAGTCGAAGCAGATCTCTCAGGGGCTAACCTCGTTGGTGCCGACTTACGAGGAGCGGATCTCCATGACGCGAACATGACTTGCGCGGTGTTGGCAGACGCCCGGCTCGACAAAGCAAACATTGCTGGCTGCTGTGTTTACGGAATTTCCGCCTGGGATGTGAAGGCAGAGGGGCTGATACAAAGCAATTTGGTCATAACACCGCCGTCTGAGGTGGTTATCGAAGTCGACAACCTGAAAGTCGCTCAGTTTATCTATCTGCTCTTGAACAATCGTAATATTCGAGAATTGATCGATACGGTAGGGAGGAAAGCTGTCCTTATTATCGGACGCTTCACGCGGGAACGAAAAGCTACTCTCAATTCGCTCAGGGACGAACTGCGCAAACGAGCGTACGTGCCAATTCTCTTTGATTTCGATAAACCCGAGAGCCGAGATATAACGGAAACGATCTCAACGCTCGCCCACCTTTCTCGTTTTATCATCGCCGACATCACGGACGCTCGCAGCGTCGCACAGGAGTTGATGGCAATAGTGCCCAGCCTGCCTTCTGTGCCCGTTCAGCCCCTGCTCTTGAAGTCTCAGGAGCCCTACGGGATGTTCGAGCACTTCCGTCGCTACCCGTGGGTGCTGCCGGAGTTTCTGTACGAGGACCTGCCCACGCTTGTGGCATCGCTAAATGAGAAGGTGATTGGTCCTGCGGAAGTTAAGGTGCGGGAGGCAACGGCCATATGACTCACCTGCACTAACCCGACTTCGGACCTTGGGCCATTGGTGGGTTCCACCTGGCATATTGGCAACCGCAAACTCCTCGGAAACGGCGTGCTGGGAAGTGTCCGTGTCCTTCGGGCAGTGACGCGCCAACAGGAAGTTGGCCGGCGCGGTCAAGGTGACGAGAACGCCCGTTCGGCCGAAGTGACTCCGAAACTCCCGAAACGTCCGGTTCGGAGAAGTGATCGTCGGCCGATCTGCGTCCGGTCAGCCGACCGATAGTCGACCCTTCACGCCCGGCGCGCTTCGCGGCGAAGCCCTTCATGCACCAGCATCTTGAGAAGGGTCTGATATCCGATGCCCTTTCGCGTTGCGAGTTCTCGGGCCTTGGCTACATCGGGTTCGGGCAGTCGCAACGCAATCTGGACGCTGGCGATCTTGTTCAACTGACCGACAAGACGCGAGCCCCTCGGCGGGCTTCCTTTCTTCCCGGTTCCGGCCGACTTCTGCTTCACGAACTCTCGGCCTTCGCGGCTGGCCCACCAGTCCGCCTCCTGTGATTCGTTGACGAACTTCGGCATGACGATCGGTTTCTTTTCCATCATCTTCACTCCCCTCGCAAGCGCCGGGCGACGTAATCCTTCTTCTGCCCGGCATCCAGGTCGTACGCGGTAACGACTCGGATAATTTCGCCGCGCTCAACCAGTACCATGGCCAGTAGCCGCCCCGAATCTGTCTCGCCGTAATAGACGTAGCGTACTTCCCCATCCACTTCTTGCTCGTAGATCGGGATCGGTTCGTTCGACAGCGCCTTCTCCACTTCTTCAGACTTGATCCGGTGCGCCCGAATCTTGCGCAGATTGTTGGAGTCCCAGTCGAACACCGCACCTCCATTGTATATGCATTGCATGACGGCTGGACGAGGGGAACCGCAAAAAGTGGTCCGGTTCTGAGAAGTGATCGTCGGCCGATCTGCGGCCGGTTCGAGCGGCTGCCCCACTCTTTCGCCTATGGCGAGCCAAGGGGCCCGGGCCAGCGTGGCCGGTCACTTGCCCGAGTATTCGATCTGCAGCCAGTCCACCATGATCAGGCCCTTCGGCAGATACTTCTGCCAAACCTCATAGCTTGGCTCCGCCGGCAGATAGTCCTGCCCCGCGCGGAGTTTGTGCGGTTCCTTAACCTCACCAACTGGGACCACCTTCAGGGGAAACAGAACCAGCATGATGTCGATGTTCAGGTCTTTCAGAACGACTGCCACGTCGTCGCACCCGTAGTCCTTGCGCGACTCGCGGCCGCCCATGCACGTCCATTGCTTGGGATCCGGTGCCAGAGTCACCGTCTGCTCTTTCCACTCGTGCTCGATGCGAAAGGGTTGGCCGGTCAGGACGAAGTTGGCCGTCGTCCTCGGCGTTTTC
>JBJXGR010000132.1:0-35362 GCA_046160045.1 Bryobacteraceae bacterium
CCCTACGATGAGAGCCGGTACATCGAGGCTCTTCGACGCCGTGGTTCACCGCTGGCACAGGCACTCTCGTGACGTGCACTTTTTTCTTGACGGAACTACTCAGATGACTCACGCCCGCGGTTCGGGGAGATCATGCCGCGAGTGCAGGATCGCCTAGCGATTGCCCAACCCGATAAAGATCACGCCCGCCAGGATGAACCCGACGCCGAGGAACTTGAACCCGGTAATCGGCTCCCGGAAGAACAACCTCGACCAGATCATCGTCCACACGTAGCTCAACGAGACCAACGGGTAGAGCACCGTCAATTCGCCGTTCTTGATTCCCATAATGAAGAACACGGTGGAGAACAGATACATCGACACGCCCAGCCCGACCCTGAGGTTGACAACATGCCGTAGCCCTCGCTTCAGTTTCTGCGAACCCGACTTGAGGAACACGGCGCCGAACGAACCGATGAACGAGGCAATCGACACCAGGACCATGGACGACACGGGCGTCGTCATGGTTTCGCTCCACGCCCCAGGATCACCACGCCGCAGACGATGGAGGCCACTCCCAGCGCCTTGAACGGATTCATGGTTTCCCGAAAGATAATGAGGGACAGAATGGTCACCCACACGTAATTCAGGCCGATCACCGGATAGAGCAGCGAGAGTTCCCCGTCTCGAAGAGCCAGGACCAGCAGAACCGTGAAGACGCCGTAGAGCGAAATGCCGCCGATCAAATGATAGTTGATCAGGACCAGCGGCAGATTGTGCCAGGCGCCCGGGCCGAGCGGCGGCAGCAGGCCCGCGCCAATCTTCATGAGGATCTGCGCTGCCGCCCCGATTAGCGTGCAGAAAAAAACCAGGATCACCGATTGCCTCGGCGTCAACGGTTTGCGGATGGGGTCAAAAAGGCTGTGAAGCGTGGTGCTCAATCGAAATTCTATGATACCCGACCCTACGCCGCCGGTAGGACAGGTACAATGGAGAATTGTGAGTTCAGACAAAGCAAGTGTGGCCGAGGCGGTCTCGACGGGCGACAAGCCCCCCAAGGGTGACATCCCCCGCGGCGTCATCGCCGAATGGACCGTCACGATTCTCCTGTTGCTGTTCGGCACAACAACGCTGGTCCAGGCGTTTGTCATCCCGACCGGCTCCATGGAAGACAGCCTTTTGATCGGCGATCACCTCCTGGTGGACAAACTGGCTTACGCGCCGGGCGGGCCCATCAGCAAGTACGTCCTGCCCTACAGCGAGGTCAAGCGCGGCGACATCATTGTCTTTCGCTACCCGGTGGACATTCGCCAGACCTTTGTCAAGCGCGTCATCGGTGTTCCCGGCGACCGGATCCGCATGGAGAACAAGCAGCTTTACCTGAATGGCAAGGCGCTCACCGAGCCCTACAAGTACCACAAGACGGACTACGTCGATTCCTACCGCGACAACTTCCCCAGCCAGCCGAACTCGCCGCTCTATCCGCGCGGGCAGGAGATGATCGAGCACAACGTCAAAGACGGGATCCTGACCGTTCCGCCGGCCAGCTATTTCGCGATGGGTGACAACCGCGATTCGTCGCTCGACAGCCGCTACTGGGGCTTCGTGCCGCGCGAAAACATTATCGGGAAGCCGCTGATCATCTACTGGTCGTACGACGCGCCCACCGAGCGTTTGGCCAGCCCTATGATCGGCCTGGACCACCTGATGGACCTGGCTACGAATTTCTTCTCCAAGACTCGTTGGAAGCGGACGTTCATGCTGATCCGCGGGTATCCGATTCAGTAAACGTCATGACCAAGGCGAACCATTTCGGCCTGATCCTGGCCGGCGGCAGAGGAACGCGTTTCTGGCCTCGCAGCCGCTCCCGGCGCGCCAAACAGGTACTCCAGATCTTCGGCGGCTCGACCATGATCCAGTCGACCGTCTCCCGTCTCGCCCCCGCGATTGCTCCGGAGCGGATGTGGGTCCTCACGAGCGGCGATCTGCGGGGGGAAATCGTCAAGCAGTTGCCGCACGTCGCCGGCCGGCAGATCCTGGCGGAACCCGTGCCGCGCAACACGGCGCCGGCCATTGGAGTGGCCGCCCACCTGCTCGCTTCCATGGATCCGGATGCCGTGATGGGCGTGTTCCCGTCCGACCATGTGGTCCTAAGCCCGTCGAGGTTCCTGCGGGTCGTCCGAGCAGCGTTCAAGGCCGCCGCCGAGGGCAAGATCGTGACGCTGGGCATTCCGCCGCGCCATCCCGAAACCGGCTTCGGCTATGTCGAACTACCCAAGGGCGCAACACCCGGCTCGCTCGATCCCTATCCGGTGGCGCGCTTCCGTGAGAAACCGGACCTGGCCACGGCGAAGAAATACCTGAAGGCGGGCCGCTTCTACTGGAACTCCGGCATGTTCTTCTGGAAGGCGCAAGTCTTCCTCGACGCCTTGCGCAAGCACCTGCCGAAGACAGCCACGCTCCTGTCTTCGCTGCCTCCGGTGTCGAGCAAGCGTTTCCTGGCAGCCTTCGCCGAGGCCTTCCCCCTCTGCGAGAGCATCTCGGTGGATTACGCCGTGCTCGAAAAGGCGGACAACGTCGTCGCCCTTGCCTGTGAGGACTTCGGCTGGAGCGACGTCGGCAGTTGGAGCGCGGTGTACGATCTGCTCGACAAGGATCCGGACGCCAACGCCGGCAGGGGGACCATGATCACTCTTGACGCCCGCGGCAATTACGTCGATGTCGAGGGCAAGTTGGTGGCGCTGGTGGGGGTCGAGAACCTCATTGTCGTCGACACGCCCGACGCTTTGCTGGTCGTCCCCCGCGACCAGTCCCAGCGCGTTGGCGACCTCGTCAAGCTCCTCGAAAAACACAATCGCAAAGATTTGCTTTAGGCCAATGCCGTAATCAGGCGATGAACGTCGTCCATGTTGTTGAAGACTGACGGCGACACGCGCATCTGGCCGGGACCTTTTCCCCCTCCCAGGGTCACGATTACTTGGGCTTTCTTCAACTTCTGGCGCGTGGCGTCGGGGTCTTTCACCTTGAACGAAATGATCGGGCTCGGATTGCCCTTCGGGGTGATCGAGGGATAGCCGAGAGCCGGTAACTCGCGGTTGAGCTTGTCCACCAGGGGTTGCGCATGGGCCAGGATGTTGGCGACTCCCAGCTTGTGGATGTACTGAAGCGCCGCGTACTGGGTCACGCAGCCGAGGTGGCTCCACGTGGCGATCTCGTAGCGGGAGGCCTCGCTCTCCGTGCTGCGCCCGCCGAACCACTTCGGCTTGAGAACGGAGCCCTGTAGATCCTCGCGGACGTAGAGGTATCCGAAGCGGCCGCCCATCAGCCACTTGTAGGCCGAGCAGGCCAGAAAGTCGATCCCCATCTTCCTGACGTCGATCGGGACCGCGCCCGCCGCCTGAATGACGTCGGCATACAGGTATGCGCCGTGCGCGTGCGCCAGGTCGGCGATGGCCCGGGTATCGTGCACCCAGCCGTTGACGTTCGAGACCAGTGCGATGGCGATCAGCCTGGTCTTCTGATCGACGGCCTTTTCGAGATCGCGCATGTCCATGACGTAGTCGCGATGCTTCACGATCCGTACGTCCATGCCCAGCTTTTGGCGCTTCCGGTAGTTCAGCAGGCTGCCGCCGTAGTGCAGGTCGTTGGTGACGATGTTGCCGCCCGAGGCCTGGATGTCCAATCCCTCGATGACGATGTTCTCGCCGACCTGCGTGCTCTGGCACAGCCCGATCTCGGAAGGTTTGGCATTGATCAGTTGCGCGAACAGGCGCTTGACCTCGCGCATGAAATGGCCGTTCTCGAAGCGTTCCCGGGCGGAATCCGGCCCCATCGTCAGCGCGTCGAGGTACTCCTTGACCAGAGCCGTGGTCTGGCGGCTGAGGGGATGCTCGGTCGCGGTGTTGAGGTAGGTCTCACGCGTCGCCCAGGGAAAGTCGGCGCGTGCGGCGTTGGTGTCGGACGGCAGATTGACCGCCGCGGCGGCGGCCAGGAATTCGCGTCGTCGAACTGGCATTTTAGTTCGTTTCCTTTTCTTCGCAGCCGCGACCTTCCCAGCCGCGACCGGAAGGGAGCGGACAATCGGAACCGCGACCTTCCGAGCCGCGACCGTAAGGGAGCGGTGGCGCGGCGGCCCGTCTTGTACACTGTTCACCGCTCCCTCGCGAGCCACCGCTCCACGAGCCACCGCTCCCTTACGGTCGCGGCTCTGAAGTTCGCGGCTCGGAAGGTCGCGGCTCCGAGGGCGCGTCATGCCATCGTGTGCGTCACGTAGCGGTTCGCACAGGGATTGCCGGTGGCCACGTGCAGACAGCGGTTGGCGGTTTCCGCGATCAACGAAGCCGCCGTCACGCTGTCCTTGGCCCCATGACGGCAAATGGCCGCCGGATCTCCCGAATGGTCCCGCAGGAACTTCTTCACGTCCTCCACCGTCACCTTGCCGAAACGCTCCCGGATCATCGCGTTCATCCGGTCCAGCCGGTGAAACGAATCGCCCCAGCCTTGCTTGTGATTCTGCTTGGTTGCGTACCGGGGGCATAGGAAGTGATTCGAATGCGCCAGGTACCCCGCGCCGTCGTCCCGGATCACCTGCGGACCAGCGGTGGTCGCCTCCACGTCCAACACCTGGCCGCTGCCATCGCATAACACGTAGTTGCCGTTCGAAGCTAACGGCACGCGCTCCAGCACCTTCAGCACCTCATCGAGCGACCGGCTTTCGAGCATCAGCCGCTTGACCGGATAGTGCGGCATGGCGAACTTCCCTTCAGGCCCTCCGCCCAAGGCGTTTGCGAACTCGCACACGCCCGCGCTGTTCATCCCGTGATAGCCGATCATGCCGCCGAACGACCAGAATAGCGCATGCGGCTTGTTCACCGGTTGAAGGTGCAGCACATAGGCGAAGTCCATGGTGCTGGCGGCGACGTCGGCGTTCTGTCCGGCGATCACCCCCTGGCTGCCCGTCGCCTTCGGCCCGATCGCATAAGCCGTGCACCCCTCGGCCGGCGCGCGGCCCAGTTCTCCGCGAATGTTCACGGCCAGGGCATCTTCGAGCGGGATGCGCGCGCCCTCCGCCAACCCTCGGATTTCTTCGAGGAGATGCGGACAATAGCGGTCAAACAGGGGCCGGAAGCGTGCCGCCCGCCGCCGCACTTCCGCCCGGTCTCCCTTGAAAGAGGCGGCGATCACGTCCAGGTGTTTGTGAATCTGCCGCGAGGCCTGCTCTCCGTGCTGGCGGCCGAGTTCGCGGTGGGATCCCGTCGCCGTGTAGAGCGGGTAGGGCGGAAACTCCGGGGCCTTCGATGCCGCCGACAGCGCGCCCGCGCTCAGAGCGCCGGCAAAACTCCTTCGTGTCATGGTTGCGCCTCCCGCGCGCGCTGCTCGTAAACGCGCGCCGCCTCGTCGTACAGGGCAAACACCTTGGCCCGCTCCTCGTCGTTGCGCCACATCGCAGGCTTGGAGGTTTGCTCCCGCAGTTTTGCGATCCAGCGCAGAAAGTACTCGGCCGATTCGCGGCTCCGGATCGGCTTGCCTCCACAATATATACGGACTGCACCGGTTCCCGCTTGGCCGAAGGTCTTGGTGCCGGGGCGGAAGTCCTCGGCCTCGATCACCATCGCCAGCCACGCGCTCGAGGCGACCGGGATCCGCTCGGTCACCTTCAGCTGGGTCGCGCCGGCCGGGATCGTGACTTCTCTGGCCACCGAGCCATTGCGGTAGATCCGTACTTGGGTCAGTTTGGTCGCCGACCAGATCTCCGCATCCACGGTCACCGAACCGCCCGCGGCCGGCAAATCCATCTGCTCGCCCGGCGATTTCCCGTTCACCCGGAAGTCGACCAGCGGGCCGCTCGTGAAGAAGGTCCGCCCTTCGCGCAAAGCCTCCAACCAGGCTCGTGAGGAGAAGTCCGCACCCATCCTGGCATAGGTGCGGATGATGCCGATCGGCCGCTGGTCCTGCAGGTTGTTGAGCGCGTCCTCGCCCCCCACCGGAGTGATGCGGAAGTCGTTGTTCCAGGCGTGAAACAGGGGGAACAACGAGCCGCGAGACGCGGCCGACCACTCCAACGCATCGATCGAGCCGAGCGCCACGTCCACCCCATAACCCTTCGCGCCGCCAATCCCTCCGGCGAGCGGATCGCTGTCCCCGCCGAACGCATGCACATACCCCGTCACGGCGCCCTGCGACTTGGCATCGCGCAGAAGGGCGGTATTGGCGGGATACAGGCTGTCGAGGGCCGTGCCTTCGTAGCCGGTGACAAACGGCATGATCAGGTGGTCGCGCATCCCCGTGGCAAAGGTGTGGCCCCAGAATGAAGGGCGGATCTCCTCGCCGAACAGGATCATCGAGCGTGCGGCGAGGTTCGACGACGTGTGCTCGCGGCCGCCTTCGACGAAATACTGCCAGTCGAGGATCCGGTTGTCCTTGTTGGCGACGAGGGAGTTCACAATGTGCATCCCCTGCGCCTGCGCCATGCGAAGCAGCATTTCCGGCGTGTTGCGCACCGGACCGCCGTAGTTCATGTGCGTGTGGGTGGTGCCGTTGTACCACCCGCGCGCCGGCAGATTGGCCAGACGTTTCAGCGCCAGCGTCACCTCCGCCGTCTTGCCCGCTTCGATGTTCACGGTGGTCTTGGCCGGCCAATATTCGAAGCCCTTGGAGGCATCCACCGTCAACTCCCCTGGGGGAACTTCGACGGAGTACATCCCGCCCGACAGGAAGATCCGCTCCAGCCCGTACGGCATGCGCGCATTGAAGACGAAGGCGTCGTCCGGCCCGTAGAGCTTACCGTCAGAAGCGACGCCGGCGATGCGCGCCGCGGTGACCTGCCCGGTCGTCTGGTCGACGACCCGTACCGACAGACGGCCCATCGGCTGCTTCCAGCGCCGTTCGCGAATGCGGATCTCGCGCCGCCGCCCGCCGTTCATGTCGAGCACGGTCAATTGAGGGAGCCCGCTGCGATTCGAGACGAAGGCGATGCGCTCGCCGTCGGGCGACCAGCGGGGGTGGAAATGGTCGAAATCCCCGAACGTGATCTTGAACGGCTGGCCGCCGGCGACGGGCAGCAGATAGAGATGGTTGTATTGATCGGTCGCGCCGCCCGTGGACGCGTAGACAATGCGCTTGCCGTCCCGCGAGACATCCGGCCGGGTGCGATAAAGCGTCTGCTCCTCGATGACGATCTTCGCGTTTCGCATGGCGTCGGGCTCGACCGCGACCCGCCACAGATTGCCCGCTCCCAGGGCCACGTTGCGGTTGGCGACCAGGAGCAGGTTGTTCGAATCGCGCAGCCAGGCCGGCTGGGTATGAAAGTCCCAGTTGCTGAAATACTGGCGGCCGTGCCCGAAGTCGTGGTCGTGAGTGACCTCGATCGCTTCTCCCGCCCACCCGCCGTCGCGAATCGGGCGGACGTGCACGTTCAGGTTGCCGTTCGGCAGCGAGGTCACATAGGCCAGTTTCGTGCCGTCCGGCGACCAGGCCGGGTCGAGATACACAGCGTGCCCCTCGGTCAGGGCACGCGTCTCGTTAGTCGCGACGTTCAGGATCTCGAGGTGAATCGTCTTCCAGTGATCGTCGGCGGTGTAGACGATCCACTTCCCGTCAGGCGACCAGGCCGGGGAGCCGTGCAGCTTGCGGGCATGCGTCAGTTCCAGGGCCAGGCCCGTCTCCGGATCCACCTTCCAGATGGACCCCTGCATCGAAACGGCGATCCACTTCCCGTCCGGCGACCATGACGGCCACCACGGGGTCGAGTGCATGGCGTGCGAGACGTAGTAGCTGAACAGGTAGTTGCTCCGGAGGCGAACCGGCGTATACTCGGTGCCCTGCGCGAGCAGGAAGGCGGGAATCAAGAAGGCGGCAATGCGGTGCACTGGAAGCAACTATATCGCTTGCGCCGGCCCGTCTGCCATTCGCCGTCTTACATGGTCCAACCGCCCGGACCTCGCGGTCCCGGGTCAGCCGAGGTAACGCCGGAGGCCGGCGGCGCAGTTTGGGGATCGACCGCCCGCGCCGGCCGCCGTCCCTGCAGCAGATTCAGCCGGAACATGGAACGCTCAAACCGGACGAGGAGACCGCTCTCGTAACGGCGTAACCGCCCGACGGCCCTCTCCAGTTCTCTTGTCGTAAACAGTCTGGGCCCTGATGAGGATTTCCCCGTGGGCCAGAGAGCCAGCGCGTAAAGACCGGATTCGATCCAGGGAATCCGGCGCAACCGCCACTGGCCCTCGCACATTTCGTCGACCAGGCGGGATTCCGCCTCGTTGGCCGGTTGGAAGTACTGGATGTACAACTGCTGCATTTCCGCGAACTCGGCCCGGTCCTGGCGGGCCAGTTCTTCGGTGCGGAGGTCGGCTTGCAGCCGGCCGAAGAGGCCGTCGTCGCCTTGATCGGCGGGACGGGATGCATCAGGCGCCTTGGCGCCGGTGGTTGGCTTGGTTTGCCGTTTCACGGCCATATTGTTTTCTCCGCCTTCAGGGTATGAGGCGGCCTTTCGGTGGCAAACCCGCGATTTCCGGAAGTGGTTGAGAATAAAGTGACAATAAATAAAAAACGATTGAAACGGAGGTTGGCGTTGGTTGCGGATTGTGATTGCGCCAATCTGTAACGACTTGTAACGACTTATAGAATTGACCGGGGAACTTACAGAAATTACAGATTTGCCTACAGATTCTTACAGATACCTACAACCCCTTAGAGCGGGATAACTGTCTTGTTTGCAATGCTTCCCTGGGGATTCCGGCATGGTTGAGCGGAAACTGTAAGAAACTGTAACGGATTTGAGGAGTGCGTGAAGCGGGAGCCTTCTCTTATCAGTGTCGCATGGGCGTCAAGGGGGGACTAAAGTCACCCGCCGTCTCAGATGTGGGCCCGGAGATTGCCCGCGTTGTCGACGTAGGGGCCGCATACATGCGGCCCGCCGGCCGAAGGCCGGCTTTCCGGAGCCGCACCGGCATGCCCACTTATTGTCTTAGCCGAGCCGGGCGCTGGGACCGAACTACCGCCAAAGAAGTCGCGGATTGAGCCTTTCGGTGCACTCCGGCAGGAGGCTGCGCTCGTCCGAACCCTAAGGACAGCGCTGAGCACTGCGCAGGGGGGTTTGCTCCTTCGCAAGCCGGCCTGCGGCCGGCGGGCCGCATGTATGCGGCCCCTACAATTGACGCGCCAAGCCCCGACCGCCAGACGCGCGATGATAGATCGCGTCACCGCTCGATGCCCGTCACCTGGATGGCCTGAAAATGTAGAAACTCCAGAGGCCGGCCCGGGGGCCGGCCGCGGTCCAGGGGGACCGCCCTACGATTGCCGTCAACCCACTCCCGCTATCGGCTCAACCATGCCGCGATCTTTGGCCACTGCTGCTGGAAGGCGATGGCCGAGATTGCCATATAGAAGACGCAACAGCCGAGAACCCCGGCCTCGATCCACAGGGGCGGCCGCACCTGCTTCGGCATCAACCGGTGGTTGACATAAAGAACGTGGAGGGCGGAGATCGACATCGCAAAGTTCACCAGCACGCCACCGGCGATCGCCAGCACAAGCGGATTCGGCGTCAGTCGAAGGACAATGAGCCCCCACACGCAGTACCCGGCCAGCAGGCCGTAGTAGACATACTTGACCTTGTGCCCCTCCAGGCCGCGCAGACGGCGCGAGCCCATCCAGAGCACATCGGTCCACCGCCGCCCGATGCCGTCGATCTGCGAGATCTGGGTCGGGTACAGGATCGCGAAGCCGCACAGCAGCGTCAGGAACCAGAACACCTGTCCGTGCCGGTCGGCCAACGCCTGAGCCGTCATCGCGGCCACCGCGTTGCCTTCGACGTTCTTGATCCCGCGAATGAACTCGTACGACATCATGGCCGGCAGCGCCATGCCGGCAACGCAGGCTGGCGCCCACAGCACAAACTGGTCGCGCCGGATGTGCGCCAGCCACCCCTTCCATTTCCGTAGCGACTCCGGGGTGAGCGCGAAGGTCTTTCCCGTGTGCGATAACTCGATCGAGCGGCCTCCCACCGCGCTCGGAATCGCGCCCACCTCCGAACCCATGCCCCAGCCTTTGTCGCGCACAAGGTTGGAAAACGAGATGTTGGTCAAGCCGCCCGCTCCCGAAATCGCCGCGAACGCCGCCAGGGTGGCCCAGTTGAATTCTCCCTCAGGCAGCGCGCCAAAGCGATAAAAGCCCGAGAGGATTTCCCATTTGGTGTCCCAGCTCACCCAAAACACGGCGATCAGGCCAAGATACGTGAGGATCAGGACCAGCTTGGTCACCATCACGCGTTCGAGCGCATTGTAGATCTTGCCTCCGAAGATCAAGGGCACGAATGCCAGAACAAACAGGCCATAGCTCACCGTGCGCACGAGTCCGCTTTCGGCGGCGCCGGGCAACCGCCCCATGAAGACGGCGACCAGAGGCACCGCCGCATTCGCCGAAAGATACGGCCAGTAACTTCCGAAATCGATGATGAAATAGAAAAACGTCCAGAAGCGCAATCCAGGCGGGGTGCGCAGAAACCCCACCAGGATCGATTCGCCGCAGAACAGGGCGTATTGCTGGACGCAGACGTTGTAAAAGACCTGGGCCAGAATGGCCAGAGTGGCGAGCCACAGGACCTGCCCCCCATACTGAGCGGTCACCAACGGCCCGAACAGCCATTCGCCGCCGCCGATGTTGGCGCCGGCCATGAGGAGTCCGGGGCCGATGAGCCTCGTCCATTCGCTGGCGCGAAAGACGGGCGGCGCCGGAAGTTCGGCCTGGTCCCAGGGAGCGAAAGCGGAAGGGGGGCGCGGAGAGGCGGAAGGTTGCACGGGAGCCACTTGGTCAGTGACCGTTCAGGATATCAGGACGGGGTGGGGTTGGCCAGCGTCCCGCCCTTTGTCCCCTTTGTCCGGTAGAGTGCCGGATTTCGCGTTAGCATCGAATCAGTATGCGCCTGTTCGCCTGTGTGTTGCTGCTCGCGTGTCTTCTTCCAGGTCAGAACCAGGGTCCGATCCGGCTGATCCAGATCGCCTCGGGCCTAACCGATCCACTGGATATCCAAAGCGCAAAAGACGGCACGTTCCGGCTTTTCTTTGTCGAACAGCGGGGTGTGATCCGGGTATTTCGCGACGGACAGCTGGTAACGGCGCCGTTTCTGGACATTATGGCGAGGATTTCCTCGGGCGGCGAGCGGGGATTGCTCGGGCTGGCCTTCCCGACCGATTTCGCACGCAAGCAATACTTCTACGTCAACTACACCAACCGGCAGGGCAACACGGTGATTTCGCGATTCCGGGTGACCGCGAGCGCCGACGCCGCCGATCCCTCCAGCGAGCAGATCCTCCTGACCGTGCAACAGCCGTTCGCCAATCATAACGGCGGACAACTGCAGTTCGGCCCGGATGGATTTCTGTATATCGGTCTCGGCGACGGCGGTTCGGGCAACGATCCGCAGGGCAACGGGCAGAACCGGCGGGCCCTACTCGGCAAGATGCTTCGCGTCGACGTCGAGTCCGACCTGACCCAAATGCGCCCCACGCCGGGTAATCCGTTCGCAAGCGACGCTTCCTACGATCCGAGGATCTGGGCACTCGGTCTGCGCAATCCCTGGCGATACAGCTTCGACCGGGAGACAGGCGATCTTTGGATCGGCGATGTCGGCCAGAATCGGTGGGAGGAGATTCACGTTCAACCCGCATCCAGCCGCGGCGGTGAGAACTACGGCTGGGTCCTGGTCGAAGGGAACGAGTGTGTGCGGCCGGGATGCGATCGTACCGGGTTGATTCCCCCGGTGTACGTCTACGGCCGCTCGGACGGCGCTTCGGTCACCGGCGGCTATGTCTACCGGGGGCGACGCTTCCCCGATCTCGCCGGGCTCTATTTCTACGCGGATTACACCAACGGCCGCATCTCGACGCTGCGCCGCGAAGGCGACCGGTTCGTCAACAATCTGGCGCTTTCAAGCGGCCTGGCCATCAGCTCTTTCGGGGAGGACGAAGACGGCGAGTTGTACGTCGCCGACCATTCCGGCGGACGTATCTATCAACTCGCTTCCACCACGCCGTTACCCGCACCGCGTTTTTCGGATACCTCCGCGGTCAACGCGGCGAGCAATCAACCCGGCCTGGTCCCGGGGTCGCTCGCGACCCTCTATGGCACGAGCCTGACGGAGCTTTCGGGCATCGTCCCGGCGCCACGGCTGCCCTTGCCTTCGGGGCTTGCGGGCGCCTCCGTCACCGTGGGAGGACGCGCCGCCCCCTTGTATGCCGTCGCGAACGTGCGCGGCCAGGAGCAAATCAATTTTCAGGTTCCGTTCGAGACACCGGCGGGACAGCCGGCCCGGGTCGTCGTCACCCGGGGGTCGATATCGAGCGATCCGGTGGAGATCCCGGTCCTGGCGGCGCAGCCGGGCATCTTCACGCTGGACGGCAGCGCAGCCATCGTGGTCCATGCCGCCGGCAACCGTCTGGTTACTGCGGACAGTCCCCTCGTTGCCGGCGAGCGCGCCTATTTCTACGCAACAGGGCTCGGCGTGGTCGATCGGCCGCCCCCTACCGGCCAGGGTTCGCCACGAGATCCTCTCGCCCGCACCCTCCAGACCCCAGTGGTCACGATCGGAGGCATCCGGTGTGACGTCGAGTTTTCCGGTCTCGCCCCCGATTTCGCCGGCGTGTACCAGATCAATATCGCCGTCGCGTCATCGGTCACGACCGGCGACCGCGAACTGCGCCTCTCCATCGGCGACGCTTCGAGCCCCGTCGTCCGCGTTCCCGTGCGACAGTGAGAGGCTGCATCTTTCCCGAGCGTTCGACATCACAGAAAAGGCGCCCCATGCACACCAACCATCTGGTTCACGAGAAGAGTCCCTATCTTTTGCAGCATGCTCACAATCCTGTCGACTGGCACCCGTGGGGGCCTGACGCTTTCGAGCGAGCCCGCCGCGAGGATAAGCCGATCTTCCTCTCCATCGGCTATTCGACGTGTCACTGGTGCCACGTGATGGAGCGCGAGTCGTTTGAAAGCGAGGGCATCGCCGCGATCCTCAATGAGCATTTTGTTCCCATCAAGGTCGATCGGGAAGAGCGGCCCGATGTTGACCGCATCTACATGACCTATGTCCAGGCAACGACAGGCGGGGGCGGTTGGCCGATGTCGGTGTGGCTGACCCCGGAGTTGAAGCCTTTCGTCGGCGGGACCTACTTTCCCCCGGACAACCGCTACGGCCGGCCCGGATTTGCCTCCATCCTGGAGCACATCGCGCAGTTGTGGAAGACGGACAGGACCAAGATCGTCACATCGAGCGAACAGGTGATCGAGGAGATCCGCCGGCAGACCGAGGTGGCTCCTTCGGCGCTGGTGACCGGCCGCGAGGCGCTGGATAGCTGCTTCTTCACGCTCCGCCGCAGCTTCGACAGCCGGCTGGGCGGGTTCGGCGGCGCGCCCAAGTTCCCGCGACCGGTCTCGCTGAACTTCCTGCTCCGTTACTGGAGCCGTACGAAGAACGCGGAAGCGCTGGAGATGACCGTCAAGACGCTGGAGGCAATGGCGCTGGGCGGTATGAACGATCAGTTGGGCGGCGGCTTCCATCGATACTCCGTCGACGCGCGCTGGTTCGTCCCGCATTTCGAGAAAATGCTCTACGACCAGGCGCAACTGGCCGTGTCGTACCTGGAAGCGTTCCAGATCACCGGCCGCGAGGTTTTTGCCGCGGTCGCGCGCGACATCTTCGAGTACGTGCTGCGCGACATGACGGACCCGGGCGGCGGATTCTATTCGGCCGAGGATGCCGACAGTGTGATCGATCCGGCCAAGCCTTCCGAGAAGGGCGAGGGCGCCTTCTACATCTGGGACCTGCGGGAGATCGAGGCGATTGCGGGTCAGCCCGCCACGAAGTATCTCGCCTACCACTACGGAGTGGAGGGTCACGGCAATGTGCGGGAGGACCCGCACCAGGAGTTCACCGGCCGCAACATTCTCTACGTCGCCCACTCGATCACCGAGACCGCCAGCTACTTCGACAAGCCGGTGGAGGAGGTCGCCTCGCTGGTCGACGAGGCCAAAGTCAAGCTGCTGGCCGAGCGCGGCAAACGGGTGCGCCCGCATTTGGATGACAAGATTCTCACCGGGTGGAACGGACTCATGATCTCGGCCTTTGCCAAGGGAGGCGCGATCCTCGGTGAAGCGCGGTACCTGGCGGCCGCACGCCGTGCCGCGGATTTTCTTTCGCAGACCCTGTATTCGAGCGGGTCCCGCACGCTGCTGCGGCGCTATCGGGACGGGCAGGCGGCGATTCCCGGGTTCACTGACGACTACGCGTTCTTCGCCCAGGGATTGCTGGATCTGTATGAAGCGGAGTTCCAGTGGAAGGACCTGGAGTTGGCGCTCGAACTCACGGTCCGCCAGCGGGAGCTGTTCGAGGACACCGGGAACGGCGGTTTCTTCAGCGCGCCGGACGGTGATGACCTGGTCTTGCGGATCAAGGAAGACTATGATGGCGCCGAGCCGAGCGCGAACTCGGTCTCCGCGTTGAACCTGCTGCGCCTGGCGGAGATGACCGGCGATGCCTCCCTCCGCGAGAGTGCCGAAAGCTTGTTCCGGGCCTTTTCGCAGCGCATGATCTCGTCGGGGGTCACCGTGCCTCAGCTTCTGGTGGCCTTCGATTTCCAGTTGGCGAAGCCGCAGCAGGTGGTCCTGGCCGGGCAGCGTGAGGCCCTCGCCCCGCTACTGAAGGAAGTTCACCGCCGCTTCGCGCCCGGCCGGATCGTGTTTGTGCTGGACTCGGCGGGGGCGCGGGAGCGCCTCAGCGAGCGCCTGCCGGCACTGGCGGGGATGACCGAGGCCGGCGGCCAGGCCACGGCCTACGTCTGCGAAAACTTCACCTGCCAATTGCCGGTGACGGCGGCGGAAGATCTGGCGCGGGTGCTCGACGAAGCCCGCGCGTAAGAGGCGGGCTTGCGACTTGGTCCGCGCCGCGACGGGCTGTGAAAAAACGGGGTGACCGTCCCGATTTTTTCACGGCCCGGCATCCGCGGCCGGTGCTGCCTTGCTTTCTCCCGCTGCCTTCAACGCAGGCAACCCGGCAAGCAGTCGTTCGGTGGAAAAAGCGATCTCCTCCACTGCCCGCGCGAACGCCGCTTCGTTGGCGCGCGACGGCTTGTGAAACCCGCTGACCTTGCGCACGAACTGTAGCGCGGCGGAGCGGATCTCGGTTTCCGTCGAGATCCGCTCCGGATTGCGGAGGCGTTTGATGCTGCGGCACATGTCTCCATCGTACTGCGATGGGACCCGCCGCCAGAACATCCTTGCGGCTCGGCTGATTCTCCGAAGCCTAAGCAACAACCGATCTGGAAGCGTTGTTGGTATCGTGCGCTGATCCGAGACAGGGCCGCCGCATAGTCCAACCAGACCCTCGGGTATGCTAGCTTCTTAGCTGGAATGCGACTTTCCCCTACGTTGAGGATTAGCGTCCTGAGCACCGCCATCTTCCTGTGTATCCATGGGCAAAACACCCAAAACAAGGACGCACAGTTCGAAGCGAAGGGCATGCCGCCCAGAGCGACTCCGGCCGATTATCAAGCCCACGCTCAGGCTGGCGCGGTGACGGTTGCGGCCGAGTTCACGGGTCACTCGGTCCCAACCCTACAGGGGCCTCTCTCCACGGAAGAGTATGTGGTGGTCGAAACGGGGCTGTTCGGCTCGGCAGGCGCGCCGATCAAGTTGTCCTCCGGCGACTTCTCGCTCCGCATCAACGGGAAGAAGACGCCCTTGCCGAGCCAGCCATTCGGTTTGGTGGTCGGTTCCCTCAAAGATCCCGAGTGGGAGCCACCGGTTCCGGCGGCGCCGAAATCGAAAACCAGCTTGGGCGGCGGCGGAGGGGGTGCGCAAGGTGAGGCCGACGCGCCGCCCGCACCGGTTCAGATCCCGATCGGGGTTCAGCGCGCCATGGCACAACGCGTTCAAAAAGCCGCGCTTCCGGAAGGCGACCGCACGCTGCCTCAGGCAGGACTGATTTTCTTCCAGTACCGAGGTAAGACGGAGAGCATCCGTTCGATCGAACTGATATACGCCGGTCCCGCGGGAAAAGCCACCCTGACGCTTCAGCCATAGCGAATCGGAGCCGAACGGAGGTCCCAACACAGGCCGACTTCCGGTTCCTGCTCCTGGCCGGCGGCCGGATGGACCAGGTTCCGTCGGGCATCTTCTACGCCAACGGGGAAACCTTCTCGTTTCTCCAAAAAAGGGCGATGGCCACCCGGCCAGGCAAGATTTTAGGAGGGCCATCTCCAGGCGACGATCTCGGGGCTGTCGATCCCATGCTCGTAGGCATAGTTGCGGCAGTCGATCTGCAGATCGCGAAATCGTTCCTTTGCGTGAGCCCCAATACTCTGAAGCTTCGGAGTGCGATCGATGACATCGATCGCCAGGCTAAAGCGATCGACCTCGTTGTTGATGGCCAATTCCATGGGGGTATTTATGTTGCCCTTTTCCTTGTAGCCGCGTACATGCATATTGGGGTGGTTCGTCCGACGATATGCCAGGCGGTGAATCAGCCAGGGGTAGCCGTGAAAATTGAAGATGACCGGCTTGTCGACCGTAAACAGGCTGTCGAAATCCCGATCCGACAGCCCGTGAGGATGCTCCGAGCTGGGCTGCAACTTGAAGAGATCCACCACGTTGATGAAACGGATCTTGAGATCGGGGAAGTCCTGCCGCAGTAGCGAGGTCGCGGCCAGCGCTTCCTGGGTGGGAATGTCGCCCGCGGAAGCCATCACCACATCGGGTTCGCTGCCCTGGTCGTTGCTGGCCCAATCCCAGATACCGATGCCTTTGGTGCAATGCCGGATGGCGGCATCCATGTCCAGGTACTGGAGGTGCATCTGTTTGTCCGAGACAATCACGTTTATGTAGTTTTCACTCCGCAGACAGTGATCGGTCACTGACAGGAGGGAGTTCACGTCAGGCGGGAGATAGATGCGGGTTACCTCGGCGCTCTTGTTCACCACCACATCAAGGAAGCCGGGGTCCTGGTGTGTAAAGCCGTTGTGATCCTGGCGCCAGACCGTCGAGGTGATCAGGAAGTTCAGTGACGATATCTCTTCGCGCCACGACAGGTGATTGCAGATCGACAGCCACTTGGCATGTTGGTTGAACATGGAATCGATCACGTGAACAAAAGCCTCGTAGGAAGAGATAAAGCCATGGCGACCCGTCAGTAGGTAGCCTTCGAGCATCCCTTCCATGGTGTGCTCGCTGAGCATCTCCATCACACGCCCGTCGGTCGCCAGTTCGGTGCCATCCGTGTCTTCCGGAAAGTACTCCGCAATCCAGAACTTCTTGCTGACCTCATAGATGTCCTGCAGCTTGTTCGACGTATTCTCGTCCGGGCCGAAGACGCGAAAGCGGTCCATGTTCGCCTTCATCACATCTCGAAGGAAGGCCCCCATGGGGCGCGTGTTCTCGGCTTCGATCTGGCCTGGTTTGTCGACTTTCAGCCGATAGGCGCGGAAGTCGGGTAGGCGTAAGGCTTTCTTGAGCAGTCCTCCGTTTGCGTGAGGGTTTGCGCTCATCCGGCGGATTCCGGTGGGCGCCAGTTCTTTGAGTTCCTGAATCAGCCTGCCATCCTCGTCGAAGAGTTCCTCAGGCTTCTGCGCACGCATCCAGTCCTCGAGAAGCTTGAGCCGCGCCGGGTTTTTCTTCACATCGGCCATGGGAACCTGGTGCGCCCGCCAGGAGCCTTCCAGCCTGTGGCCACCGGCGTCGATCGGCGCACTCCAGCCTTTGGGGGTACGCAGCACGATCATCGGCCAGCGGGGCCGCATCGCAATCCCGGAGCCGCGCGCCTCCTGCTGGGCCTTTCTGATGTCCGAAATGCACTGCTCCACAGTCGCCGCCATCGCCTGGTGCATGCTCTCGGGGTCGGAACCTTCCACAAAGTACGGGGTCCAGCCATAACCCCGGAAGAGGTTCTCCACCTCGTCGTGGCTGATGCGAGCCAATAGTGTGGGGTTGTTGATCTTGTAGCCGTTCAGGTGCAGAATCGGGAGAACCGCGCCGTCGCGAATGGGGTTCAGGAACTTACTGATGTGCCAGGAGGTGGCCAGCGGACCCGTCTCCGCTTCCCCATCCCCGACTACGGCTGCGACGATCAGGTCGGGATTGTCGAAAGCAGCGCCACAGGCGTGCGAGAGTACATACCCGAGTTCGCCCCCTTCATGGATCGAGCCTGGCGTTTCGGGAGTGCAGTGGCTGCCGATACCGCCCGGGAACGAGAACTGCCTGAAAAACTCCCGCAGGCCGATCGCATCCTCGCTTTTGTCGGTATAAATCTCCGAATAGGTGCCTTCCAGATAGACTGGCCCGAGGACGCCCGGAGCGCCGTGCCCTGGTCCGGCCAGAAAGATCATGCTCAGGTCGAGTTTCCTGATCAGCCGGTTCAGGTGAATGTAGATAAATGCGAGGCCGGGGCTCGCTCCCCAGTGTCCGAGGAGCCGGTTCTTGATGTGTTCGGGCTTGAGCGGCTCTTTCAGTAGAGGGTTTCCCTGCAGGTAAATCATGCCCAGGCTCAGGTAATTACAGGCCCGCCAGTAGGCATGGATCTTGCGCAGCGCCTCAGCGTTGAGGGGCGTCCCAGGAACGGTTGATCTCGCCGTGCCGTACGCGCTCAGAGAGCCTTTCGGTTCCTTAACTGACGGTGAGGCGTTAGTCTTGACTTCCATCGGTTCCGTTCCCATCGGTATTTCTCCTGTTTCCTAGAAATCACAGCCACTCAACGTGCAATTCCAACGCGCATGGAATTCCCTCATCTCCCCCTGAGTCGCCGGTAGCGCCCGATCAGGGTATTGGTGGAACTATCGTGGCCGAGTGTGGGCGCTGCCTCACTGTCCAATTCGGCGACAATCCGCTGGGCCAGCACTTTCCCGAGTTCTACGCCCCACTGGTCGAAGGAATTTATCTGCCAGACGGCCCCCTGGGTAAAGACAGAATGCTCGTAAAGCGCCACTAGTTTGCCCAGCGTCGCCGGTGTCAGCCGCTCGGCCATGATGGTGTTCGACGGCTGGTTGCCCTCGAATACACGATGAGGCGCCAGCCATTTCGCGGCGCCCTCAGCCTTGACCTGTCCCAGGGTCTTGCCGAACGCCAGCGCCTCGGCCTGCGCGAACACATTCGCCATCAGCACGTCATGGTGCCTGCCGACCGGGTTGAGTGGCTTGCCGAATGCGATGAAGTCGCAGGGAATCAGCCGAGTCCCCTGATGAATCATTTGGTAAAAGGAGTGCTGACCATTGGTCCCCGGCTCTCCGAAGTAGATCGGGCCGGTATCGCACCGGACGCGCTTTCCGTCGAGCATCACCTGTTTCCCGTTGCTCTCCATCGTCAACTGCTGCAGGTAGGCAGGAAACCGCTTGAGGTATTGTTCGTAAGGCAATACCGCGATTGCCTGCGCTCCGAAGAAATCGGTGTACCAGACGGTCAAAAGGCCCATCAGCACGGGCAGGTTGCGGTCGAACGGGGCCGTACGGAAATGTTCGTCCATCTCGTGACAGCCGTCCAACAGGGCGCGGAAGTTCTCCGGGCCGACCGCCAGCATGGTCGAGAGGCCGATCGCCGACGTCATTGAATACCTGCCGCCCACCCAGTCCCAGAACTCGAACATGTTGGCTGTGTCGATACCGAACTTCGCGACCTCCGCCGCGTTGGTCGAGACGGCGACGAAATGCCTGGCGATCGACGTCTCATCGTTCCCCAGTTGCGACAGCAGCCAGGAGCGCGCCGTGCGGGCGTTGGTCATCGTCTCCAACGTGGTGAACGTTTTCGACGAGACGATAAAGAGGGTCTCCGCGGGATCGAGGCCGTGGATGCCTTCGGCGAAGTCGGTGCCGTCGATGTTCGAGACAAAGCGGAACGTCATCGCGCGGTCGCTGTAATGCTTCAGGGCTTCGTAAGCCATCACCGGGCCCAGGTCGGAGCCGCCGATCCCGACATTGACGATATTGCGAATGCGTTTCCCGGTTTGGCCCTTCCACGCTCCGCTCCGGACGGCGCCACAGAAATCGGCCATCTTGACGAGTTCGGCGTGGACCTTGGGTACCACGTTCTGCCCATCGACTATGATCGACGCCCCTCGTGGAGCACGGAGGGCGGTGTGCAGCACCTCTCGACCCTCCGTGACATTGATCTTCCTGGCGCCGAACATGTCATCGATCCGTCCCCGCAGGCCGGATTCGTCAGCCAGTTGGATGAGGAGCTTCAGCGTCTGGCCGGTAATGCGATTCTTCGAGTAATCGAGGTAAATGCCCGCAGCTTCCGCCGTGAGGCGCTCACCGCGCGCAGGGTCTTCCGCGAACAGCCCCCGAAGATGCAGCTTCCGGAGTTCCCGATAGTGTGCTCGGAGCGCTTGCCATGCCGGCCGGCCGGTGGCCGGGATGATCGAGTTTCTGCCTGCGACTGGTTGCATACTCCTTACGCTAGCCTACACTGTCCGGCTGTTCGAACTACCAGCCTGGCCAGCGCCGATGGCAATTCCATCGAGAGATACAGCTTTGGAGTACTGTCGCCTCCAGCCGGCATGCGTTCCGTCAGTGAACGTCGGGCTCGCGTGGTCAATCCACCGGCGCGTAGTATCCCCGCCGCCAGGCCACATGCATTCGCGCCGGCGGATCGGATGGAACCAGGGAAACACTCACCCTGCGGTATTTTCCGTCGTTGACGGCGTTGGTTGGATAGTAGCCGAGAATGTACTGGTTGCGCAGCTCATTGGAGAGGCGGTCTACGGTTTCGGGAAGATCTTTGAGCTTCTGCGCCAGGTAGGCCTTTCCTCCCGATTCGATTGCAGTCTTTTCCAGGAAGCGGGATTTCTCGAACAGGCCGATCGCGTAAACGCGCACATCCGATTCCCTCACCAGGTTCACTATTTCGGATTCCGTGTAACGACTGCTGTTATCGCTTCCATCGGTCAGAACAAACATTGCTCTGCGCGGATTCCTGGCCGATCTCATTTGTGTCACCCCCAGGTATATCGCGTCGAGCAGTGCGGTCGACCCCTCGGGCCGCGCGTTCGAGAGGGCGCTAAGAATGGCGTCGCCATCACCGGTGAATCGCTGTTCGAGACTCGGCCGGTCGCTAAATCGTACGAGCAAGAACTCGTCTCCCTGCATCGCGCCTTCCAGAAACTGCCTGATAGCCGCCACGGACCGGTCCATCCGTTTTCGCATACTGCCGCTCGAATCGAAGACAAAGCCAACTGAAACGGGTCCATCCTCCCGAAAGAGACTCACGACCTTCTGCTCGATCTTGTCCTCGTACAGACGAAACGATTCGATCGGCAGGTCCGTCACCGGCCGCTCCAACTGGTCGGTTACTGTCGCGGGAACAAGAACCATTCTGACGTCCACGCGCAGGTTGGACCGGATTGAGTCGCCTCCGGTGGGTTTGACGGGACGGGGGGCGATGGATACCCTTGGCTGCTGCGGCTCGCGTTCGGCAGAAAATCCCGTCCAGAGGCAACCGGCCATTGCCGATGCCAGCAAAGTGCTTCGCACAGCGCAGCGCAGTGCGGCTCGATCGAAGGTCCCGTCTCTTCTCGGGGAACTGAGCATGGCAATCCGCAAGGGCCCGATGATTGAAGAGCTACAAGTGTAGCGCACTCAACCGCCGGTGGCGGAGACTAACCCTTTGCTGCTCTATTAGGTTGAAACGAAAGCCGAAGAAGCGTGCCTGCGCGAAAAACTCTCGGACGAGGAGGTCGCGTCCGTCAATGCCTCGCTGGCTCGATCCCTGGCACAACTGCACGTCAAGCGCCGCCCGCGCAAGGGGGCGATGTCAGTCGAGGCCCGAGTGATTCCACAATGAGTCCGAAGGAGATGCGGAGGCATCGATCTCAGAGATCATTGACCTGGCCGTAGAAGCGATGATCGAGTAAGCCTCGCGCGCCTTCGTGCTTAACGAGATCACCAGAGCCATGGACCCGGCGGCGAGCCAGAGGTACAGTGAAGAGTTGAAGAATGGCACGTCGAGACTCGCCGGAAAGACGGAGCCGCGAGTTCTTTGTGAGAATCCTCTCGGGAACCGTGCTCCGCGGATGCGGGCGTGAAAGAGAATGGAGAAACGTATGGCGACGAGAATTGGAATTAATGGTTTTGGCCGGATCGGGCGTTTGGTGTTTCGTGTTGCGATGAAGAATCCCGAGGTTGAGGTCGTCGGTATCAACGACCCGTTTATTGATGCGGACTACATGGCTTATATGTTGAAGTACGACTCCGTGCATGGACGTTTCAAAGGGTCCGCGGAGGTAACGGATGGCAAGTTCATCGTGAATGGCCGGGAGATTGCCGTCTATGCCGCGATGAAACCGCAGGAGATTCCTTGGGCTGCGTGCGACGCCGAGTATATTGTCGAATCCACCGGAGTCTTCACCGGCATCGACACAGCCGGCGCCCATCTCAAAGCCGGCGCCAGGAAGGTCGTGATCTCCGCGCCTTCGAAAGATGCCCCCATGTTTGTCATGGGTGTCAATCAGGATGAGTACCGGCAGGAGATGGCCATTGTCTCGAATGCCTCCTGTACCACGAATTGTTTGGCTCCTTTGGCCAAAGTGGTGCACGACAGCTTTGGGATTGTCGAGGGCCTGATGACCACCGTTCATGCCACTACGGCTACGCAGAAAACGGTGGATAGCCCCTCGAAGAAGGACTGGCGTGGCGGGCGTGGCGCCTCCTCGAACATCATTCCGTCGAGCACCGGAGCGGCCAAGGCGGTTGGCAAGGTAATCCCCGACCTGAATGGCAAGTTAACAGGCATGGCATTCCGGGTGCCTACGGCCAATGTGTCGGTGGTCGATTTGACCTGCCGCCTGGCCAGGCCCGCGACCTATGAAGAGATTAAGGCCGCTATGAAAGCTGCCTCGGAAGGCCCGATGAAAGGCGTCATGGGGTACACCGAGGATGACGTTGTCTCGTCCGACTTCATCGGTGAATCTTGTACTTGTGTGTTTGATGCCAAGGCCGGCATCGCCTTGAACGATCGCTTCGTGAAACTGGTTGCCTGGTACGACAACGAGTGGGGCTACTCCTGTAAGGTGCTGGACTTGGTACTGCACATGGCTGCTGTGGACGAAGCTTCAAAGACCTCCCGCGAAGCCGAAGCGTTGAAGGTGTGAACCATCAGAAGCCGCGATCCTCTGTTTGGAGGGGGGACGTGTCACTTACAGCGGAAAGGGGGTCTTTCATTCCGTGATTCGGGCGGACGGGAGGTTTCCTTTGCGGCGGGGACGATCCGTGGTGTGAGTACGAAGCGGGCGCTATAGGCCGCGCATGTGGAACCCGCCGTCGATGTTCAGCACCTGGCCGGTCGCGTAGTCGAGATACCCGTCGGCAATGGCGCGCACGGCCAGGGCCACGTCGCTTCCCTCTCCCATCCGGCGCTGCGGGATCAACCCAGCCGCGATGCGGTCTTCGTACAGTTTCTCCACCGCCGCGATCATGTCGGTCCGGATCACACCAGGACGGATCTCGAATACCTTGATTCCTTCCGGCGCCAGTCTCTGCGCGTAGAGCAGGACCGACATGCTGAGGCCGGCTTTCGAAATGCAATACTCGGCGCGGTTCGCCGAAGCGGCAAACGCCGAGATGGAGGTGATGAACACGATGCGCCCGCTGCGCGAATCCAGCATCCACCGCGCGGCCTGCTGCGTCAGGAAGTGCGGCCCCTTCAGGTTCGTGTTGAGGATCTCGTCGTAGCTCTGTTCGGTGGCATCCAGCACGTCGCGCCGTTCCCGCTGTGGCATGCCGGCGTTGTTCACCAGCAGATCCAGCGACGGGAATTGCTCACGGGCGAAGCGGATGAGCGCCGCGCGGTCATCCGCGGAGGAGTTGTCGCACTGGAAGATCTCGCAACCGGTTTGTTCGCGCAACGTTTCGGCGGCGTCGCGGCGGCCTCGATACGTGCCGATCACCCGGTGTGTGCGGCAAAGTTCAATGGCGATCGCGCGGCCAATTCCGCGGCTCGCGCCGGTGACAATCGCGGTCGGTCTATCCATGCCCGGGACTTCTCACCGTAGCGCCTTTTCGATCGCTTCGGCGATCTCGTCCGGCGTGGACGGCTCGATAAATGGCGCGCCGTCGACAAAAATGGTGGGCGTGCGGGAGACACCTCGGGCGATTCCGTCCTGGAAGTCGTTCTCGACGGCATCGGCAAGCTTGCGGTCGCCCAGCGACTGCACCGCCCGGTCGGCATCCGCGCCGTTGAGGCTTGCGAACTCCCGGATGCGCACTGGAATAATAGCTTCCCGCGTGTCGGGGATTCGTTCCAGGATGTAGCGCCGCCAGGCGATTCCCAATTCCGGTTTGATTCCGGCGAAATGCCGTGCGGCAATCGCCGCCTTCCGCGCCCAGGCGTGTTTGGCCAGCGGAAAATCGCGATGCTCAAACGCCACCCTGGCGCCGAAGCGCGGCAGCAGCGTGGCGTCCATCATCTTGCGGAAGGCGGCGCAGTCAGAGCACTGCAGGTCCTCGTAAATCACCACCCGGACCGCGCTGTCGGCCTTCCCTTCCACCAGGGGTTGCGCCGGCAACGTGGCCGCGGCCAGCAGGGGGAGCATCCATGCCCTCATAGACGAAGTGGATCCTGCAGCGTGAAGCTGAGTCGCGTCTCCGAGGGAATGCGCACACGCTGTCCCTTGGTCAGCACCTGCACCGCGGTTCCCGCTCCTGCGCCCGACACCGCTCCGATTGCCGCGCCACCACCGCCGCCGGCGATCGCGCCCACGATCGCGCCCAGGGCCGTTGCGCCCCCAATCACGACCGCGCTTTTGCGCGACCGCGACTCGCTTTGCCGTCTCACTTCGTCCGCGGCTACGTTCAGCGTGCGGCCGTCCACGCGAATCGATTCCAGCGCCAGCGCCAGTTCGGTTTTTCCGGTGAGCTTTCCCGACTCGGTGTCTTCGATCAGTTTCACCACGACCTCCGAGCCTTTGGGGATCAGGGTCTTGCCGGCGCCGGCGACGTGCTCATCCAGCGTCGCGGCGAACTTCTGGCCAACGCTCGCGTTCTCCGAATCCACCGGGTCGATCATGCGGATCACGATCGCCGTCCCCGCGGGTACTTCGCGCGCCGGCGCGGGCGGCGCCGCCCCTGGCTGGGTCACCGGCGGATCAGGCCGCAGAATATTGCCCGTCGCCGACTCCGCGGGCCGGGTGGACAATCCGCTCCCCTTGAACTGCATCTCGCCTTCCTGCTCAAAGCGCAGGGCTCGAACGTCGGTTACGGAGAATGTCTCGACGCGGTCGCCGGTTTCCATGCGGATTTGCCGTGAACTTCCACCCAGATACGTGCCTTTGACCGTGCGGCCATCCCGCAATTCCAGGGTGTCGGCCCACAACATGCAAGTACAAGCGAACACGAGGGTTGGAATCGCCAATCGCATAGTTGTCTCCTCATTGTACGATGCGTGATTCGATCCGGCGGTTTCGTGTAGATTTCATGAAGCGATGCGCCCCGTCCGTAGAACCCCGTGCGCTCAACCGGCCGCGACGGCGAGCGCGTCGCACAGCCCGGACACCGCTCCCTCACGGTTGCGGCTCCGATGAGGGGCCGCCGCTCCGATCGCCCGTGGCACGTATCAAATAGTCGTGCTACCGTAAGGATCGTTTCATGCACATTCCGGACGGCTTTCTGTCGACGCCTGTATGGGCCGCCTTTGATGTCTGCGCGGTTCCGTGCGTCGTGTATGCCAGCCGGAAGGCCCAGCAGGAGTTCGAAGAGTCCCGATTGCCGCTGCTCGGCGTCATGGGCGCGTTCGTGTTCGCCGCGCAGATGATCAACTTCCCCGTCGGTGCGGGAACCAGCGGACATCTCGTCGGCGGCGCCCTTTTGGCGATGACCCTGGGGCCCGCGGCGGCGAGCGTCGTCATGACCGCCATTCTCGCGATTCAGGCCCTGATCTTTCAGGACGGAGGGATCCTCGCGCTGGGAGCCAACGTGTTCAACATGGCCATTGCCGGGGTCTTGGCGGGGTATCTTCCCTTTCGTTTGTGGGGGGCGGGAAAGGCGCGCAAGGCGGCCGTGTTCGCGGGAGGTACGCTTTCGATTCTGGTGAGCGCGCTGCTGGCGATTGCGCAGTTGCTGTTGTCCGGCGTGAAGATGCCGGGCGCGATCCTCGGCATCTCGCTTGGATTGTTTGTGGTGTCGGCTGCGCTCGAGGGCGCCATCACGCTGGCGGTGTTTCAGACGCTGGAGAGGATTCGTCCAAGCTCGATCGCGCCGGCGGAGACCCGGCGCGTGCCGGCCCTGCTGGGCATCGCGGCAGTGGTTCTTGCGGTGTTCGGCGTCCTGATCGCCTCAGGCGCGCCGGATGGCCTGGAGAGCCTCGCTGAGAAAGCGGGATTTGCAGCGCAGGCCAGGGCGCTCGTGTCGACGCCGCTGGCCGACTACGAGGCCGGCTTTCTCCACTCGGAATGGGGCCGCAAGGCGGTTGCCGGCCTCGCCGGCTTGGCCGCGATCTACGCGGTCTGCGCGGGCCTTGCCCGATATCTCTCGGCACAGCGGAGCCAGTGACGTGCATCACGTCGTTCTCGAGCAGTGGAGCCGGGGCGAGACGTTCCTTCACCGCCGCGACGCGCGCGCGAAGTTGCTGTCGACGCTGGGATTGCTCATCGCCGTCGCGACCTCTCGCGACAACCTCGAATGGGTCGGTGGAGTCGTCACCATGCTACTGGCGGCGGGAGCGGTGGCTGCCCGCCTGCCCCTCGCATCCGTGCTGCGCCGGGCCTGTGTGGTCTTGCCGTTCTGCCTGACCTTCGGCGTGGTCAGCGTTTTGGCGGGCGACCCGGCGCGCGCGGTGTCGTTGGTCGTCAAGGGTTATGTCTCCAGCCTTACCGTGATTCTGCTGGTCGGCGTCACGCCCTTGCCGGACCTGTTGCGCGGCATGGAGCAGTTGGGCGTGCCCCGCTTCCTGTTGATGGTGGCGCAATTCATCTACCGCTACCTGTTTGTCATTTCCGAGCAGGCGCAGCACATGCGGCTGTCATCGCAGTCGCGCGGCGGGCTTCGATCTCGCGGCGGCGGATTCCGCGCCGCGGCGGGCGCCTTAGCCGTGCTCTTCGCCCGCTCCTACGATCGCGCCGAGCGCGTTCACCGCTCCATGATCGCCCGCGGCTTTGATGGCCGTCTTCGGCTGCTGGTCGCCCGGCCGATCGGTGCGCTTGACCTCCTCTTCCTGGCTGCGGTCCTTTCGTCCGCCCTGGCCATCCGGCTCTTGTCTGCGTGACCCATGAGTTCTCCCCTGATTGAAGTCCGCGGATTGACCTACCGGTACGACGACGGCACCGAAGCGCTCAAGGGCGTCGACTTTCGCCTGGATTTCGGGGAGACCGTGGCCTTGCTCGGCGCGAACGGCTCCGGCAAGACGACCTTTGTTCTTCATCTCAACGGACTGCTGCGGGGACAAGGCAGCGTCGAAGTGTGCGGTCTGCCGGTGGACAAACGAAACATGGTGACCGTCCGTCAGAAGGTGGGCCTGGTGTTTCAGGACTCCGACGACCAGCTTTTCATGCCGACCGTGCTCGAGGATGTCTCGTTCGGGCCGCTGAATTCCGGACTCGTTCCGGAGGAGGCCGCGCATCACGCCCTCCACGCTCTTGAGGACGTAGGCATGGGGCACGCGGCCCGCAAGGCCCCTTATCATCTGAGCGCCGGCGAAAAGAAACGCGTCGCGATCGCCGGCATCCTCGCGATGCGGCCCGAAATCCTGGTGCTGGACGAGCCGACCACCTATCTCGACCCCCCAGGTCAGCGGGATCTGACCGAGTTGCTGCGCCGCCTGCCGCAGGCCAAGGTTCTGGTGACTCACGACATTCCGTTCGCCCTGGAACTGGCGACACGCGCGGTGTTCTTCGAGAGGGGCCGCGTAGTGGCGTCGGGTCCCGTGCGCGAAGTCATCGAGCGCTTCCGCTGGAGCCTCGATCGATCGATGGAGGCGCGCGGATAGCCGGATGCGGGTCGTGATCCAGCGGGTTTCCGAAGCCAGTGTCACGGTGGACGGTTCCATCACCGGCGCGATCGGCCGCGGGCTCCTGGTCTTGGTGGGCGTCTCGAAGACCGACACCCATCGGGACGCGGACTTCCTGGCCGAAAAGGTCACCGGCTTGCGCATCTTCCCCGATGACGCCGGCAAGATGAATCTCAGCGTCGTCGACATCGGCGGCGGCGTCCTGGTGGTCTCGCAGTTCACTTTGTACGGTGATATTCGCAAGGGCCGCCGCCCCAGTTTCGACCAGGCCGCGGGTCCCACCGAGGCCCGCGCTCTGTACGAATACTTCGTGGAAACTCTCCGAAGCCGTCTCGCGCGTGTCGAAACCGGCGTCTTTCAGGCAATGATGTCCGTCAGCCTTGTGAACGAAGGCCCGGTGACGATACTCTGTGATTCGGGAGACCGCTAAGAAAGTGATCGAGACCTACGCCTACGCGCGCGCCGGCTTTCTGGGGAATCCGAGCGACGGCTACTTTGGAAAAACCATTTCGTTTTCCGTGCGGAACTTCCGCGCGCGCGTGATCCTGTATCCCAGCGCGCGGCTCGAGATCAAACTCGCCAAGGCCGACCTGCCCATCTTCGAGAACCTCGACGAACTGTGCAAGGTCACGCGCTGGAGGGGCTACTACGGCGGCATCCGCATCATCCAGGCTCTGATCGTGCGCTTCGTCGACTATTGCCGCGATCTGCGCATCGACCTGCCCGACCGCAACTTCACGCTGGAGTATGAATCGAACATCCCGCAGCGATTGGGCATGGGCGGGTCGAGCGCCATCATCACGGCGGCGCTGCGCGCCCTCATGTCTTATTTCGAGGTCATCATCCCGCCGGAGATCCAGGCCAACGTGGTCCTCGAGACGGAGACCAAAGAACTGGGTGTGCCCGCGGGTCTTCAGGACCGCGTCATCCAGGCGTATGAGGGGCTTGTCTACATGGACTTTCGCAAGGACCTGATCGAATCGCGAGGCTACGGCGAGTACGAGCGTCTCGACCCCAATCTCCTTCCTAACGTGTACGTGGCCTATCGCACCTCGTTGAGCGAGGGAACCGAGGTGTTTCACTCCGACGTCAAGGCGCGCTGGCTGGCCGGCGACCCGGCGATTCACCAGGCCATGAAGACCTGGGCCGGATATGCCGAAGAAGGCCGCCGGTGCCTGCTGGAACGCCACGACAAGCGCCTGAACGAGCTGATCAATGCTAACTTCGACTTGCGGGCACGTATCTACCGCATCAGCGACGGCAATCTGGAGATGGTGCGGACGGCTCGTGCCGCGGGGGCCGCGGCGCAGTTCGCCGGTTCGGGCGGCGCGATCGTCGGGACCTTCGAGGACGACCAGATGTTCGAGCGGCTGAAGCAGGCGCTCGCCGCGATCGGCGTCGCCGTCATCCGGCCAAAAGTGACACCGTAACATGGCCATTCGGTATCAGGACGCGGGAGTCAACATCGCGGAGGCCGACAAGGCTGTCGACGCGGTAAGAAAGATGGCGCGCCAGACGTTCACGCGGGGCGTGCTGGCGGACATCGGATCGTTCGGCGCGATGTACGCGCTGACGGGTTGGAAAAAGCCGGTGCTGATCAGTTCCGCCGATGGCGTCGGCACCAAGCTGAAGGTGGCGTTCGTTTCGGGCAGGCACGACACGGTCGGCGAAGACCTGGTCAACCATTGCGTCAACGACATCGCCGTGCAGGGAGCCCTGCCCCTCTTCTTCCTCGACTACTTTGCCTGCGGGCGCCTCCAGGCCGGGGTCGCGGCGAGCGTGATTTCCGGTATCGCGCGCGGCTGCCGGTCGAACGGTTGTGCGCTCATCGGCGGCGAGACCGCCGAGATGCCGGGATTCTACGCCGAGGGAGAATACGATGTCGCCGGCTTTATCGTCGGCGCCGCCGAGCGGACACGCCTCCTCACCGGAAGCAACATTCGCGCCGGTGATGCCCTGATTGCGCTGCCCTCCACG
Organism: Bryobacteraceae bacterium; assembly: GCA_046160045.1. Taxonomy (GTDB): domain Bacteria; phylum Acidobacteriota; class Terriglobia; order Bryobacterales; family Bryobacteraceae; genus CAZGUX01. Next base: position 29,926 of record JBJXGR010000132.1, read on the forward strand.
GGACTGCACACCAACGGGTATTCGCTTGCCCGCAAGATCCTGTTCGACGTAGCCGGCTACCGCGTCGACACGCATCTCGCCGATCTGGGATGCACGGTCGGAGATGAACTGTTGAAGGTCCATCGCAGCTACTTGAAGCCGATCCGCAAGCTGGCCGGCGCCGGCCTGTTAAAGGGAGCGGCGCACATCACCGGCGGCGGCATCACCGGCAATACGCCGCGCATGCTGCCGCGAGGCCTGGCGGCGGCCATCCGTACGGGCAGTTGGCGGATCCCGCCGGTGTTCGAACTGCTCAAAGGCTTGGGACAGGTGCCGGAAGACGATTACCGCCGGACGCTGAACCTCGGCGTCGGCATGATTCTGGCGGTGGACGACCGCAACGTGGAGGCGGCCCAGCGGATCCTCAAGCGGCTGAAGGAGCCCCACTGGCTCATTGGCGAGGTGGTGACCGAGCGTCGCGGGAAAGGACGCGTGGTCTACCAATGAGACGGTTGGGCATTCTGATTTCCGGACGTGGCTCCAACATGGAGGCCATCGCGAACCACGTTGCCGATGGTTCCCTCGATGCGGAGATCGCGGTGGTGATCTCGAATCGGTCCGACGCGCCCGGCCTCGACATCGCGCGGAAGCGCGGCATTCCCACGGTCACGGTTCCCTCCAAGGGCATGGACCGCGAATCGCATGACCGGCTGATGGTGTCCACCCTGGAGAATCATGCCGTCGAATTGGTGTGCCTTGCCGGCTACATGCGCCTGTTGAGCCCCTGGTTCGTACAGCAATATCCGCGCCGCATCGTAAACATTCACCCTTCGCTGCTGCCGGCCTTCCCAGGTCTCGACGCGCAGAAGCAGGCGCTGGATTACGGTGTCAGGATCACCGGCTGCACCGTGCATTTCGTCGACGAAGATCTCGATCACGGGCCGATCCTTCTACAGGCGGTGATGCCGGTGAACGACGACGACACGGCGGAGACATTGTCCGCACGGTTGTTGAAGGAAGAGCACCGCCTGTACTCCGAAGCGATCGCGCTGGTCTTGAGCGGACAGTATCGCGTCGACGGCCGGCGTGTGATTCACACCGGCGGCGCTCGGCTGTAAACCCTCAGAACCGCGGCCGGAAGGCCGCGGACAGGGCGTGCCTCTTTGTCCAGGAGCGGACTTTCAGGCGCACACTTTCATCTTCTTGACCATCTCCACCCGGTCGAACCCCGGAGCGATGCCGTCCGGTGTGACCTCCTGGACGCGAAATCCCTGTTTCTCGAAGAAGGCAGCCACCTGCGGCGTTGTGTCCAGCCTGACCCTCGTGGGATCACCCTGAGCCGTCGCTTTGCGCATCGCCGCGAACAGCAGAAATTTCCCTAATCCGTTGCGGTGCAGGTCGTGCCGCACCATCAGCCAGCAAATACTGGCCAGGTCGGCATTCTCGATGGCATAACCGCCGCAGCCCACGACCACACCGTCGTGGTCGAGCACAAAGTACGATCCGTCCGGGCGATCGAGAAACCCGGCGAAATCCGGCCGCTCGCCGGGATGAAAAAACTCCGGCAGGTTCGAATCGAAGACGGCGAGACAGCCCTCCCGATCATCCGGTTGATACGGCCGCAGATCCATCTGTTCAGTGTAAACGGGACGGGCGAAGGGTCGATACCCGTCATGTGGATCACCTGAGCAGTGCCGCCCATCCTGATGCCGGGACCGTTGCCGTGGCGCGGCCGTCGTCACGTGGACCCTACAGGAAGTTCCTCAGGAACCGCCCGCTTTGCCGCAATGACGCTTTTCGTTTCTCGAGCGAACCCTCGTACGCCCGGTCTTCCACTTCAATGCATACCGGCCCGTCGTAGCCTGTATCGCTCAGCACGGAACAGAACTGCCCCCAGTCGATATCGCCCAACCCCGGCAGCTTCGGCCGGTGATAGTCGTTCGGATGCGCCAGTATGCCCGTTTCGTCCAACCGGTGGCGGTCAATCCGCACGTCCTTGGCATGGATGTGAAACAGTTTGCCCGCGAAATCGCGCATCGGCTTCAGGTAATCCATATGCTGCCAGACGAAATGCGAAGGATCGTAGTTCAACCCGAAACAGTCGCTCGGGATGTCGTTGAACATCCGCCGCCAGATGGTCGCGTTGATCGCCAGGTTCTTCCCGCCGGGCCATTCGTCCCGAGTGAACAGCATCGGGCAGTTCTCGATGCCCACGCGCACGCCGTTCCCCTCCGCGAACGCGATGATCGGCTTCCACGTCTCGAGGAATCGCGGCCAGTTGTCGTCGATCGACCGGGTCCAGTCGCGCCCGACGAACGTATTCATCCCGACCTTCAACATCCGGGCAGCCGCGATCACCTTCCGGATGTGCTCGACGTAGACCTTTGCCTCCTCCGCATCCGGCGCCAGCGGATTGGGATAGTAGCCCAGCCCGCTGATCGCGACGCCCTTCGACGCCGCCAGTTCGAGCATGCGCCCGGCATCGGACTCCGTGAACCCGGCGACCTCGACATGGGTCACGCCGGCGTACCGGCGCTCCGCCTTTCCTTTCGGCCAGCACATCAGTTCGACGCAGTCGAAGCCTTCCTGGGCGGCAAACGTGAGGACCTCATCCAGCGAGAGATCGGGCAGAATCGCGCTGACAAAACCGAGTTGCATATTGTCCTCGATCAGCCTAACACGCATGGTATACTCCCGGTTCCGATGCGTAGACGCGACCTCCTGAAAGCCGCGCCGCTCCTTGCGGTGGCGCCGTCCGCTCTCGGCCAGACGGCCATCTCCGAACCGCATTTCCCCTCCCAGCTGTATCAGTTCGTGTGGCGCAACTGGGAACTCGCCAACACTGGCCGCATGGCCCAGGTCTTGAAGACGAGCGAACCGAATGTGCTCGCGCTCGGCGCGGCGATGGGCCTGCCCGCCAAGCGCCGCCTCACCGGCGACCAGTTGCGGCGCATCTACATCACGGTCATCCGGCAGAACTGGCACCTGCTGCCGGAGGAGCAGATCATTCAACTGCTCGGCTGGACGCGGGAGAAGTTCTCCTTCACCCTCAAGGAGGACGACTTCCTGGACATCAAGCTTGGCAATTCCAAGCCTAAGTGCGATCCTGTGCTCTACGCCGAACCCTCGGCGGAGGAGAAGCAGCGCGCGGCCGCTATCCGGAAGATCCTCCGCTCCGAACTGGGCCCGGCGCTGGACGAGACGGGCGAAGAGCCGTTCGCGTTCATCGCCGAATACTCGCGTCCCGTCTCGAAGCCGCCGCGCCCGGACGCCCGCAACCCGTTATGGAATCCGCGCATCATCTACTCTTTCTTTGCGCTCTACGGTGACGCCCTGATCGAGACCGAGACCGATCCGTTCCCGGACGGATACCTGGCCCAGCTTTCGGGCGTCGGCATCAACGCCGTCTGGATGCAGGCTGTACTCAACAATCTCGCCCCCGCGCCGGCCTTCCCCGAGTTCGGAAAGGACTGGGAGAAGCGGCTGCGGCAACTCAACGTGCTCATCAAGCGGGCCGACCGCTTCGGCATCAAGCTGTACCTCTACCTGAACGAACCTCGCGCCATGCCGGCGTCGTTCTTCACCCGGCGGCCCGAAACCCGCGGTTCCTACCACAATGGCGTCTACGCCATGTGTACCAGCGCGCCCGCCGTCCGCGAGTGGATCCGCGCGAGTGTCGCCAATGTCACCCGGCACGCCCCAGGCCTTGGCGGGTTCTTCACCATCACGATGTCGGAGAACCATACCAACTGCTACTCCCACACCAACGCGTGGCGCGAAAAGACCGGCCGCGTGAAGGACTGCCCGCGCTGTTCCCGGCGTGAAGGATGGGAGGTGATCGCCGACCTGCACCAGGCCATGCAGCAGGGCATCCGCGACTCGGGCAGCCAGGCCCGGATCCTGGCCTACGATTGGGGCTGGTCGCACGAGATGATCGAGAAACTGATCCCGCTGCTTCCCAAGGAAGTGGCCGTGCTGAGCATCAGCGAGTGGGATCAGCCCGTGAGCCGGGGCGGCGTCCAAACCAAGGTCGGGGAGTATTCGATGTCGGTGCCCGGCCCGGGACCCCGCGCGCTCAAGTCCTGGTCGATCGCGCGCAAGCACGGCCTGGACGCCATGGCCAAGATTCAGGCCAGCAATACCTGGGAGATCTCCGCGGTTCCGTTCATTCCCGTGCCTCCGCTGGTCCTCGACCACTGCGAGGGGCTCTCGAAGGCCGGCGTTTCCGGAGTGCTCGCCTCGTGGACTCAGGGCGGCTACCCTTCGCCCAACCTGGAAGCGGCCTCCGCCTATTACTACGAAAAGAATCCGGACAAAGGCCAGCTTCTCCGCCGCGTCGCCGAGAGGCGCTACGGTCGGGCAGCCGCCCCGGAGGTGGTGGCCGCGTGGCGCCAGTTCAGCTCAGCGTTCCAGGAGTTCCCCTACGGCGTTCACGTCTACGTCATCCCCGCACAGCACGGCCCGGCCAATCTGCTCCGGCTCGAACCCACCGGCCACCGTGCGGGCATGATGCTGTTTCCCCACGACGCCCTGGCGCAGTGGTGCGGGCCCTATCCTCCGTCGGTGGTGCAAAGCCAGTTTTCCAAGTTGTCGGCGAAGTGGAAGACCGGCCTCGATCAATTCCGGGCCGCCATGAACAAGGCTTCCAGGCAGTTCGCGGCCCTCGACCTGGCAATTGCCGAGACCTGCCTCCACCATTTCCAGAGCGTCGCCAACCAGGTTCAGTTCTACATCCTGCGCGAGCGTCTGGACAAAGCCGGCGAGGCTGAACGCGATGGCATCCGCCGCGAGATGGCCGCTCTCACCCGAGACGAACTGCGCCTAGCCAAGTCTCAGTACCGCCTGCTGCGCCATCATTCGCTCCTGGCCTATGAGGGATCGAATCATTACTACTACCGTCCGCTCGATGCAGCGGAGAAGATTCTGAACTGCCATTGGCTGCTCGACCGGCTCAGCCGGGCGTGAGTTCATGTGGTGCCGGTCTGCGACCGGTCTCCGACCGGCCCTGGAGGTTGGTTCTTCCAGGCCAACCGTAGGGGTCGTCGCATTCACGCGACCCGCCGCCCGAAGGGCGGATTGTGCGCCGAGTCTCGGTGAATGGCTTTGTTGCGGCGGGATCAGCAGGTGTGGGCCGCATCCGTTGGAGAGGTGCCTGGCACCAACTTTCGACCGAGCCATTGGGGGCAGGGGGTCGCCATCAGAGGTCACGGCTCTCCCCAAGTGGGAGTTGTGCCCACCTTGGGTCACGACCAAATCTGGTGCCAGGCACCGCGTCCAAAAGGCCATCCAGCCAAATGGTGCCAGGCACCTCTTCCGGAGCACTCCCTCAAAAACACGTCTCTGTCGGGGCGCACTGTGCCGCTTCGGGACTGAACGCCCTTCCGGCGTGGCCCCTCGCTTGCAGTAAAGACTCCGTGCCGCGACCGCGCCGCCACTTCCGTTACTCCAGCCTCTACCA
>JBJXGR010000133.1:0-6277 GCA_046160045.1 Bryobacteraceae bacterium
CTGATTGACCGCGGCGACACGACCGCCTGCCCTACTGTATGACAGAGGTGACCTTCTGTTGGGCGTTGCTCTGGCCGATCGTCAGCACCACAGGCTGGGGTCCCGAGGCGACGGTATCCGGGATGAATGCGTTCACTTGAATGACGCCGATGGGCTGGAAGGGGGCGGGACCCGAGTACTGGATCTGGGCCGGCTGGCCGCCGATCGTCACTGTCACCGGCGTGGCCGTCGGGGCGAGCAGGGTATTCCAGGCGATGAAATACTGCCGTCCGGAAAAGGGAGAGGCAGCGGGTCGGGACGCAGCATCCCTACCGCGAACCGTTTCTGACCTATCTGTGTTCGGCAAGTAATTTATCCTTGATTCCCTACGCGTTCGCCATTACCCCCGGCAAACGTTCGCCTTGACGCAATGAGTGTTTCAAACTCCGACGGCCACGACCAGCTGATGTTAGGCAGCCCGGACTATTCCTTCCTTCTCCCCGTCATAGGTGTACGAAGTGGTCGGGCTGTCCATACCTTGGATCCTGACGTCGAATCGAACGCTCGGATGGGATGTACAACCGTAGGCGTCGGCAGCCATTGCTGGAAGATCGGGCCTAGCTGGCGTCCATGTGGCACCTTATTTTTGTCGCTGTGGCGTCGTAACACCTGCCGCCACGCTCGCGCTACCCAGTGGCCGAACCGCTTCAGCGCTCCCAACAAGGTGAAGGTCTCCGGCCCACCCCTCCCCGGTTCGTCATCGCGAATCGCCCGAACTCGAAGCAACAAGAAGAGAATCTTCACTGTTCTGCGCATCACGGAGGGCACGCCCCTCCTTCAACTCTCGAAGAAACCGCTGTGCTTCGTCCCGATCTCCAGTTTTGCAAGTCTTTTACCTACGGGCCGTTCCAACACTGCGAACGGGGGATGATGCGGTGTTCGCCTTGCACATCGAAGATCCACCCTCGAAGTGGGGCACCTGTAAACCACCGGACACCCGCCGGGCCGCCCAAATCGCCCTCCCCGCGATCGATTTTTTTACATTCTTCACCCGATTTTCACCTCAGCAACGTGGTGGTGGCACCCCCCAAGCCGCAATGTCGCCAAACGCTATGAAAATACGTGGACGAGCTTCGGGGCCTTTGAAAGCAAGGGTACCGTACTGGCCCGTACCCCGGACCGATATCCATCAAACGCCCGTCCCGCCTATTTTTTTTCCCTTAGCCAGCATTTGTAGAACCGGTTATAGTATACGTACTGGTACCAACGGTCTAAGGCCTAAGGTTTTGGACCGCGTCGGGCGCTGGTGGCCTCGAAGGGACGCGCCAAAGACGGACTTCTGAAGTAATCAGAGAACCGATGGCGTGTCGCTGTGGGGATCTAAAGGAGGAATTAGGAGGGGCTTGAAGATGACGCTGAAAATACTCGGTACACTGCTGCTTGGAGCAAGTTTGTCCAGCGCAGCGGTAATTTTGCTGGATGGTAACAACCCGTCGGGAACTGAGGAGAACGTCCTGTTGAACCAGGGTGTGGCGGGAAACTTGGTGACGGGAACCTTCAATCAATCGGGTGCTGAAGCGAACTTCACATCGACTCAGATCATCACGTCTCCGGCGAACGGGCAAGCAAGAATTGAGACCGAAAACGGTGACCAGTTGACCAACCTCGTCATCTCGCTGAGTGGTGGGTTTACATTCGGTGACTTGATTTTTGCTCTCAATCCGCCAGGCGGCAACGTCGGTAATCCCTTCGTCGCAATCAGCGCGGACGGCACGGTGAGCGGCGTCGTACAACTCACCAACCCGTCGACTGAAATTACGACGGGTAATCAATTCTTCACGGTCAGGGCCACAGGTGAAACGCTAAATAGCGTAGCGATTCAGACGGTGGGGCCCATCGGTCTGGGCGATATTCGCCAGATCCGTTTCTCCGACATCACAGCTCCCGATGGTGGGGGTGGGGGCGGCGGAGGTTCGGCCGTTCCCGAACCCTCCACCCTGGCCCTGCTGCTTTGTGGTGTCCTCCTGATTGCGGTTCGCCAAATCCACTTCTAGGCGAGCTCTAACGGCCGGATTTGCGTTGATTCGCTAATCCGGCCGTTTTTCTGCGCGTCGTTTGAGAACGGTAGCCTTTTGCCCGTTGCCTTAGGGCTGTCGGGGTAATGGTGCGTTTACGGTCGTTCGTCTCCCCGCCGGATTGAGGCCTACCCTTGCTATCGGTAGACGCTAATGGATGTCGTCGCGAGGTTTCCGGTCCGGTCCCAGGCCTTCGCCGTGATCGTGTGTGGACCCCAAGCCGCTCGCTTGGTCATCCAGACAGTACTACACGAACCGGAAGCGCTCGTTGCGGACAGCACCCCATCAATGTAGATGTTGACCTGTGAGACGCCGACATTGTCGGTTGCGCTCGCGCGAATCTGTTCCTGCCCGACAACCCGTTCGCCGTTCGCGGGGGTGATGATCGTAACGAAGGGCGCCTGAGTGTCGACGATGGCGGCATTGTAAACCGTAACCGTTCTGCCGGCGGTTCCGACGTTTGCAGCGGAATCGGCGCACCGAACTTCCAGTGCGTGCGAGCCATTTCCCACACTACGCGAGTCCCAGTTGATTGCGAATATCGCGGGGCCGTTGCCCGCCAAGACCGAATCCACGTAGAGTTCGCACTTTGTCACTGCGTTCGCGTCCGTGGCCGTTCCCGATACCGTCATGGTGCCGGCTGCGGTTGTACCCTCGGCTGGTGCCGCGATGGTCACGTGGGGAGGTGTGACGTCGCCCGAAATCGCCATCGCCGCATTCACCGCCCGGTATGCGTTGACACGACCATAGCCGAAGCTGTCGTCGAAGCCCGGCGTCCCCAGATCGTCGCTAGTTTGCTGCAAGATATTCTGCAGGGTGCCGCGGTCGATCGCTGGCCGAACCGACAGAACTAAGGCAGCGACACCCGCCGCAATCGGCGCCGAGAAGGATGTTCCCGACCATGGGCCATAGCCCCCTCCGCGATTCGTCGTGACAATATAGCTGCCCGGCGCGGACAGTGTAATCCACGAGCCGAAATTTGAGAAGGTCGAGCGGGCGTCCGCCGAATCGGTGGAACTGACAGCGATCACCCGGGCGCACGCCGCAGGATAAGTCAAAGCCGAAGTCGCCTGGTTGCCGGCTGCTGCAAATACCAGCGCGCCCTTGTTCCATGCGTAATCCAACGCACTCTGCATCGTGCTAGAGGCCGCTGTGCCGCAGATGCTGGCGTTGATGAGCCGGACGCCATGGTCGGCGGCGTAGATGATGGCCTTCGCTACATCGCTGTAGGTGGCATAGTCGGATGCATTCAGCACGACCAGCGGCATGAGGGGAGTTCTCCAGGCAACTCCGGAAACGCCCACTCCATTGTCCGTCGATGCGGCGGCCGCACCTGCTACGGCCGTGCCATGCCCCAGCACATCGGCCGTGACGGTATTTCCGCCCAGGAAGTTCCAGCCCCCGATTAGCTTGCCTGCAAGGTCCGGATGTGTGCCATCGACGCCCGAGTCAACGATTGCGATGGGAATCCCGGTGGATCCGGTCGCGATATTCCAAGCCGCGGGTGCATCTATTTTGGCCAGATGCCATTGCGATGGAAAACTGGGGTCATTTGGAAGAATAGCGCCGCGCGCGGTAAAGTCGTGCTCGACAAATGTGAACCTGCCCGATTCGGTGAGACGGCGGGCTGCCTGATCGAGTGCGGCGTCTGGCAACTCCAGAATGGAAACGCGGATACTTTCTATGCGGCGGGCTACCTGCGCGCCATGAGTCCGGATGATTGTTTCGTCCTCGCTCAGGGTGGCAGCAGTGCGGTGCTGCACGACGAGCCTGCCGCGAACATGATTTGGGACATTGGATTTGTTGCTCTGGCCAAAAACGCAAGGGGAGAAAACGACAGTCGCACAGAGCAGGGCCACGCCTGCCGCAAGGCGGCGCAACGATCGGTAATACATGTTTCGAACTCCTGCCCATTCTTTCGTCTGTTCCAACCTTGCTGGCGCATTCGACAGAAGCCCGAGAGCCGTGATGAGGGCGTCCTATGCCTAGGTGGAAACGATCCTAGCCGACCTTTGAAATCGAACGCGGCGGGCCGTCTGTTCTAGGGACGCGGGCGGCGAAGGCAAGGCGATACCTGCGGGAAATGCATAAAACAGCGCGGGAATTTCTGGAGCCGGCGCTGAAGGGAAGAGGAGCGGCTTCGGGGAGGCGCAGCATTTGCGAGTGAAATGATCCACGCCTCCGTCCCCGGAGAAGTGAACATCCAGAGCGCCGGACGGCAACATGTCGGCCTCGTACTTCCGAGTCCGTAGGAAACCAGGGACAGACGGAACGTTCAGATGTTTCTCGCGTGCGCGATGTCGTATCAAGTTGCGGCCAGCACTTTCGCCTTCGGCGGCCTTCCGCCTGGCCTTGGTTGGAGTGTTCTCCCCAGCCGGCATTCCAGGTCTGCCACATACGCTGCCGAACCCAGGGGCCGGCCGGCCTGGGTCGCCCCCCGAATGGAAGGGCCGTCAGCGTCCGCGGGTTGTCCAAGGACCTCGAACCACGCTCTTGCCGTCCAACGTTGCTGCCACCATTCTCCATCCAGGAGGTGAAACTCATCGGGTTCGCCTTGATGCGCGCGTGCGCTCGACCAGCGATAGGCCCGTCGATCGCGTACCAGTCCAGCGCGGACAGGGTTCAGTTCGGCATAGCGAATGACACGGTCGACGGCTGGCCACTCCATCGGGCAGGAGTAGAAGCGATTCTGCCACACGTGCCCCGTCGTGCGCGCCAGCGCGTTCCAAAATTGTGCAAAACGGCCGTGGACGTATTTCATGGTTTTGGCCATGGCCTGTTCGTGTTCCGGCACGGCCACCAGGTGTAAGTGATTGGTCATCAAGCAGAATCCCAGAACCCGGAGAGAGTATAAACGAGCGTGTTCGGCGAGCAAGTCCAGATACAGGAGGCGCTGCGAGTCGTTGTCGAAGACATCCTGGCGCCGATTGCCGCGCTGAGTAATGTGATGCGGGAACCGACCGCAACCACTCGGGGGAAACGTGCCATGCTACTAGAGAAGTGCGTTGGAGGCGGAAAAAATCTCCGAAACGTTCCGTCTGTCCCTCTTTTCTTCCTTTGTTGGGGAGCATTCACCCCTAGTTCTCCGTCGACGATGACTTCTTCACAATAGTGGAGCAGCGGAGCCCCTATTTCGTTAGCGCCTCCGCAGCCGTCGATCGGATTTCGCTTTGTTCTTTTGGGTTGCTGGCTAGCCGGTTCAACTGCGCGAGAAACGGGGAGCGCTCGACCAGAGGTAAGGCAGCCACCGCTTCCACTGCTCTTCGCCGAACCCACACATCCGGACTATCAAGTCCGGAGCTGATCAATGACAAAGCATCGGGCGTCATCTTGATCGGTAGCACGCGGAAGCAGGTCAGGACATCCTGGATCACCTCGGGCTTGCCTTGCTTGTGCACAAACGCAATCACGTCGTGGATGATGCGAGGATCGTTCCCATCCTTCAGCAGGATGCACGCCATCCAACCAGTGTCTTGGGGCGTGTTCTCTGTGTCGGCCAAGTGAGCAGCCAGATATGCGAGCGTCTTAGGAGATGGTCTAGGGAGCGTGCTGCTCAAGACTTGGCTGGCCAACGGACGAAGTGGGTCTGTTCTGTCAGCCACGATGGCCAAAAGGTCCGGAACATATGGCTCTATTAAGTCTTCACTGTCACCCGAGCGGCGTAACGTAACCACCACAAAGCACATCCCGCCAGCCTTTCGAGCATCCGGCCTGGGATCGTGCAATAACTTTTGCGCTAAGGAGAGAAAATCTTTCACGCCGTCTTGGGAAAGCCGACTGACGTAGTCTTCGTTGATTAGTTCGTAAAAGACTTTGTCTGAAGGCACTGAACCACCTTCAGCCATTGTACGAAGCGATGCTCGAATCCGTTCCTCTGCCGCGCAGCTCAGAGCAGTAGCTGAGCACAACAGAACGACAACGCACCACAGTCTCATATTCACTTCTCCCTCACCTAACCTATTCACGTCTAGTGTGCAGGCACAACGGTCGGGGTCGACGGTGTTACAGCTATACCTGGGGCGATCAGACAACCCGTTAAGTATGCCGTGTTGTTGTAGAGTGGAAGCGCCTCGAAAACCTTGACACCATTTACTTTAGGCTCGTCCGAGGAATCTGTGGGTCAGGAGGCGAGGAACCTATGGAGCTTGCGGCAGGTGGAGTCGAAGGAGCGCTGCTGCTCGTCTGAGCCATTGTGAATGGCCGGACCGCCAAGTTCATGGACG
>JBJXGR010000134.1:0-8171 GCA_046160045.1 Bryobacteraceae bacterium
GAAGCCGTGAAAAAACAGGGACGTTCACCCCGTTTCACGGCCACAAATCGTTGATTCTCCACGAAACGTTGACCGGGAAACGGGGTGGATGTCCCGTTTTTTCACAGACCCGTCAGCGAGCGGTGGCGGGGGGGTACTCCGATTCGCTGATGCGTGACGAGAGCGGACACGTTGATTTCCGCACACGTTCTAAGCCGTGGGGTTGCGTTTGGTCGGAGCCGCGACGAAAAAACCAGCGTCTGCCTCCACCCGTTACCTGGTGTTCGGGGTGACCCGTACGGCTCGAGCAGGGCTTTGACCGTTTCGATTGACTAGCCCCAAACTTGTTGCATCCCGGTACGATGAATCGGCACCCGACGAACATGATGCAAACAATCACCGTCACCCTGGAGCGCAGGGCAGTGAGCTACTTGGATCGCCTGGTGAGGGAAGGGAAGTATTCGAATCGCAGCCGGGCGCTTAAAATCCGCGGTCGATCTGCTTGCCGAGCGCGAGCACCGGGCTCGTCTGGCGCGCGAACTTGCGAAACTCGATCCTGCGGCAGAGCGGCGGATGGCCGAAGAAGGAATCGGAATCGCCTCGTTGTAAGAGGAGGGGGCAGGTGGCCGTCGTCTTGTTCTGATCATCAGCCAGGACATTTAAGCCGGGGTGGAAGCGACTCAGCGGGCTCGCGGCACGACGCCGATAAGTAACTGGGAGAGACGGAAAAGCCAACGTCGTACCGGACAGTTGTTCCCCACGGACCGATTTCCCAGGTTCCTCACGCTTGCAACGGTTCTGCTCGCATTATCGTGGGCGTACTCTATTGAGTGATGTTGGTCTTCATCAGTTCTACCTACCATGATCTGATCGAGGAGCGCGGAGCGGCTAGGCAGGCCCTTTCCGAAGAATGGGCACAGGGATGGGGCATGGAGAGTTTTAACTCGTCGCCCGAGAAGCCCTTGAACATCTGCATTCAAGAGCTCCGAAAGTGCCAAGCCATGGTCCTGATCATCGGCGCAAAAGCCGGCTCAATGGTTCCGCTACGGTCCGATCTTACCTACACTGGGGCCGAGTTTGAGGCGGCCGAACAGGAAGGGATTCCGATCTTCCCGTTTATCTACGTTCGGGACGGCGTGCCGGCAAATGACGAAGAGACCGGTCCAAAGCGTGACGAATTGGATCGACTCCGGCGAGAGGCGGCTGAACGCCACACGCCGCAACACTTCACGGACTCTCGGGATCTCCGAGAGAAGGTGGCAAATGCGCTCCATCGATGGACCGAGGACGGCCGACCCGGGGCCAGAAAGACCTTTGCCTCCGTCGAAGAGTATTTCGCCAAGTACAACCGGCCTGGCTTATTCTTCGACCTTTCCCAAACCCTCGTGGGTCGTACCCAGCAGATCGCCGAACTTCAGGGTGTGCTCGACGGCACAGCAACCGTTGCTCTTCTACAGGGACGAGGTGGAATCGGCAAGACCAAACTCCTGTATGAGTTCGCAAAGGCTCTCAGCGGAATAGCCGTAGCCTTTTTGCGTCGAGACGCCCACTGGCACCGAGAAAGTGACAAGGAGTTGCCAAGGGGCGATGTGGTTGTCATCGCTGACGATGCACATCTAGACGCTGATTTGCAGAAGCTCTGCGGTCGCGTCCAAACTCTCCGGACCCCCGCACGGAAGGTGAAACTCATCATCGGTTGTCGCCCGCGAGGCCTCTCGGTGGTAGAGGCAACCTTAGCTCGTGAATTCGATCCGTCTGACGTAACAAGACTCACAGTTCTTGAATCGTTGGCGAAGAATGACGTTCGCCGTCTTGCGGAGGAGGAACTGGGGCTGACGGCGCCGCCGGACCTCGTGGAGTGGCTTGTCGAGATTTCGGCGGACTCGCCTCTGGTTACTGTTGCTGGCGCGCGAGTGCTGCGACGTGGGAACGTCAGCCCGGCAGAACTTCGCACCAGCGACGAGTTCAAGGAACTCGTGTATGACCGTTTTGTAGACGAACTCGACTCAAGTGAGGACCACCATCTTCCAATCGGCAAACTCGTGGCACTTGCAGCAGCTTTGTCGCCGGAACCCTTCTCGTCTGACTCGTTAGTCGCGGAAATCGCTGATTATCTACGCTGCGCGAAGCACGAGGTCCGTCAGGCCCTCGGTTGGCTCGACGAAAAAGGCCTCTTCGTTTCGAGCGAACGAGGATTCCGGATTGCACCGGATGCACTTGCAGACCGAATCCTTGAAAGGGCTTGTATTACTGCGACCGGGCCGACGGGCTTCGCAGAGTTCGTCTTGTCGAGGTTCAGCCAGTTTGAGAAGTATGGGCAGATCCTCGCCAGCTTCGCTGAAGTCGACTACCGGCTCACGCAAAGAAGTGGCGGGGGCATATCCATTCTTGATGGTGTCTGGACCGGCATAGTTGACCGGTTCAGAACTGCGCACGCCGGTGAACGGATTGCGATCCTCGATTCGATTCACGGGGCGGCACCGTACAAGCCCTCAAAGGCTCTGGAAATCTGCCGTGTCGCGATAGCCACCCCAGCCCCACCTGGGGGTAAGTGGTGGGTCCGAACCAACTCGGAAGTTTTGACCGCACTTCCGAAAACTCTGCATGTCGTTTCCTATCATCCTGGATACCTTCAGGAGGCTGTCTTGTTGCTGTTGGAACTCTGGCGTGCAGGCATTCGCGGCGCGGCCGAGGGCATCAAGGATCTCAGCAAACTAAGACCGGCCGCAGACGAACCGGATCGAGTAAACGATCTGCTCGATGCCATTGAGCCCGTAGTCAGCGAACTAAGCCTATACGGATCAGAAACGTCAATTCTTGACGTTCTAGACAATGTTCTTGACTTCGAGATTGAGTGGCATCGGAGTGAGGACGATAGCGTCAGCTTGTGGTCGTACCCAATGCACTATCCGGCCTTTAAAGAAGTCCGGGAGCGGGCGTTTCTCGTCCTGGGGGCCTGCTTGTCTCGCCAGGAACCGCGTATCGCGATGCGGTCTCTCCAGTCCCTCATGAATGTGCTCTTTCCGTTCACGCCGAGATTCGGCCGGAAAGCACCACCGGAAGAGTTGGTTTGGCAAGACAACGAGAGGCTTTTCGTCCTCGCTATTCTCGCGCGAAGATTATCGATGGCGGATGCGACTCTCCCTTTGCGACAGCAAATATTCGCCATGCTACGCCAAAGGCGAGGCGAGTGGTGCTCAGCGACTGTCGAAGACGCGATTGGTGCTGTGATGTCGAGCATGCCGGAGACTGAAGAGTTTGCGTCGTTCGACGCTTTCATGACTTGTTATCGGAATTGGCGGCCGATAGATGATGTAGCCGTTCACAGGCAGCAGTACACCGAGTGGGTGTCGGCTGCCGTCGACCGGTTCGTTCAGGTGAACACCACGCCGCAGGAGCAGATTGCCCGTTTGGAAACGATGACTGAATTATGGGCAACATCAAGTGTCAGGGAGTCCGCTTCCGACGTATTCGTCTTGGCTCTAGCGCGGCGCCACCCAAGCTTTATTCAGACGTTTCTCGAATACGTCTCTCGTAAACCTGTTCCTCGGCTGGGTCATACAGTCGGCGGTATCCTGTCCTTACTCCGATTCAATAACTACGACGTCTATGTTCAAGTTGGCACTAGCTTGGCCTCTCACCCGGTCCGTGATGTCGCACTCGGTGTAGTTGACGGCATTGCGTGGCCTCATGATGCGGGCCCCCGCGAGGGGGATTTAGACATCATCGAAAGCCTGTCTCGGCACACTGATCCTGAGGTAAGGGTGCGAGCGGCTTCTCGGGCGGGATGCGCCGGCAGATATGCGCTGTTTTCGGTGCGAGCTGCTCAGATACTATCGGAAACCGACCTTTTGAATGCTGACCCTAGTGAGCTTTGGATGGCGATTGGACGGCACGGCACTCCGGTCAATGCATTTAATCAGGAACAGATGAATCGGGTTCTGAGCAACCTCGTACAGATTGAAAGGATCGATCAGAATGGCTTGCCTGAACTGTTGCTTGACGTTGCCTCCGCATGGCCGGAGTTAGTAGCGGAACTCCTTATTGCGAGGCTTGAATGCCACAGGACGTTGCCCGAAGGTAGAAGGGGTGAACGACCGTGGGGGCGTATCGATCTCGCCGAGTACTTTGGCACACTGCCGGCTTCGCCTCGGTTCGAAGCCCTTCTGCGAGGGGTCAGAAACGCTGCCCTTGGCGGTGCCACATTTGTCCACTTTGCACACCAGTTGTTCTGGGCAATAGCTGGCTCCGACCCCCGAGCGGACGACGTTCTCCGCGAGTGGCGAAGTGCCGACACTGACACAAAGCGTCAAGAGGTCGCCGAGCTGCTTGCTAGAAAACCGGGGTACAAGTCCCCTCGCGACGGCGCGCGGTTTTCGGAGTGACGCGGCTCCACACGGGACAGAAACATCGGGCGTGACCGAAAGCTTCACCACCCGTTTAGGTTTAGGATGGCCGAGATTGGGTTGATACCCCAACCATTTCGGCACTCGACGCTGGTGAGCAAACCTCCCGATCTGTCCGTCACTCCTCGGGCTCCGCTCCCCTGATCGAGGTTGCTTTATCGGCAGAGACGGGTATCTTTCTACATGCTGACGCATTGCCACCGTCTGCCCTCCCGATCTTGCCCTGCTCTCACAACCGCTCTATCAGCCGAGGTGGATCACAATGGTTCTCAAATTCTAAGCATCGCTGAATCTTTGGGTTGCGAGTTTCCAAAATCGCTCCCCTCTTGACAGCGCGGTACCCTCTGGACGCCATGGCAACCGTTGCTCAAATCAACGCCAATCGTCGCAACGCTCGCAAGTCCACCGGCCCCAAAACTCCTGCGGGGAAAGTGCGTTCCGCGCAGAACGCTCTCCTTCACGGCCTCACCTCCAGGCAAATCGTCCTCAACACCGAAGACGAGACCGCGTTCCAGGCTCTCTATGCCGAGTTTGTCGACGAGTATCAGCCCGCCGACGCCACCGAGCGGATCCTGGTCCAGCAGGTCGCTATCGCCGCCTGGCGTCTCCGGCGCATCCAGACCCTGGAGACCGTTCTGTTCGACTACCGTTTTGTGCTGGAACCGGGACTCTGGAGTTCGGAGGCTCGGCGTCGCTTCGATCAGCAAGATCCTCGTTGGGCACAGTTCCGCCAGGTTGCGGCCTTGCTGGATGGCTGCAGCGGATCAGACGCCCTGGAGCGGCTATCGCGCTATGAGGCCCGGGTTCGCCGATCTTTCTACACGGCAGTATCAGAACTGCGCAGCCGGAAAATTCCGTGCCGCAACCGTCAGGGAGCGGTGCCTGGCACCGCAACGAAGCCAACCGAAGCCATTGGGCGAACCCAATCCTCGCCAGCAAAATCAACGGCTTCCCGCCAAATTGGCTTCGTTCCGCCAAATCTCAATTCCCCTCCTTCAGAGCCGCGAGCGGAAGCGAGCGGACCCGCCGTTACCCTGCACTCCACCCCGGAAAAACACTCCCCATCCGAACCGCGAGCGGAAGCGAGCGGACCCGCCGTGACCCTGCACTCCACCCCGGAAAGACACTCCCCATCCGAACCGCGAGCGGAAGCGAGCGGACTTGCCGTCACCCTGCACTCCACCCCGGAAAAACACTCCGCTTCGGCACTCGCGAGCAATAACCAGTGTTCCCACCAGCCGCTTGCTATCATGACCGCGAGAGCGCTCGTTGCCATGCCCACTGTGCTGAGTCCGGCCAAACCTCCCGCGGAACGGCCCGAGCCGCTGCGAAAACAGTGGACTCGGACCGAGGTCGAGTTCCTCGAATCGAGCGGCCGCTTCCCAGGACACTACGAACTCGTCGAAGGAGAACTTCTCAGCAAGATGGGTAAGAAGCGCCCGCACGTGATCGCCGCCGGCACCGTTCTCCGCTGCTTGCTGGCCGTTTTCGGGGATCGGGTGGAATTTGAAGCTCCCATCGACGTGGCCGCCGAGGATCTGCCGTCCAGCGAACCCGAGCCGGACCTGATTGTCCTCAGCGAATCCCGACTCCTGATCCGGGAAGGGAATCCCAGGCCCGAAGAGGTCGTCCTGGTGGTCGAGATCGCGGACACGACCCTGGCCTTTGACCGGGTGGTGAAGGCGGCGCTCTACGGGAGGGCGCGCATTCCCGAATACTGGATCCTCGATCTGAACGGACTGCGTCTGCTGGTGCACCGGCATCCGTCGCAGGAAGGATATGGAACGATCTCGGCCTATGGGCCGGACGAGCAAGTCAGCCCCCTGGCGGCGCCCAGCGCTCCGATTCGCGTCGGCGATCTGCTTTCCTGAGATCAATGGAAGACAACAGACGTCGGATGGCTGCCTCAACCCCACACTCGCCAGCAGAGCCAAAGCAGACCCGCCCCATACCCGGCCAGCGCCTGGTATTCCTGGTTCTTGAGATATAGCGAAGCGCGGAAAGGCTCGGAAGAAGGCTCGCGGGGCCAACGCGGCCATAGCGCCGGAACCCGGAGCGCGTAGTCCCGATACTCCGGGAACAGGTTCCGGAGATGCTGTTCCTCAAGCTCGATCACGGGAAGATACACACCGAAGAAGACCGCGGCGAACAATACCGCCAGTTCCGGCTCGCGTGCCGCGATCACCACGCCTGCGGCGACCACCAGCGTTCCGACATAGAGCGGGTTGCGCACAAAGGCATAGGGACCGCTGGTCGCCAGTTGCCGGTTCTTGGCAAGATGACCCGCGGCCCACGCTCGCAGCGCCAGGCCGAGCACCGAGACCGGCACGCCGAGCGCGAGCGACCGCGGAGTTGGCTGGGCAAACCACGCGAACGCGGCCACCAGCAGGAATCCGCTCGGGACGCGCAAACGCGCGACCGCGTCGGCGTAGCGTTTGGGAAAGGTCATCGCGCGGGCAGGCTGCCTTGCTGGAACTTGCGGGCCGTGTGCGCATCGAGTTCGGTCTTGAGAGCGTCGAAGACTTCATCCGGCGAGATCGCACGGAGCGAGGGATCGATTCCGATCCTGCGTTTGTACGTGGTGACCGCGCCAGGACCGCGAATGACGCGCAGCGAGCCGCCGTACGGGCCATTGCGGGCGGGGTCGGTGGGGCCGAACAGCGCCACGCCAGGCTTGCCCAGCGCCGCCGCCAGATGAAGCGGTCCGCTATCGACGCCGACCACGGCCACCGCGCGGCGCGTCGCATCGATCAAGCCGGCCATCGACGACACATGAACCTGGGCCGGGGCGGCTTTGCAAAGCGTGTCCACCGCGGCAGGCGCTCCGTTGACCACCAGCGGGATGCCCAGTTCCCGGTACAGCCTGCCGGCCAGTTGCGCGTAGTGCTCGATCGGCCATTGCTTGGATTCCCATCCGGCCAGCGGGCTCGAGAGGATGAACCGGCCTTCGGGCAGGGGTTCTTCCAAACGGCCTTGCGGCAAGGGAAACTCCCGCAGCAGCGTCCGGGCGCCCGCCGCGGCAGCCAGTTCCAGGTGGCGCTCGACGACATGAGCCGCCCGCGCCTCCACGGGGTTGGAATAGAACCAGGACGCGAGTTTCTCGCGGGCCTGCGCGCGGCAGTAGCCGTAGAGACGGTCGGGATGCGCGCTCGAGGCCACGAACGCGGACTTGATCAGGCCCTGGAAATCGATCGCCAGGTCGAACTTCGCGGCTCGCAGGACGCCGCGCGCGCGCAGAATGCTCGAGAGGCTGCGCCGGTCGAATTCGATGATCTCGTCGATGAACGGATTCGCGTCCAGCAGGATGCGCCACTTCGGCTCGATGACCCAGGCCAAGCGGCACCCGGGGAAGCTGTGCTTCAGGCTGGCGGCGGCGGGCAGCGTGTGGATGACGTCGCCCATCGCTCCGAGCCGAATGACCAGAATCCGCATCTCAGTTCCCGTACCTGGCCAGAACGTGATCCACCAGGGCCTGCCGTTCGCGCTCCTGAGTCTCCTGTTCCCGATATACGGCAATCGGGGCAACGGATGCAACTGCTTTTTCCCACTCACCGCCGTCGGGGAGCACCACGAAATCGACATCGGCAAGGGCGGCGACCAGTTCCGCCCGGGCCTGCAGGTCGAGGAACGGCCGCTCCGGATCCGTCAGGACCGCGAGGAGAGTCGCATCCGGATGCAGCCGGCGGATCTCCTTGAGCCGGCGGAGGTAGGGGGCAACCAGAACATCAAAGGGACCGGCGACGGCCACGGGGCGTGGAAGGTTCCCGTGCACCGCGAGCGCACGGG
>JBJXGR010000135.1:0-52113 GCA_046160045.1 Bryobacteraceae bacterium
CGACTACGAGACGGTAGTGCGGCTGATCGCCGGGACAACGACCGTCAAAGGCTTGAAAGTGACCTGCCGTCTGGATCATCGCCGATACCCCGTTGGCCGCAGAATCAACGACGAAGACTTTGCGCGAATCAACCTGACGCCCGACAAATTCCACGGCGAATGGAATTACACCATTCACCCCACCAAAAAACATTAGTTGTAAAGGTTATTGATTTACACTGCCTAACCGTTGATCGGGTGGCGCACGGGCTTGAGCTTCCTGGCCCGATCCCAGTTGCGCAGGGTCTGCTCTGTGACGCCGAGGAGGTCGGCGGCCTCGTGGATCTTGACAAAATCTCGTGTGCTGATCGGACGGCTCACGGTCAAACTCTACTAAACCCTATAAAAGCTTACTACGACTCTGGCGGCCTACTGCGGGCCGGGAAGCATATTCCGCGATTTCTCTGGCCTTAGGAATCCGCTTGGAGGCCGCCGGCGCAGGTTCCCAGCAGACGGGCCTCCCGCTACCAACCTGCGGGAGCCTACGAGTTCGAAAATTCGCGCAGCGACGAGAGCCGGGTTGTGTTTCACGTCCGTCTCCCATACCCGGACGACCGACCATCCAGCTCGCTCCAGCTCTCCGTTCACGAGAGTATCGCGAGCCACGTTCTGTTGGATCTTGCGCACCCAAAAAGCACGATTAGGGGTCTTGAAGCTCTCGTTCAGGGCCTGGAGACCTGATTGTTGCAAGATCCTGCCGTGCCAATAATCACCATCGACGAATACGGCAACCCTCAGGCCACAGAACGCCACATCGGGCCGTCCGAACACCGTCTTCACATTCTTGCGGTATCGCAAGCCCATACGATGAAGATGGCTTCTGAGCAATCGCTCAGCAAATGTATCGGAGGAACGGACCCGCTCCATTAGGCGGGAGGTCTGTTCCGGTGCGCGCGGCCGGTGTAGCGCCGACCCTTCTTTCGCTGGAGTCGTCGATTTCCGATGCTCGCGCATCCTCACTCAGCTCAGATTGTACCGCCCGCGAAGGCCGAGAATCCGACCATGCCGGCGCGACGGGTTTCCTCTAGAAGCTGGGGCCGATCGGGGTCGGGCCGATCGGGGTCAAAGACCATGGTTCCGGTTTCTCACGCATCGTGAGCGTTATGCCGCTTTCTCTTGGTCCTCCAACCGCTCCAGCACTTCCACGAACTTCCGGTACGCCGCCGGATCTTCCGACATCATCGGATCATCTTCGCTCGCGCTTCCTGATACTCCGCCGTCTGCTTCCACTCGCGGATCCGCGGCATCGTCTCCTCCAACTTCCTCCCCTGGTCGATCAGGTGGCTCCGGAAGGCCAGCACCTTCAACCGCGCTTCCGGCTTCTTCTGCTCCCGCAACTCCGCGTTCAGCGCGACCGTCTCGCTCCGCAACAGGTGCCACTCTTCCATCAGCCAGCTCATCCGTTGGCTGCTTTGTTCCTTCAGAACCGCCACCATCTCCCCGGCCAGGTGATTCTTCTTGTGCCGCTCGACCGACGACGGCGACACCGTGAACCAGGCCCGCGATCATCCGCACCGATTCGCCCCGGATCCGCCCGCTCGATCCCTTCCCTCGCCTCGTGCCGGCACACCGCACACGACCTGATTCGTTTGCTTTCTTCTCCATTTCCCTGTCTCCAAATAAAAATGGCGGGCTCTTTTCGCCCGCCAATGTTCCCAACTTTTGCCTGGTGAAGCCGTTCTCCGACCCCGTGTAGGCGGTCTTTCAGGTCGCGGCGCGCTTTAGCGCGCCCCTCGGGTTCTGCCCCGTGGCCTGACTTTCGTGTCGCGAAGGATCCCTTAGTTCCCCCCAGCCGCGCCCGGAAAATCGCGGATGTTTTCCTCATCTGCCCGCACGCCCTGTCCGCGGCCTTCCGGCTGCGGTTCGGAAAATCGCACCTTCCAGCTCAATCACTTACACGCGACTCCGCCCAAATCCCCTTCCACCCGGTGCGATAATAAGAAGAGATTCCATTTCCCTCTTATCCGCTATTTCTGTGGCGTTTTGTTCGGCTTAAGCCTATCCCCCTCCCTAACTCCCGTATTTCCAACACCACCTCTTCCCCTTTTACCACACAGGCGCAACAAAACGACTCTGCATTATCCGCCACACTTATCCGCTTATCCGCAACACATACGCAACAGATTCGTATGCCTGTTGCGTTCACAACGTTCACAACACTTTTATTTTCTTCTGTTGTGAACGCTCCAGTAGTGTCCGGCTATCGTAAAATGGCGTCCAGCAAGCTGTTTTGAATGAATGCGTTGCGGACAGTATTACCTTTTTCGATTTGAATTGAAAATGGCGTTTTCGGCTCTTGTAGCGCCCGGGCCGCCCCGGTCGGCAATGAACGCTCAATCACTTACCTCCACTTTCGCCTTTCTCCCGCTTCCGTCGATGCGACTCTTGGCTCGGGAACCCATGATTTCTGATCTCCCTTGCGCCGCCGACCCGGTCGCCTTCGCCCGCCGTCGCCTTGACTTCTCGCCAGACCCTGTCCATGCCCGTTTCCTCGCCTCCCGTCGACTCCGACCCGGTGTAACCTCCATGAACACTCCACGCTTCTTTGCCGGCCTCGACATCGGCAAACAACACGACCACTCTGCCCTCGCGGTCCTCGAACTGCGCACGCGCAAGGCCGGCTTCGACCCTGTCTATTGGGTCCCCATCATCGAATGGGATCTCCGCGTCCGCCGTCTCACGCGCTTCCCCCTCGGCACTTCGTACCGTGACCTCATCGATGCCGTCGAACGCGAAATGCGGACTCTCGAATTCGGCGTCGACACCCCGCTGGTGGTGGACGCGACCGGCGTCGGCGATGCCATCGTCGACCTCTTGAAGGGCTCTGCGATCCCGTTAGTGCCAGTCATCGTGACCGGAGGCGAACGCGTCGCCCACTCCGCCGGACGCGCCGGTTTCCCCGTCGGGCCAAAGGCTGCGCCTCAGGGCGAAGATGGTCGAATCCAACACAGTCGTAACCCTTGTTGGCGACGTTAGCCTTTCGACTCGCAGAATTGTGACCGGGTTCGTTGTGACCGGTTTCGTTTGAACGGTAGCGTCAGATTGTGGTCTAATTCATTCTTTGCGAGGAGGTCGCGTTCCTATGAAACGATTTACGATCAGTGCGTTCTTTGCTGCCCTGCTGGCGATCGGCTGGACCCTCGGCTATAACGCCCCATCCCGCGCGGCACAGGGTGGAACGGGCGTCAGCGGCAACGGCAGGATGCGGTTCCGCGTGCTTTATACGTCGGATCACCTGCCGGCCGAGGCCCAGGCCGTGCTCAAATCCGCCCACGGCGGCTTCGCCGTCGACATGCGGCCGGGCAAAGGGGAAACCTACTTCTCGCTCAAGGGCGCGGGCATCATTCAAATCAGCGCGGACCTGAAGACCACCCGCATGATTACGACATCCGACGAAATGAAGACCCAGAACCTCCACAACACCACCATTTGGAACGGGCCCAACGGTAACGCCTACCTGACGTGGCCGGGCAGCGAGAAAGGCCGCGTGTTTACCACCGACCTGAACGGCAACGTGCTCAACACGCTCGCCGCCCCGGAGTTCGGAACGGATTTGGGCCATCCGATACCAACGGATTATTTCAACGGCCGCGGCAACCTGATCCCGACCGACACCGAACAGTTGGACGGCCTGATTTATGTCTCGACCGGGTACTCGAACCTGGATTTCGTCCTGACGGCGAAGATCGTGAGTTGGAGTCCCTTCAAGGCGGTGTGGAATGATCTGTCGTTCGGCGGCAAGGGGGGCGGCCCCGGCCAGTTCGGCACCGGCCACGGAATCACGGTGCCTCCGGGGCTCAAGCGGATCGACGTCGCTGACCGGCCGAACTCCGAGATCGACCGGTTCACCAAGAACGGCCAGTATCTGTCGACGTTGAAATTGCCCTTGGGTTCCTTCCCATGCGACATCTACTACCTGGACAAATACGCCGTGGTGGGTTCACTGCACGGGCCCGATCGCAGCAAGGGCGCGCCCATTTACATCATGGAGAACGACCAACTCATCTCGACGATCATGCCGAAGGAGGACTTGGGCCTGAAAAACTTCCAGCATATTCATAATGCCGTGCTGAGGCAGTCTGGCGGCAAGATGTACGTGATTGCCCAAGCGTGGAACCCGGGGGACTTCGCGATTCTGGAACAAGTGAACTGACCGGGCCCGCTCTATGGAAACCCTCCCTTGCGGTCAGGCCTCGGTTGGGGTTGGCGCTCTCGCACACGCCGCGGGCTAGCGCCCGCGAGTCGGCGTCAATAACTCCGCTGAGGCGACCCGCCGGCCCGTCTTGACGAGCCAATGCCGGAGCATCGCCGCAAAATCGAGAGCCAGTTTCTCGGTTCGCAATTGCTCCACCGTGAACCGCATCTTGCGCCCCCAGTTTGGGTACTGCCACGTCGTCCCGGGTAGATTCTGCTGGTGGATCTCTTTGGTCAGATCCTCCTGATTGATCAGGAGGAGCCGCGATGGGGCCAGCGTCAGGAAACCGACAATCGCATTGTGCAGTTCGCCGGTGAGTTCCGGCGTATCCCGCGCCGAACGCGGCAGGAAGCCGGGCAGCAGCCCGAGCGAGAACAGAGCGTCCAGCATCTTCTGTTTGTCGGCCATTCGCGCTTCCATCTGCCGCGCGTAAAGGGCATCGTCCGAGAGAATACCGGCCCGCCGGCGGAGTCCAATGTCCTCGCCGGTCCAGAAGCCGGCCAGCGTCGGCAGATCGTGGGTCGTCGACGAGACTAGCGCGCTTTCCGGGTATTCGCTGTACGGCAGGAAGTCACCGCTGGGGCCGCGCTCAAAGTAGAACACACGGTAGCTAAGGATGCCGAACTTTGCGAGCGCCTCCCGGATCGCCGGTTCGACGGTGCCAAGGTCTTCCCCGATCACCACGAACTTGTGGCGAACGCTTTCCAGCGCCAGAATCCGGAGCAGGTCCTCCCATCGGTCGCGGACGTAGGCGCCCACGGTGGCGTCGCCACCGTCGGGAATCCAGTAAAGCCGGAAGAAACGCATGACGTGATCGATGCGCAACGCCCCGCCGTGCCTGGCGTTATTGCGGATCGTTTCGGCGAAAAGGTGATAGCCGGTCTCATAGTGATGGCGGGAGTTGGGCGGCGGAAACGCCCAATCCTGGCCGCCGGGTGCAAAGTCATCGGGCGGGGAGCCGACGCGGCAGCCGGATACAAAGTACGAGCGGTGCGCCCACAAATCGGATCCGCAGCGATCCGTGGCCAGAGCTAAGTCGTGATACAGGCCGATGCTCATGCCGCGCTTTAGGGCATGCTGCTGCGCGCGCGCCAGCTGCAGGTCCACCTGCCACTGCAGGTATTGATAGAAGAGCACAAGGCGCCAATGTTTCTCGCGAAAAGCCCGGGTTTCCGCCGACTCCGGATCCTGATACTCGGGCGGCCAATCGGGCCAGATCCAGATTTCCGGGTTGCGCCGGTGTAACCACTCGTCGAGCGCGCAATAGGTGGCAAAGCTCCCGAGCAATGCGCCTTCGCGGCGGATGTACTCGCGGAGGCGCTTGGCCCGAGGGGAGGCCTGCCGCCACTCCTCGCGGAGGAACCGGGTGAACACCAGCTTGAGCATCCCCAGTTTCCAGGCCGCTACCCCCTCATAGTCGACAAACTCGGCCGCGCGGAGTTCGGCGATGCGGCTCCGGGTCTCTTCCCGTTCCCACAGACGCCGGGCGCGGTCACTCAGGACGAAGTCTTCCACCGACTCGACATCGAGATACAGGTAATTCCGGTAGAAGACACAGTTCGGCAGATAGGGGCTGGAGTTGAACGGCCGCCGGTTGTGGATGGCGTGCAGGGGATTCAGCGCGATGAAGCCGGCTCCCAGCTCATCCACGGCCCAATCGATGAGATCGCAAAGGTCCCGGAAATCGCCGCAGCCCCAATTGCGCTCCGATCGCACGCCGAACAGACTTACCGACACTCCCGCCGTGTGAAGGTCCTTGGGGAAATACGCCCGGTCGGGTGTCAGGATCAGGCGCATGGAGGCAGGTTCGAGGCCGTCAATCGAGCAGACCACATCGAAATAGCCGAGCCCCAGCACCTCTGGAACTTGAATCTGCTTGCGGAGGTAGGCGACTCCGTTGACCACCGCGCGGGCTTCGGTCTCGATTCCCCACAGTTCCAAGCGTGAACGCATGCGGAAACCGCGCTCATCGACGACCTCGAAGTAGGCGACCTTGCGCGAGTCAGCCTCCGGCACCGTCAATGGCACGGTCCGCGGCCGCCGCTCCGCGCTCAGCACCCGGCAGGCGGGCAGCAGCCGGGTCCAATCGCCAGCCTGCTCGGCGGCGAGGTCGCGGGCGACGGTGGCCGCGTCGGTCGTATCCACGCCGAGGGCCTTGAGAATTTCCCGATTCGTGCCGGGCGAGGTCTTGTGACAGCGGCCCCAGATGTCGTGGTACTCGGGCTGGATTCCCCAGCGCTCAGCGGCGCTTTCCAGAATCTCAATAAGGTCTTCGGCAATCGTCAATGATCAAGTTTATCAGGGAGAGTGTGCTTTGGAATCCATGAGACAATATCGTCATGGCTGAGGTGGACGACACTCTCCCGATGGCGGCGGGGCCGCAGGACCTGTTTGCGCGGCTCGATCGCGAGGCCATCGACGGCAACCCCATGGCCGATGGCATCCTGACGACCACGCTGGATGCGGCGATCAATTGGGCCCGTAAGAACTCGATCTGGCCAATGTCGTTCGGACTGGCCTGTTGCGCCATCGAAATGATGGCGATGAGCGCTTCGCGGTTCGACATCTCACGCTTTGGAGCCG
Organism: Bryobacteraceae bacterium; assembly: GCA_046160045.1. Lineage (GTDB taxonomy): Bacteria > Acidobacteriota > Terriglobia > Bryobacterales > Bryobacteraceae > CAZGUX01. Next base: position 6,818 of record JBJXGR010000135.1, read on the forward strand.
AGGTCTTCCGCGGCACGCCGCGCCAGTCGGACCTCATGATCATCGCCGGACGCGTGAGCAACAAAATGGCCCCGGTGGTCCGCCACCTCTATCAGCAGATGCCCGAGCCGAAATGGGTGATCTCGATGGGCGCCTGCGCTACCTCCACCGGCGTCTTCAGCAACTACGCGCTCATTCCGGTCAATCAGGTGATCCCGGTGGACGTGTACGTGCCAGGATGCCCGCCGAGACCCGAACAGTTGATCTATGCGATCATGCTGCTGCAGAAGAAGATCCAAAAGGAAACCGGCACGCTGAAGAGCATTCTGAACATCGGCTAAGCCCGTCCGGGGGCGGCGCCGAAACCCTTACGCTCCATCACGCCCCAATCGCCCTTCTTCCCTTTCAGCCCTTCGATCAGTCCCTGGACCCGCCAGAACGTGAGCAGTTGGCGGAAGCCCAGGTTCTCGAAGATCGCCACAAAGAACAGCTTGAGGAGGTCCTTGGGCGTCCGGTACCGGCACACCGTGAATTCGTCGAGGGTCAGCGCCGCCACCGAGAGCAGGATGCCGAACATGATCGACACCGTGAAGAACAGAATGGCGATTTCCGGCGCGATGATCTGGAACATCAGCCCCAGGATCGTGAGGACGTACCCGACCGTCTCCAGCAGCGGGCCGAGCATCTCGAAGAGCAGGAAATAAGGGACCGCAAACATGCCGACGACGCCGTAGCGGGGATTCAGGATCATCTCCCGATGCAGCAGGATGCTGTCGACCGTTCCGCGCTGCCATCGTTTGCGTTGGCGCCGCAGGACCTTCAGGCTGGACGGCACCTCGGTCCAGCAGACCGGCGTCGCCATGAACACCACCCGGTAATCGCGCTTCCACGTACGCATCATGCGGTGTAGCCGCACGACCAGTTCCATGTCCTCCCCGATGGTATCGTGCAGGAAGCCGCCCACCTGCAGCACCACATCCCGCCTGAAGAGGCCGAACGCGCCCGAGATGATGAGCAGCGAGTTGACGAAACCGAAGCCCACGCGTCCGCCCAGGAAGGCGCGAAGATACTCGACGCTCTGGCAGTTGGCGATGTAGGAATCGGCGGAACGGATCTGTTGCACGCGGCCGAGATGGACAGGACAGTCGTTGACCGCGCGCACCATCCCTCCCACGGCGATCACGCGGCCTGGGTCCTCGAGATAAGGCTTGACCACCTGTAGTAAGGCGTCCGGCTCCAGAAGCGAGTCCGAATCGACGACCAGAACCAGCGGTGAGGCGGCGAAGTTGATACCGACGTTGATGGCGTCCGCCTTCCCGCCGTTCTCTTTGTCGATCACCAGCAGCCGGTGCGGTTCAGCGGATTCGAACACCCGGCGCACGGCCTTAGTGTCGAGCGAGCCGGTCTGCGCACGAGCGGATTTGTACAGGCGGAAATGCTCGATCAGGATATCGATGGTGCGGTCCTTCGACCCGTCGTTGACAACAATCACTTCGAAGTTCGGGTAGTTGAGCTTGAGCATGGAAGTGAGGCTGTCGCGAATGGACAGGGCTTCGTTGTACGAAGGCATGATGACGGAGATGCGCGGCATCATGGTGGATCCGAGCAACGCCGCGCGTTCGGAGTCGGAGGGCTCCTCCTGATGGCGGCGTAGTATGAAGAAACCGAAGACGGTGAGGAGGAAGTAGATCGAGTTGATTGTGAAAATGTAGCCGATGATGAAGCTTTCAAGGAAAAAGTAGACGCGGTGGACCAGGATGTCGAGAGTCATGCCGGCCGCTCCAGGGAGGGTCGACGACTCCCAAGGGCCTCGGCGGCCATGGCTGCGCCGGCGCGGGGGGCGCGGGCTACGGTTCGCTGGAGCGCTGAGAGTCCAGGGCTGCCGAGGCCGGCGAGCGCCGTGCACGCCAGCCGCGATGTCTCGGGGGTGGACAAGCCCGCGCACTCTTCCAGAGCGGGCAGCATTTGGGCGGAGGGCAGGCGGGACGCGGCATGGGCCGCCGCGCACCGCAAGACGGGTTCGGAAGAACGAAGGCCGTCGACCACCGCGCTCTCGGCCGTGTGCCAGGACTGAGTCAGGGGCAACAGCCGCATCGCGGCAGCCTGCAAGTTCGCGTCCGCGGATCGAAGGCAAGGAGTCAGGTCCGGCAACTCGATCGCGGTTCCCCAGGACTCCACAATCTCCAGCGCCGTGACGATCTCGGCCGGTGTGCCGAGTGCAAGAACGCTGGGAATCGCCTGGCTGGACAAGACGGAGGCCGAAGAACGCAGTTCCGCAGCCAGGATAATGCGGCCGAGAAGGGGCTGGGCGAGCGCCGCCCTGAAGGCAATCTCCACGTCGACCGGAGATCCCAGACGGATCAGCGCGCGGGCGGCTTCCCTCTGGACCGGGGGGAATCGATCGCGCGCCGCCATGCGGAGAAACCGGCGGGAGCGAATGCCATCGAGCAATGCCAGGCGCGACACCGCCTCCTTCCGCCGGTGCCCGTCCAGCGACCGGTACGCATTCTCCCAACGCTCGACGCAGCCCAGCTCAATCGCCAGATCCGTGAGCCGCTTGCGGTGCGACCCGCTCAACAGGCACAGCATCTGAACCAGGCATTTCTCGAGATCCGGTCCGCGGGTATCGCGCATGGGGGTCGAATCGCCGTCGAGCCAGCGGACCAGTTCGTCGGTGATCCTGAGCCGGCGCACCTCCGCGCGGCGCTCGAGCGTCTCCCGCAGCCACTTGGTAACCACGCCGGCGAAGAGCATCATCGAGGTCGCCAGGATCTGCGCCACCAGAAAGGCCACCGCCAGCGAGATGGGACGCTGCGCGATGTGAGGCGCAAAAAAGTTCGCGTCCATCCGGAACACCATCAGGAATGCCAGCACAATGAACAGGGTCGCCTCGGCGAAGGTCAACAATCGTGCGGTGGGAGTCAGCATCTATCTACCCGGGACGGCGGTGAACGCAGTCATGGCCGGTCAATCAGCCTCTTGATTCGAGCCGTCAACTCCAGCGGGCTGAACGGCTTGGTGACGTAGTCGTCGGCGCCGAGGTTGAACGCCCGTAGAACTTCCGGTTCGCCGTGCAGCGAGGTCAGCACGACCAGGCGGGTCGCCGCCAGGGCCGGATCCTCGCGGACCGCTTGCAGCACTTGAAATCCATCCACCGTGGGCGTGCTGACTTCCAGAATGACCACATGCGGCCGCGTGTTTCGGATGTGTTCGATCGGGGCCACGCCTTCCTCCATTTGCCAGCACTGCATGCCCTGTTGCGCCAGGGCGTTCCGGATGAGCGAGCGGCAAAACGGATCGTCGTCCAGAACCAGCACCGTGGCGGGCTCTGCGCGTTTGCGCCAGCCTCCGCATCCGTCCAGGACCAGTCCGTGCCCTAACAGCAGCGCGGCGCGCCACAGGGCTTCGTCCACGGGTTGGATGAACTCGATGAAGTCCCACCGCCCGCCCGGCAATTCGGGCGGAACGGGAACCAGATCGCGCTTTCCGATCCACAACGTCGGCACGGCCAGCCGAACGATCCGCTCCATCAGCGACTGCCCCGGTAGGGACGGCCCATCCTCCACACGCCACATCAGCAGGTCGAAGGCTCCGCGGATCAGGCTCAAATGGCTGGCCGCCGGAACGACCGCAGCCGCCAGCGCTCCGTGCAGTTCCAGCGCATCCCGGATGTCCAGCCCTTCTCTCACGTCGAATCCGACCAGCGCCACCCGTTTGCCTTTCAACAGTTCGCCGACGAGCGTACTTGCCGGAAAGCTCTCGGACGACGCGGGCGCGCTATCGAGCAAGGCGATCAGTTCCTTGCGAACGTCGCGCAGCACCACAGCGGGAGGAAGCGGCGTCTTCGGCGCGGCTGGTTTCGCCGGCGCTACCGCGGGCGTTGCCACCGGTCTTGTTGCCGGCGCTACCACTGGTCTTGCCGCGGGCGTTGCCGCCGGGGCGGGTTGGATGGCCTTCCTGGCCGGCTGAACCGCGGCCCCGCTCCCGTTTGAACCTGCTGCGCGTGCGGTCGCTTCGTTCAGGCGCAGCACGGAGTGCAGTATCGGATCCACCGCCAGCGGTTGAAACGGGGCCGGCGCCAGAACCGGCTCGACTGGCCTGGGACCACCTTCCGACAGGGCGGAATGGCCGTTCCGAAGGGCCCGCAGCCGATCCTCGATGCGAATGCGTACGCGCATGATCCGTCGTGAATTCCGGGCAGGTTTCGAACCGCCGACCGCCGCTCGGCCTGGCCGCTTCGGGCGCAGCTACCCTTAAGGAAACTTCAGTAGAGATTCGACAATTCGCGCGCGCGACTTTAGGGCGATGGCACTAATCCTGGGTAAACTCCGGGACTAGAGTAGTACCTGCCCTAAGGTTCTCGGTAACGCTGCAACGAAAGTACTAAGGTTCACGATGTCACGGCTCGCGGAACCACGAAACCGGCAAGCTCTTGAATCGCTGCGAATAAAGCTTGTTCTTCGCGTAGTAGTAAGTCAGCAGCACCTGTTCCCGGTGGAGGGTCGCGCTCGTGTACGCGTTGGTGGAGGCAGGATCGGGTTCGATGATTTTTGGCGCCGACCACGTCCTGCCTTCATCGGTGGAAAGCGAGGCCGCCAGCGGCGTCCGGGGCCCGCTGTGGTCGGAACCGACCTTCACCGACGGGTTGTAGATAATCACCAGTTCGCCAGATGTCCCCGATTTTGCGGGAGGAAGCCGGAAGATCGTACTAGGGGATTCGGGGGCAGCCACGGTCCAGGGGGTCGCGGCCGGCCAGGTGACACCGCCATCGGACGAGATCGAATGCCAGACCTGTCCGACTTGCGTGCGGATGATCTGCAGGACCCGGCCATCGATCAGTTCGATCAGCCCGGGCTCCATCGCTCCCCGCTTGGGCGCCGAAAGAATGCTGGGACTCCGCCGGAAGGTGCGGCCGTCGTCGTCGGAGTAGTAGACGACATTGCGAAACTCGTGCTTTTTGGTCATCACGCGGCTGGTGAATGACATTGGACAGAGAATGCGCCCGCTCTTCAACTGGACCACCCGCGCATTGTTCATCACATAGTAACCGGGATCACGGTGCAGGCGAAGAGGCTCGCTCCAGGTTTTGCCTTCGTCCCTCGAGCGCCGCACCATGGGATAGAGTTCTTCTTCCGAATCCTTCACGAGGAAGAAGAACAGAATCTCGCCCGACTTGCGGGAACGCAGCAGAGTCGCGGACATGACATTCTGCCTGCCGATGTTCTCCTGCAGCGTGTAGCGGGGCCTCCACGTACGCCCGCCATCGCGTGAAGTCGATGCCGCAATCCGCGCTGAAGACTCATCGCGATTGCCTCCGTAGAACTCCGACCACACCGCCAGCAGCGTTCCGTCTTTCAGCGGGAGGATATCGCCTTCCGTGTTGCGCGGGTTCCGCACAATGGCTTCCGCTACGAAGCCGGTAATCATTTCGGCGTCAACTGCCAGGGGATACAGGCACAAAAACAGAAGTAAGAGAGCAGCCCGTGTCATCGTTATTCACCTCGACAGCCCATCCTACCGCGAGCGTAAGACTTAAGGAGGGTCGAAGCCTGGGCTCAATCCCTTCGGCGCTGAGGCCTGAGGATTCTCTAGAATGAAAAAGAAGCATGAGGGTCTTTGATTGGGCCGGAGCGGCATGAGCGCGCCACGCCGGATCATTATCGCTATCGATGGACCCGCCGGCGCGGGGAAGAGCACGGTAGCCCGGCGTGTGGCCGATCGGCTGGGTTTTACCTATATCGACACGGGCGCCATGTATCGGGCGGTGGCATTGTGGGCGTTGCGCGAGAGGATCGACGTGGCTGACGCACACCGGATGGAAGCGCTCGCCCAGGCCGCCTCCATCGACCTGAAGCGCGGGGAAGTGCGGCTAAACGGCGTGGACGTGTCGGCCGACATCCGTTCCCCGGAGGTCTCGGCGGCATCGTCGGCCGCGGCCACGCACCCCGGCGTTCGGCGGGCGATGGTGGAGAAGCAGCGCGAGATGGCCCGGTCGACCAGCATCGTTATGGAAGGGCGCGATATCGGATCGGTGGTATTTCCCGAAGCTCAGGTGAAGATCTTCCTGGATGGTGCGGCCGACGAGCGTCTGCGCCGCCGGATGACGGAAACCGGGGGCGAGGCCGGCGAAGTCGCCCGCCACCTGAAGGAACGCGACGAGCGGGACCGCACGCGCGCGGAGGCCCCGCTGGTTCAGGCCGAGGACGCGGTGTATCTGGATTCGACGCCGCTGTCGATCGAAGAAGTGGAAGAGACGATCCTGGCAATCGTGCGGAAACGCCTGACGAACGGCGGAATGTTTGCCTGAGGGGGGGAAGTGCGGAACTTGTTGGTGATGAAGTTCGGAGGAACCAGCGTGGGCTCCGCCGAGCGCATGCGGGTGGCGGCGGAGTTGACCGCCGAGCAGGCGCGCTCGCGCCCGACGGTCATCGTGGTGTCGGCGATGTCGCGCATTACAGATCTTTTGCTGGACGCGATGAAACACGCCGAGGCGGGCGACCGGAACGGACTGGACGAAGCCGTCCAGACACTGGCCCACCGCCACCTGGAAGCCTGCCGCGACCTGCTTCCCGAAGACCGGCAGGATACGGTGGCGCAGGAAATCCAGGAGTTGATCGGCGACTTTCAACGGATCGCGGGGGGGATGCTGCTGTTAGGCGAACGCCCTCCGCGTTCGGTGGACGAGGCGGTCGCGACCGGGGAACGGTTGTCCGCCCTCCTGATGGCCGAGTACCTCTCCGCCTCCGGAGTTCCCGCGGCGGCCTGCAACGCCTGGGACCTGATTGTCACCGACAGCGTTCATGGCAACGCGTCGCCGCTGGTCGAGCCAACCCGCGAAAAGTGCCGCAGGCAACTGCTGCCGTTATTCGAGAAGGGATTGCTGCCGGTGGTGACCGGGTTCAACGGGGCGACGGCCGACGGACGCCCAACCACGCTAGGCCGCGGCGGGTCGGACTTTTCGGCCTCGATCCTGGCGGCCTCGCTCGACGCCAACGAGTTGTGGATCTGGACCGACGTCGACGGTATCATGACGGCCGATCCACGCCTGGTACCCGACGCGGCCGTGCTTTCCGAGGTGACCTACAACGAGGCGGCCGAACTCGCCTATAACGGCGCCAAGGTGCTGCACCCTCGAACGCTGGCGCCGCTCGCCAACCGCGGCATTGCCGTGTGGAGCAAGAACAGCTTCGCGCCGGAAAAACCGGGGACAGTGATCGTGTCTTCGATTAAGGCGCCCAACGGCGCGCGCGCGGTGACGTCGACGTCGAAGGTGGCGCTGCTCTCCCTGGAACCGGCGAGCGACACGCTGTTAGGGACGCAGTTGATGGGCCGTGCGATGGAAGCCCTGGCGCGGGCCAACGTCGAGGTGCTGCTCCTGTCGAGTTCCAGCTTCCGCCAGAGCTTTACGGTGCTGGTGCGGACCGAAGAGTTGACGCGGGCGCTGGAGGCGCTGGAATCGGCCCTGGCGCTGGAACTGGCGCACGGCTATATGGGCCGGATCGGCGTCGATCGGGAAGTCGGCCTGCTGGCGATAGTCGGAGAAGGGATGCGAGGCGCCCTCGGCGTGGCCGGCCGGATCTTCACCGCGATTTCGCGGGCGCAAGTCAACATTATCGCCATTGCGCAAGGATCGAGCGAGTTGACGATTGCGGTGGTGGTTCGCAAGGACGGTCTGGAGCGGGCGGTCCGGGCGGTCCACGCCGAATGCCGGATGGGTTGCTGAAAATTGACCAAAGCCGATCTCTCCGCCTATCCAGTCGGCTGCGTCGGGGTGCAAGACGGACGATTTCCGTCCGACACAGGGTCCAAAATTGATGGCGAAGATCGTAAATTATTAGAAAAGTAAACATCCTTTGAAGCAGAAATGGAAACAGAACTTTTTTACACGCTTCTTGCACCACACGGATGTGCTGGCACGTCCAAGTAGGTGTGAGATGATTCTTTGCTTCACCTGCTCTTCAACAGACTGATTCCGTGTCTGCTTTAAAGACTTGCGCTTTGTAGGGTTTTGTTGGACGCCAAATTGCCACAACCTTTTGGTATATGTGGACGATAAGTGGATTCGGTCGATAGGAAAAGGCGGATGGAAAATGCGGTACATTGACTGCATGTCGCCGACACGAGGAGCAGCCATTCAACGGAGGGAAACGGTCGCTGAAGACCAGCCCTCGTTCTGTGGCGTCGAGGAGGGAATCCTGGATTGGGATTACGCTTTGGAAGTTGTTCCTCCGCTCCGGCGCTCTGGTTACTATCGAAGTGGAGCTTCGCAAGGTAATCCTCTTTCCTCCTACTGTTCAAGAGGATTAGGGTGATCATCTATCCTGAGAAGGATGCTGCCACCAACGGCGACACCCTACTACCCCTGGTACGCCACCGTAAGCGGTGATGAGATCGAGCAAGGGGACATAGTTGATGCCTGTCCTGTATGCTCCCCACGCATTGCGGACATTGACGATCCGAACACCCGTGCTCAATTTGAACGGGCTGAACGTGATGTGATCGTGATGTCCCAAAGCTGCGATCTGGTAAACACGCACGCACGCAATTTCATCGACTGCATCCGAAGCCGGAAATTGCCCAATGCCGACATCGAACTCGGCCACGTCTCGACGGCGCTGTGTCACCTGGGGAACATCGTGGCCCGCACCGGACGGGCGATTAAGTTCGATGGAATGAAAGAGTCCATCGCGGGCGATGCCGAGGCCAATCGCTACATCGCCCGTGAATACCGCCAGCACTGGTCGACGCCCAAGGGGAGCTGACGCCATGCATCGAAGGGATTTCCTGCGAGCGGGCGTCGCCTCGGCGATCCTGCCGGCTTGGGCCGAGGGAGGCCTGGAGTCTCGCCTTTGCCTGTTCACCGACCATCTCGGCGGCTTTCAATATAAGGAGGTCGCGCGAATGCTCGCGGAGTTGAAAATTGCGGGACCCGACCTCACTGTCCGGCGCGGCGGCCTGGTCCCGCCGGACCGCGTGACCGAAGAACTGCCGAAAGCCGCTGCCATCTTCCGCGATCACGGGTTGTCCATTCCCATGATCACAACGTCGATCACGTCGGCCGACGAGACCGCCCGCTCGGTCCTGACGGCCGCCTCCAAGGCCGGTGTTCGCTATTACAAGTTGGGGTATTTTGCGTACAAAGACCTCGCCCGCTGGCAGGAGACCATCAACCAGACACGGCAGGATCTCCGCGCGCTTTCCTCTCTTGGCCGGGAACTGGGCATTCGGGCGGGGTTGCACAACCATTCCGGCCCCACCGTTGGCTGCGACCTGTGGGATTCGTGGGAGGCGCTCAAAGACGTCGACCCGGCTCAAGTGGGCTTCTTCTTCGATCCGGCGCACGCCTCAATCGAGGGGGGAAAGAACGGCTGGAACCTGAGCTTCCGCCGCCTGGCCCCCAGGCTGTTCATGATCGCCGTCAAAGATTACCTCTGGGAGAAGACACCAACCGGATGGAAGACCCGCTGGGTTCCGCTCGGCCAGGGCATGGCGCCGCTGTCCGACTTCTTCCAGTTGCTGAAGACCGTGAATTGGCCAGGGCCTCTCTCCCTGCACATCGAGTACGACCCTGGGGGAAAAACGAAGACCGAACGGTATGACCGCAGCCTCGAGGCTGCCGCCAAAGACCTCTCGTACATGCGCGGCCGCCTGCGCGAGGCGGGACTCTGATCATGGGTTTGCTCCGGGCGCTTACGGCAGCGGCACTCGGTACGGCGCTTCTTCAGGGCCAGCCGAGTTTGTGGTCCCTGGCTCCGATTCGCAGGCCGGAACCGCCGGTGGTGCGGGCCAGGGAATGGGTCCGCAATCCCATCGACGCGTTCGTGCTCGCCCGCCTGGAGAAGGAAGGAGTCGCTCCCTCGCCCGCAGCGCCGCGCCATGTCCTTCTGCGCCGCCTCTATCTGGACCTGACAGGACTGCCGCCCTCGCCCCGCGAGCAGGATGCCTTCCTGTCCGACCGCCGGCCCGACGCCTACGAACGGCTCGTCGAGCAGTTGCTGGCTTCGGACCACTATGGCGAAAAGTGGGCGAGGCAGTGGCTCGACCTGGCCCGCTTCGCCGACAGCGACGGGTTCCGTCAGGACAAGTTCCGGCCCTGGGCATGGCGATACCGCCAGTGGGTGATCGATGCATTCAATCGCGACATGCCGTTCGACCGGTTCACCATCGAGCAGATCGCCGGCGATCTGCTGCCGAGCGCCACGGTGGAACAGCGCGTCGCCACCGGCTTTCATCGCAACACGCTCACGAACCGCGAGGGCGGCATCGATTCCGAGCAGTTCCGCGTGGAGCAGGTGATTGACCGGACCAGCACGGTCGGCACGGTCTGGCTCGGGTTGACCGTCGGCTGCGCGCAATGCCATGACCATAAGTACGATCCGATCTCACAGAAGGACTTTTACCGGCTGTTCGCATTTTTCAACTCGGCGGACGAGGTGAATATCGATGCTCCGCTCGAAGGCGAGATGGGTCCACACCTGAAGGCGCTGCCCGAGTTCCAGGCCAAACGCGACAAGCTGGTCGAGCAATACGGCGTCCCGCCGTTGCAGCGGGACTGGGAATTGCGCATGGTCGCGGCGGTAGCGAATCCCGGCAAGTGGCCCGATTGGGACCACGCCTTTGACGATCTCCGCACCGAATTCGACGATGGCCTCAAGATCCTCCAAATGGATCCAGCCGCCCGCACGCGGCGTCAGAAAAAGGCCCTGACGGATTACTTCCTTGGCAACTACGGCCGCGTCATCACCAAGGAGCGCAAGGAAGAACTCAAGTTCGGCGAACTGCAAAAGCAGCTTCGGGAACTCGATGCGACTCTTCCGGAACTCACTCAGGCAGGCACGCTGGCCCCGTCTCCCAAGCCCCGCGCGACCCACGTGCTGCTTCGCGGCGATTTCCGCCAACCCGGCCAGGAAGTCAGCCCCGGAACGCCCGCGGTCTTACCGAATACCGGGTTGGGTGAAACGCCAAACCGGCTTGATCTAGCCCGCTGGCTAGTCTCGCGCGCGAACCCCCTCACCGCCCGCGTGACCGTGAACCGTCTCTGGCAGGAGTACTTCGGGCGCGGTCTTGTGGTGACCTCGGAGAACTTCGGCAACCAGGGCGAGAAGCCCTCCCATCCGGAGTTGCTCGACTGGCTGGCTTCGGAGTTCCTCGACCACCGGTGGAGCCTGAAACACGTTCACCGGCTGATCGTCACCTCGAACGCCTATCGCCAGTCTTCGAATTCGCGTCCGGACCTGGAGTCCCGCGACCCGCAGAACACGCTGCTCGCGCGCCAGTCGCGCTTCCGCCTGCCCGCCGAACTGATCCGCGATTCCACCCTCGCGGCGAGCGGCCTGCTGCATCCCGCCGTCGGCGGGCCGAGCGTCCGACCGCCCGAACCCGCAGGCGCGACCTCGGGCACCAACGTCGCCGGCCGGTGGGCGGAGACCCAAGGCCCTGAGCGATACCGGCGCGGCATGTACATTCAGTTGTTCCGCACGGCTCCGTATCCGCTGCTGTTGAACTTCGACGCTCCCAACGCGTACCGGCCGGTCTGCCGGCGGACACGTTCGAACACACCCCTCCAGGCCCTGAACCTGCTGAACGACCCGGTGTTCCTGGAAGCCGCGCAGGCTCTGGCCGTCCGCGTCATCACGGAGGCTCCTCCCTCCTTTGGCAAGAGATTGCAGCTTGCGTACCGGCTCTGCCTGGCGCGGGCTCCGGATGCCGCCGAGGAAGAATCGCTGCTCGGCTACCTGCAGAAGCAGCAACGGCTCTTGGCGGAAGATCCCGCGGTTGTGGGAAAATTCTTTCCACCGGCGCTGTCGGGAGGCAAGCCTTCGGTCGAGGCTGCGGCGTGGGTCGGCTTGTCCAGCGTCCTACTCAACCTCGACGAGTTTCTGACACGGGAATAACGTATGAATCCCACCGGTACCCCACCGATCGAGACACGCCGCCGTTTTCTGCTGCGGGCGGGAGGTGGCATCGGTTCGATAGCGCTGGCGCATTTGCTGGCGCGCGACGGGCTCGCCGACTCGACGGTGAATCCGCTTGCCCCCAGACAACCCCAGTTCAAGGCGACCGCCAAGAGCGTCATCTTTCTCTTCATGCCCGGCGGCCCGAGCCAGATCGACCTGTTCGATCCGAAGCCGGAGTTGCAGAAGTGGCACGGCAAGCCCCTGCCGCTGTCCCTGACCAGGGACCTGAAACTCGCGTTCATCAAGCCGACGGCGCAGGCGGTGGCGAGCCCTCGCGAATTCAGGCAATACGGCCAGAGTGGCATCGGACTCTCGGATTTTCTTCCGCACCTCGGCGCCCGCGCCGACGACCTGTGCCTGGTACGAAGCCTGCACACGGACGCGTTCAACCACGATCCAGGAGAAATGACGCTGATGACGGGCTCCATGCAGTTCGGCCGTCCATCGCTCGGATCGTGGGTGGTCTACGGCCTCGGCAGCGAAACTCAGGATCTTCCGGGATTCGTGGTGCTTAGCTCCGGCGGGTCCGCCAGCGCCGGATCGAACAACTGGTCGGCCGGGTTCCTCCCATCGGCCTACCAGGGAACGCCGTTCCGCTCGACCGGCGATCCCATCTTGTATCTGCCGAACGCGCCGGGCTTCAGCCGCCCGATGCAGCGCGCGCGGCTGGACGCCTTGCGGCAGCTCAACGAAAAGCACCAGAAGGAGACCGGCGACGGCGAGATCGCCGCCCGCATCGCTTCGTATGAGCTTGCGTTTCGCATGCAGATCGCGGCGGTGGAGTTGACCGACTTCTCCAAGGAGCCCAAGAGCGTGCTCGATCTCTACGGCGTCGGCCGCGAGCCCACGAACCGCTACGCGGTGAACTGTCTGTTGGCGCGCCGCATGGTCGAACGCGGCGTCCGGTTCGTGATGATCGCTCACGGCACCTGGGACGATCACAACGACCTCGATAAGAACCTGAAGAAGAACTGCGAGATCACCGACCAGCCGGCGGCGGCCCTGCTGCAGGACCTGAAGCAGCGGGGACTGCTCGATTCCACGCTCGTAGTCTGGGGCGGAGAATTCGGCCGTACGCCCATGTCGCAGCAGCAGAGGACCGACATCGGCTATGGCCGCGATCATCATCCCAACTGCTTCAGCGCCTGGATGGCCGGCGGTGGAATCCGCGGCGGGCAGGTGGTCGGAAGAACCGACGAATTCGGACTGCAGGTGACCGAGGATCCGATTCACGTCCACGACCTGCACGCCACTATGCTCCACTGTCTTGGCTTCGATCACACAAAGTTGACCTATCGGCACATGGGCCGGGATTTTCGTCTGACGGACGTGGAAGGCAATGTGGTCAGGAAGCTGTTGAAGTCATGAAACTCAACCCTGCATTGACGACCGCCGCCTGCTGGAGCGCGTTGGCGCTGGCGCAGACGCTCCCGCCCGCGGCCACCGAACGGGTGGATTTCAGCCGCCAGATCGAACCGCTCTTCCGGCAGCGATGCCAGATGTGCCACGGCGCACAGCAGCAGATGAGCAGCTTGCGGCTGGACAATCACGACGACGCGCTGAAGGGGGGCAACTCCGGCGCGGTCATCAACCCCGGGGACAGCCAGCACAGCCGGCTCATCCGTCTGGTGGCGGGACTGGAAGGCAAAGTCGTCATGCCGCCCGCGGGCAAGCGTCTGTCGCCGCAGGAAGTCGGTCTCCTCCGCGCTTGGATCGATCAGGGAGCGACGTGGCCCGCCGGCGGCGTCGCGGTCACCGCATCCGCCAAACCCCGCCACTGGTCCTTTCAACCGATTGCCCGGCCCAAGCCCCCCGCCACGCAGAACGAAACCTGGCCGCGGAATCCCATCGACCAGTTCATTCTCGCCCGCCTCGAGCAGGAGGGCATCGAACCGTCCGCCGAGGCGGACAAGCGGACGCTGATCCGGCGCGTCAGCCTCGATCTGACCGGCCTGCTTCCCTCGCCGGAAGAGGTGGAAGCTTTCCTGCGCGACAATCGCCCGGACGCCTACGAGCGCCTGGTCAACCGCCTGCTCGACTCCCGGCATTTCGGCGAGAAGTGGGCCCGGCAGTGGCTTGACTTGGCCCGCTACGCCGACAGCGACGGCTACGAAAAGGACTACATCCGGCCCCACGCCTGGCGGTACCGGCAATGGGTGATCGAGGCCCTCAATCGCGACATGCCGTTCGACGAGTTCACGATCGAGCAGATCGCCGGCGACCTGATGCCCGGATCGAGCGTCGATCAGAAGGTCGCCACCGGGTTCCACCGCAACACCCTCACCAATCGCGAGGGCGGCGTCAAGATCGAGCAGTTTCGCGTCGAGCAGGTCGTCGACCGCGCGGCAACTGTCGGCACCGTTTGGCTCGGCCTCACCTTTGGCTGCGCCCAGTGTCACGACCACAAATACGATCCGCTCAAGCAGAAAGAGTTCTACCAGTTCTACGCTTTCTTCAACAACGCCGACGAGATCGACATCGACGCCCCTCTGGCCGGAGAGATGGGCCCGTATCTGGCCGCGGTGACGGACTACCGCCGCAAGCGCGACGAACTGCTCGCGAAATACCACGTGGCCGAGTTGATGCCGCCGTGGGAAGCAAGGATGAAGGAGGCGCGCGCCAACCCCGGTAAGTGGACCGACTGGGACCACACTTACGACGCGTTCCAGAAGTACCTCGACAACGCCGACAAGATCCTCGACACCCCACTCGACAAGCGCACCCTCAAACAGACCGATGCGATCACCGACCACTTCGTGATCAACTACCATCGCGTGATCACTAAGGAGCGTTGGAAGGAACTCGACTACGTGAGCCTGCGCAAGCAACTCACCGCGCTCCGGGCCGCGTTCCCCGCCCTGAGCGAAGCGCCGGTGATTGAAGAGTTGTCCGCGAATCGCCGCAAGGCGCATGTTCATCTTCGCGGCGATTACCGCAAGCTGGGCGTCGAAGTGCAGCCGGGCGTTCCGGCGTTTCTGCCTCCGATGGCGAATGACGCCGACCCGTCGCGCCTGACCCTGGCCCGATGGCTGGTGGATCCCGGCAACCCCCTCACCGCCCGCGTCACGGTGAACCGCATCTGGCACGAGTATTTCGGACACGGAATCGTGCGTACTTCCGACGATTTCGGCGCGCAGGGCGAGAAGCCCTCGCACCCGGAGTTGCTCGACTGGCTGGCCTCCGGCTTGATCGACCATCGGTGGAAGCTGAAAGCGGTGCACCGCCTCATTGTCACCTCCGCGGCTTACCGGCAGTCCTCGAAGGCGCGGCCCGCGATCGACCAGCGCGACCCGAACAACATTCTGCTGGCCCGCCAGCAGCGCCTGCGGCTGCCGGCCGAATTGATTCGCGACTCGGCCCTGGCGGCCAGCGCGCTCCTTGATCCCACCGTAGGAGGCCGCAGCGTCCGCCCACCCCTGCCGGCCGGCGTGACCAAGCTGTCGTACTCGGACTCCGGCAAGTGGGATGAAAGCAAGGGCCGCGATCGCTACCGCCGCGGGCTCTACATCCAGTTTCTGCGCACCATCCCCTATCCGCAGTTGATCAATTTCGATGCGCCCGATGCGAACCTGGCCGCCTGCCGCAGGGAGCGCTCCAACACCCCGTTGCAGGCTCTGAACCTGCTCAACGATCCAGTGTTCACGGAAGCAGCGCAGGCGCTGGCGGTGAGGGTTCTTCGCGACACTCCCGGATCTGACCTTCCCGGCCGCGCCCAACGCATGTTCGAGCTTTGCCTGGTCCGGCCTCCAAGCCCTCGCGAGCGCGAGTGGCTCCTCGAACACTACCGGCGTCAGGTCCAGATTTTTGAAAAGGACGCAAAATCGGCCGAGCAGTACGTCCCAATCGAAATGCAGGGACATAGCCGCGTGGAGTTGGCTGCCTGGACAAGTCTGGGCAGCGCTCTGCTGAACCTGGATGAATTCATCACGCGGGAGTAGACCATGAACCTCCACGACTTTTTTGCCATCCAGTCGCGACGGAGCTTCTTCGATTCCGTCGCCGGTATGGGAACTCTCGCCCTGGCGCACCTGATGACCTCCGATGGACGCGCCGGCGAAACTGTTCCCAACGCCAATCCCCCGGCGTCCAAGGCCCCGCACTTTCCGGCGAAAGCAAAGAACGTCATCTTCCTGTTCCAGGAGGGTGGCCCCAGCCAGATCGATTTGTACGATCCGAAGCCCGCCCTGCGTCAATGGCACGGAAAGCCGCTGCCCCCTTCCATGACGAAGGACTTGAACTTCGTCTTCGTCAAGCCCGATGCCAAAGTGCTGGGCAGCGAACGCGTGTTCAAGCCGCACGGGAATTCGGGCACCGAGTTCTCCGACTATCTTCCCAACATCGCCTCCTGCGCCGACGACATCTGCCTCATCCGGTCCATGCACACGGATGCGTTCAATCACCATCCGGGGCAATCGATGTTGTTTACCGGCTCGACGCAGTTCGGCCGGCCCACTGTGGGCGCGTGGGTTTCGTACGGACTGGGCTCCGAGGCCGAGGACCTGCCGGCCTTCGTCGTACTCAACACCGGCCGCGGGGCAAGCGGCGGTTCGATGAATTGGGCCAGCGGGTTTCTGCCGTCCTCGTATCAGGGCGTGGTGTTCCGCAACTCGGGCAATCCGATTCTCTACCTGCCCAACCCTCCCGGTGTCAGCCGCGAGACCCAGCGCGCCCGGCTCGACCTGATTCGCAAGCTGAACGAAGAGCGCTACCAGGAAACCGGCGACGTCGCCATCGCCTCGCGAATCTTCTCCTACGAGCTGGCATTCAAGATGCAATCCGCGGCGCCCAAGCTGCTCGACTTCTCGGGCGAATCCGCCGCCACCCTGGAGATGTACGGCATCAACCAGGAGATCTCGCGGGCCTACGCCACCAACTGCCTGCTGGCGCGGCGAATGGTCGAGCGCGGCGTCCGCTTCGTCATGGTCGCCCATGCCAGTTGGGACGATCACTCGGAATTGAACAAGCGGCTCAAGAAAAACTGCGACATTACCGAAAAGCCGACCGCCGCCCTCCTCAAAGACCTGAAGCAGCGCGGCCTGCTCGATTCAACGCTCGTTGTGTGGTCCGGCGAGTTCGGCCGCACCCCGATGGGGCAACTCGAGCGGATCGACGAGGACCCCGGCCGCGATCATCACCCCAACTGTTTCTCGGCGTGGGTTGTCGGGGGCGGCGTCAAGGGCGGGCAGGTCATTGGCAAAACCGACGAGTTCGGCCTGAACGGGGTCGAAAACAAGGTCCATGTCCACGACCTGCAGGCTACTCTGCTACATTGCCTCGGCATGGACCACACACGCCTGACGTACCGCCACAGCGGGCGCGATTTCCGCTTGACGGACGTCGCTGGCAATGTTGTCAGGAAAATGCTCGCATGAGCAGCCGGCGTCATTTTCTTACTTCCGCAGCCGTCACCACTGCGATGGGAGCCGCCCCTGTGTCTGCAAAAGGCCGAATCGACTGTCAAAGTCACCTCTTCAGCGAGGAATACCTGAAGATCCTCGAGAAGCGTAAGGCCTCCCCGTATGTCGTCCGCGAAGGCAAAGACCGCTTCGTGGTCGTGGGCGAGTGGCGTCGTCGGATTCCGCCTCACTTCACCGACGTCAATCGGAAACTCGCCGACATGGACCGCTCCGGGATCCAGATGACGGCCCTCAGTATCAACGACCCAGGACCCGAGTTGTTTGGCAAGGACTCCCTAGCCATGGCAACCCTGCTAAACGACTTCATCGCCGATACGGTTCGGAAACACCCGGACCGCTTCTTCGGCCTGGCGACGTTGCCCTTCGACACGACCGACAAGATGCTGCGCGAGTTCGACCGCGCCGTCGGCAAACTCGGCATGAAGGGGATCTTGCTCTACTCCAACCTCGACGGGAAGTTCCCCGATGAGCCGGCGGTTCGCCCGCTGTTCGAGGAGGCGGAACGCCGCGGGGTGCCCCTTCTGCTGCATCCCGCGCTGCCCACCACCTACGGGGCCGTCAAGGACTATCAGATGGTGGCGATGCTCGGCCTGATGTTCGACACGACCATCGCACTTTGCCGGCTGATTCTGTCCGGCATTCTCGACAAGCACCCGAATCTGAAACTGGTGTGTCCCCACGTGGGCGGCGCTCTTCCTTATTTGATCGGGCGGGTCGATCACCAGACCATGGTGTTGAAGCGCGGCAACGAGCACATCAGGCAGGCGCCCAGCGAATACCTGAAGCGGGTGTACCTGGATACGGTGTCGCCGATCCCTCTGGCCATTCGCTACGGCATCGATTTTGTCGGCTCGTCGCAGATGCTCTATTCGAGCGATCACCCCTGGGTCGACCCGGCCCTGATCGCGTCCCACGTGGAGGGTTTGAAGCTCCCCGCGAACGACGAAACGAAGATCTTCTCGCAAAACGCCCGCAAGCTGTTCGGAGTCTGACCAGATCCCGCGGCTCTCGACGGAAGAAGGAGAGGGCATGAACCGGTGGATGCGGTCGTGGCGGCCGCCCCCGGCCACTGGCACGCTCCGGCGGCCATCCTCGCCGGTGCCGGCAAGGACGTGTACGTCGAGAAACCGGCCTCGCACAATCTCCGGGAAGGCCGCCTGTCTATCGAGATTGGCCACACGTCGAGCGCGCTGTGCCACCTGGGCAACATCGTGGCGAAGACGCGCCGGGCCTTGCAGTTCGATCCGGCCACGGAGTCGATCGCCGGCGGCGCGGCCCCGGCCGTTGTGCTGGAGTGCGCGCCGTTCGACCTCTCCCCCTATAATCGACGAGTGATCTACTACGACCCGCACAAATGGCGCAACCGGCTTTTCGATATCAAAGGCTCAACCATCAAGCAGATCGGCCCGAGGTTGGGCCCGTGTGTGCTTTGGTCCGCTCTCGTAGTCTGGATGTATGAGCGTGGGTACGTCTCCGCCATTCCACCGGCGCTGCACGGACTCGTGGGCGTAGCGCTCGGCCTGCTCCTGGTATTCCGTACCAATTCCTCCTACGAACGCTACTGGGAAGCCCGCAGGCTCTGGGGCGGAATTGTCAATCAGTGCCGGAATCTCATCCGCGCCTCCGGCGTGCATCTGGCGGGGCATGCGCGGCTCCTGCGGGACTTGACACGCTGGACGGCGCTTTTCCCCTGGGTGGCAGCCAATTCCCTGCGTGGGGAGTCCGATCTCGGCCCCGCCGTGAGGGAATTCGCCCCGGAGGACGTGAAGACGATCCTCCAAGCTCAGCACGGTCCGACCTACGTGGCGCAGCGAATCAGCGGGCTGCTGGTCGAGGCGCGCACCCGGGGGCTGATTTCCGACATTGTCCTGGTGTACCTGGATCAGAACGTGCAGCAGCTTGTAGATTGTATTGGCGGTTGCGAGCGCATTCGGAAGACCCCGGTGCCGTTCGCCTATGTCATCCACCTCCGCCGGGCGCTCCTGATGTACTGCTATACGCTGCCGTTTGCGTTGATCCACGACCTGCACTGGTACACGGTACTGGCCGTTTTCATGGTTACGTTCCTGCTATTCGGCATCGAGGAGATCGGCGTTGAGATCGAGGGTCCCTTTGGCGACGACGAGAACGACCTGCCCACCCACGAGTTCTGCGCCACGATTCACGACAACCTGTACGCGTTGACGGGTATGGCAAAGCTTCCGGCGGAGCCGCTGCCGGAAGGCTGAGGTGTTACGCCCGGTGTCGGAATGATGCGATACGAACGGCGTGGTCACCGCCCGCGGTGCACCGCCCTCCTGCTGCCCACCTCGCGGATCCCGGCACTGCCGTCAAAGGAACGGATGGAAATACGGTTGGAAAGCGCCTTCGGCTGCGATCGAAGGAATTCGAGCCGGGGAGTGAAGCCGGCGAACGGTGCTAGGCTGGAGAACATAGGCGGCGGGCGGCGACATGACGAACGGCAGCGAACGACTGGATCGAATCGAACGCATTCTTGAACAGAATACCGAGCGGCACAACGCCGAAATGGCGGAGATCCGGGAAACCCTGGCGGCGGTGTCCAAGGATCTGGCAGCAGTGTCCGAGGATCGGGCAGCGGTGTCCGAGGATCTGGCAGCGGTGTCCGAGGGACTCCGGGACGTGGCCAAGCGCCAGCACGAAATGGCGGCGCGGCAGCAGTATCACGACGAGGCTTTCGAGCGGCACGACGCCGAGATGAAGGTGATCCGGGAAGCCATCGCCGCCGATGCCGAGAATATCCGGGCGCTGGCGCGCATCTCGGAGATCCACCATCAACGTCTCGAACGGTTAGAAGGCGAGGAACCGGCGTAGGCCGCGTTCGAAAAGCAACCCGACTGCCTTGTCCAGAAGGTGGGCCCCGGCAATTGAACTGTGAGAAAGATGGTGAGCCGGGCGGGGCTCGAACCCGCGACCCTCAGATTAAAAGTCAGTCCCGAGTTTCCCCGCAATTGACTGACAATAGTGCTTACGTCCTTTTCTGGCAAGTAGTTACCTAGCGCTACTTTTGCCACCGATTGCTTTGCTGTTTGCTCGTTTTTGATTTCACGTGGGTACAAAAACGGGCACAGCATTCAGCTAGGCTGCTTTCTTTTTGTGGCGGCTAGGGTGGTCGAACTCGGCGCGTTTGAATTCATCGATCACGGCATCTGCAAGGATCGGCGCGACTCGCTGGAACCGCTTTCGCACGGCCTCACTATGAGAATTCCCCCTGATGCCAAGAAGGCGATCCAGCACATAGGCACTCAATTCGTTGTCAGACGTACTCCCCCCACTGTCCACCCGTTGAAGTATTCTTCCCCAGGGAATATCAACATCCATCATGCGGAATACTTCAACAATGCCCAATTGCTCATCATTGTCGAACCGCCCTGCCTTTCGAATTGCTTTTTGGATCAGGCGATCACAAGTCTCACCAAGAGACTCCATCTTACCTGACATGTTACGGCGTGACAATTCCGTGATTGTTGGCGGCCTAAATCGTTCGCTCCTATCCACAAGCTCCTCTCTTCGGGCGATTCTCCATGACGTACTCCTCACGTATTTCCGGGGTGCACGGGCCGACCGCCAGCCGGCAGTTTCTAAGGCCAGGCGAACGGCCGGCTCAAACGCCAGCGGTAATCGCAGGTACTGTGTAATGAAACCGATCCACCAGGTCTCGTCTTGCTCGAACGCTGTCCGCGCGGCTCGTTCAAGTTCTTGGATGTCGATATCACGCTCTTGCATAACGCTACGCTCCTAACAAGAGCGTAGCGTGCGCCATCCAAGGGCCTAGCAATTAGTTATTGTATGTGATTGATTCTACATGTCGAAATAAATTTCAACTTTTGTAAACGACCTCGCGCCCTCGGAAAGTTCGGGAGTTTTTGTCCCAACTTCGCAATCCCGCTACACATTTAACAGTAGAGGGGATCAATCACACGATTTGGTTCCCGGCAGCATCCCCCTCCCCGCGATTCCTTCGCGTGGAAATTCCAAAACTCAGGTTGGAACCACCCCTATGGATAACCAGACGATTGAGCGTCAAACGCTCCCACTCATGGAAGCCGGCCGCCTACTCGGCGTGGGCCGCAACACAACTTACCTGGCAGCTAAAACCGGACAGATCCCAACAGTGCTGATTGGCAAGCGCCTGTTTGTTCCCCGTCTCGCGCTGGAGCGACTGCTTGCCGGACAGAGGGGGATTTAGCTGTGAAGCGACTCCTCACCGAAACCGAGGTTTGGCAAGAGTTCGGCCTGTCCGTTCCCTGGCTGCAAAGAGATCGGCTGACCGGGCCCACGCTCCAGTTCTGCAAAATCGGCCGGGCGGTCCGTTATCGACGGCAAGACATTGAGGCATTCCTGGCCGCCTGTGTGGTCGGACAGGTGGACGTCACCAAAAGGCGGGCCGCATGAACCGGACCTGCGGTACTTGCCGTTTCTGGTCGCCCACCAGCGTCAACGACGACTTGGAGAGCGGCGAAGATCCCGTCGTCGGGATATGTTTGCCGGCCGATACCGATGAACGACAGTCGCCAGTTGTGCATGGTTGGCCCTTCAGTGCAATTTCCCGCACCGGGTGCTGTCCAGCCCGGCTCTTAACTGCTTCGGCCTTTAGTTGTGGTTCGTGGCGGCCGATGGCCGGCATTGAGCCGCAGGCAGGGGAGGCCTGACGTGTACGGCAGCGCACCCGCCACAGCGGGTCTGGGTATCGAATCTTTGCGCTTGGGTATACTTGCGGACCCGCGTGTCAATTGCTCACAGGCGCTGGTCGGACTGTACCTGGTCGAGCGGCGCATCAACCCCATTGGGCCGCTTGACCCGGACGTTACTGAGATCGCATGTGGGACCGGGTTGCCCGAGCGCGTAATCGAGAGGCACATAGGCAGGCTTGCAGCAACGGGCTGGCTTCCAAAAATCTACCAGCTTGGAGTTGCATCGTGACGCGGGGCGGCCCAGGCTCGACTCGCTACGCAATGATGGGTGATCGACGGCTCACGACAAGCGCGCGGCTCACGGGGATGTACTTGATCGAGCGGGCTGGCCAGAACGATACTGCATGGCCGAGCCTAGCCACCATCTCTGACGGCTTAGGGCTCAGTGAAAGGCAAATCCGTTACAACCTGCGCGCCCTCGAAGCGGCCGGGTGGATTGCGCAGAGCTCGCGACCGGGCCGGACATCGGTGTTTACTCTCCTTGACCGGCAACCCGGCGATGGAAATGCCGGGGGGCAACCCATTGCCGGGGTAGGGGGGCAACCCATTGCCGGGGAGGGGGGCAACCCATTGCCCCCTAATCAGTCATTGAATCAATCATTGGAATCGTCGTCGTCTGAAAGCGTCGAGTTCGATGAAGAGCCGACGACGACGGAGCCGATATCGAATGAACCCGAACGGCCAGAAGAGGGGGCCTGCTTGGCTGAAGCAGATCCGGGCGATATCGAGACCGTCCAGAAAAAGCTCCACGCCCATACGCTGTATCGGTTCCATGTCTCGCGACACGTTGCCGAGCAGGTCTTTCGTGTGCTCGATCGGGACCTGGCCGTAGTTGACGCCTACCTCAGCATCGCGAAGCATCCGGATCGCGGGGGCGGCTTCTATCTTCGCGATTGCGTCGAGAAGGTGGACGAAGCGCGGGCGCGCGTGCCGGAGATGCTTGAGGAAGCCGCGGCCAAGGCCGCCGCAGGGCAAGCAGAAGCCGACCGGCGCCTGGCTGCGGAACAGGCAGCCGAGGAGAAACGGTTGGCCGCAGAGAAAGCGGCGGCGCGGCGCGCGTGCCCAGGGTGCAAGGGCGCCGGGTACTTCGAAGGCGCGGACGGATACGCCTGGTGCAGGTGCATTGCCGGAGAGGAGGAACGGGCTGCTCGCGGCGACGCCTGGCTGGCTGAGAAGTGGGGTGGAATTGTTCGTGTGCGTCGCTGGCAAACACAACAACACGAGTGGTTCGCGATCGTCGACGCTTGGCGGAACCAGCCATGGAAGCGAGACAACGCGGACTTCCGACGATTGGATAAGGCCTTTGCGTCTGGCGACGGTGATACGCGCGATCGTGCACTGGTCGAACTGCGGGCGATGGTCGAGGGTTCCCAAGCAAGGAAGGCAGCGTGAGCACCCTCGCGACCTTCCTTCTGTCCGGCCTTTCCGACTATGCGGCGGCGGCGGATGGAGCACGATGGCACGCTTCCTGTGGTCACCCTCCGTCTTGGCAGGGACGGCAGAATCCGCGACGTCTCGCAGATTGGTCGGCCGAAAGCCCAGGGCAACACGACGGGCTGATAGTTCCGACGCCAAGCTGGGCCGAACACCGCCGAGGCGCCTTTTCCCGCGACACCAGGCGCGGCGCTTCGGCACCTTGGCGGTTCCCCAGGACGGCAGCGGACGGCCGGAAGGCCCGGAGGTGCGGACGGACACCACCGAACGCGCTACGGGGACCCGTGCGCCAGGGCGGGGCCTCGGTAAATGAGGAGCAAGAATCAACAATGAACCAAGGACAGAAACCGGCCACGGGCCGGAGCGACACGCCTGCCAAAGCAGGCGATCTACACGTCCGTGACCCGCGCGGGCGATTCCAACCGGGGGTGTCGGGCAACCGACAGGGCCGCAAGGCGGGCAGCCGCAACCGCGCCACGATCGCCTTGCAGCGGCTTCTGGAAGGCGAGGGTGAGGCGATCACCCGAAAAGCCGTCGAGATGGCGCTGGGCGGTGATTCAACAGCGCTGCGGCTCGTTTTCGAGCGAATCCTACCCGCGCCAAAGGATCGCCCGGTGATCGTTGACATCCCAACTCTCACGGGTGTTGCAACCGCCCGAGACGCTATTGGCCGAATCATCGAACAGGCGGCGGCCGGCCGTCTCACTCCGAGCGAAGCCCGCACGTTTGCCGAACTGGTCGGCACGCACATGGAGGCGTCGGTGCTCATGGATCTGGAGCACCGTGTAGCGTCACTGGAGCGAAAGCCATGAAGGCATTCCGTGGACTTGTCGAGCGGCTCTTGCGGTTGGAGCGGAACCGCCCACAGTCACACCCGCCACTTGTCGTGACCGGCGTTGATAAGGCCGGCAAGGTAATCGGCGCCTGGATCGGCTTCCTACCCGGAGGCAAGAGTCTCAGCGGAGCCGCGGCGCTGGAGTGGTATCGGGAGCACCGAAAACCACTACCCGGACCTCACGATATTTGATTGTTATCGACAGCTACTCGAACGAACATGACGAACAGAAAGCAGCCCTGGGAACAGCGGAGGGGCGAAAGCTCGAAGGCGTTCGCGGCATTCCTGGCCTATCGGGACCTGGGAAAAGAGCGCAGTATCGACAAGTGCTTTGTACTGCAAAGTAGCGGCAAAACAGCAGCGGCAAGGGCACCCCGTCACTGGTTCGCCTGGTCGCAGCGCTTCGAGTGGCCGGAACGGGCGCGGGCCTGGGACGTGCACAGCGAGCGCGTACAGCAAGCGGCATTCGAGCAGCGGGTGCGCGAACTCGCGCGACAACAGGCAGAGTTCGAAGTTGCGGAGTTCCAGCGGCTGGTACGTCGGGTCCGGCAGGCCGATGCGGTGCTCGACAGGGCCGATGCTCACCCAATCACCGATGAGGAAGACGAGACGGTCGACAACGGCGTCACGGTACGGCGGAAGCGCAAGGGGATCAACTTCGCCGGCTACGCTTCATTGATGAAGGAAATCCGGGAGAGCGCACGGCAGGCGATCGTCGGGCCTCGTGATTCCGCGGGAGGCGGGGGAGCGGCGGCGCCCGTTCGCCAGATCGTGTTCGGGCCGCCGAACTTTGTCGTGGTTGGTCCAGATGGTACCGAAACGATCACCCCACCGGGTGAGATGTCCGACAAGCACCTGCTCCGCCTTGCCGACCAGGCGGAAGAACCCAAAGGAGAAAGATGAAAACCAGAGAACGATACGCCGAACGCGAAACGCTGATGGTTGGCGCATTGCGTCTGGCGATCCGCAGAGAGTTGGACGCCATCGCTGTGCTGCTGGCGGCGCTCGAATTCATCGAGCCACAGCAGAAGCGGCAGGCCAAGCCGAAGACCACCCGAACCCGAAAGGAAAAAGCATGAACCCACTCACGAAAACCGAAGTACTCGCCCTCTTGAGCCAAACGGCGGGCGACCTGAAGCCGTACCAGCTTGAGCAGATACTGGATGCGCTCAATCGGCGCCCCTACAACCGCGGCAACCCGTCTGATGGGTTCGCGGCCCAGTCAACCATGAGCGTGGTCGTCTCGGGGTGGGCAAACTGATGCCGGAGACCGAATCGCATCAGAGCGTCGAGCTCGTTCGCAGCGAGCCCGACGGGTACATCCTTGAACAGCTTCAGATCGCGTTCACCGAGGTCGCCAATTCCGAATCGGCGAAGACAGCCGAGGCCGCTTGGAAGGCAGCGAGCGCCCGTGTGCCGGCTCTTGTCACGGCACAGAGGGTGCTCAATCGCCAATGTTCGGAGTTTGGCAGCCAGTACGCCGAGTCTCGTGACAGGCTCCGCGCTGACCTGGTCGACCTGGCATCGAGCGAGGGGCCAGCGGAGGCCCTGGACGGGCTCATCCGCGAAACAGAGGCGGTGCGGTTGCGCCACGTCGCAGCGTGCGAAGCGCTCGCGTTCTGCGTGGAGCACGAGCAACAGCGGGCCGGTATCGAAGAGTCCCGGAGTCACGCCGATTGGTTGGACATCCTGGCGAGTGGCATCAAGCGGCGCGCCGATGAACGGCTAGCGAAAATGGTGGCGCAACTCGCCGACGTCGCCGAGGCAGAGGCGTGCGTTTCGTTCGACCCTTCCAAGACCCTCGCAGGCGCCCTGGATCGGCTCGCGCGCGAGTACTCACTGCAGGCCTCTGCCCTCCGGCACCAAGCGGATGATGCCGCGAGAAAATACGATTCCTTCTGCGCAAACAGCGGCCTTTTTGGGCCGAGGAGATAACAAACCATGACGCAAGCAGAACTCCGGCGCTTTGTCGCCGGCCTGGACAACGAGAGCCTGGCAGAACTGGATCAGGCAGCGAAAGCCACCATCGAAGAACGGCGGCGAAAATATTCTATCGCCGACATACGCCCTGGGATGGACAAAGAAACAGAGGTCGGCGTGTTGGCCGAGATTCAGCGCGCACTGAAGGATGTGTGATGACACCCGGATGCGCGGCATACGTCGCGGAGCTACTCGCGAAGCGTGTTGGAGATTTGGAAGTCGGCGAATTGAAATTTCTGAAAACCGAGGTCGGCCGACAGCCCCGCTATCCCAGCACCCGACTCGCCGAGGTCTTCGGCGCCCAGAAACCGAAGCCTCCGAGCACTTCCCCGGCAGAGCGGTAGGCGGGAGTTTTCGGAGGGACACAAAAAAAGGGCGGGCGTCCGCACGGGCGACCCGCCCACCAAAACAAGAAAGGCACCAAAACATGAACAACATCAGAGACTACTGGCGGCGGGTTCGCCAAGCCGAGGCCGAACTGCCGAATGTGCAAGCGATCTTGATTGTCTCGATCGAATCGGCGGCGCGCGGAATGCGCGGCGGGCGCGTGTGCGCGGTCAATCGTGAGGGCGCGGCCATACGAATCGTGGACGGCACGCATCGCCTGGCAACCGACGATGAGATTCAAGCGCATATCGCCGACGAACAGTCCCGCTCCAATCAGGCACAGGCTGACGCGCTACAGCGGGCCGGCCGGACGATTGTTTCCATTCCGGCGCGAGTCGTACCGGAGAAGAAAGCACCAGGGGAGCGCGGCCGTGGCTGACGTGACGATCCGCGGAGTCAAGGTCATCCTGGCCGAGTTCGATCGGTCCGTCACGAATTTGACTGAGGCGTTCGAATCCGAGTTGACAGCGATGGTCGGGACGGCTCAGGCGGCCGTCCTGGCCGACCTTCAGAAGCGGCTGGCCATGACGCGCGGTGTGATCGACCGCACGCCGGCCAACGTCCGGGTGCTTCGAAAGATCGATGAGCTACTGTCGGCGGCGATGAAGCGAGCGGGCTACCAGGCGCTGGTTGAGGAGTTCGTCAGCACATTCAACGGCAGCCTGCCCTACTTCGATGAAATTCTCGACGCGATCAGCGCGGCGCTGAAGACCCCGCTGAAGGCGAAGTGGTCCAAGACGGACCTGGCGGTTTTCGAATCGCAGCAACTTTCTTCGATGGACGCGCTGGCTTCCGTGGTCAACGGCTCCGCGACCGCGACAAAGCGCAAGGCGCTGACCTCCATCGGCGCGCTGCCCTATCGGGACCTCGTCGAGCAAATCGTGTCTGGGTTCGGGCGCGCGGTTCCCGAGTCGGCGGGTCTTGCTGAAACCAGTCAGGTCATGTTCTACCGCACGGTCACCGATCGCGGGTTCCGGCAAATCGAGGCGGATCTTCCCGCGGGGACCGTCCGGTACTTCTACGAGGGGCCTTCCGACAAACTCACGCGGCCGTTCTGCAAGCAACTCCTGGCGCGTACAAAGCGGGAGCCGATGACCCGAGCAGAGATTGACAAGCTGGATAACGGCGCCCTGCCCAACGTCTTCATTTCAGGCGGGGGGTTCCGTTGCCGGCATAGCTGGTGCGTCTCGACGATCGAGGCCGAGCCCAAGGCCGCGTAAAGGTCCGGGGATGTTTGGCTCCCAGGGCCGGCCGGCGCCGGGTCCCCACCCCCAGGGGCTGGGGTCTCCTCCTCGGCCGCGCGCCGGGTGCGCAGGTTGAACACCGGGCCACTGGGAGCCAGCCCCATTCTATGGCATTCGGGGCGCGGGTCAAGCCCCTATCTTCGGTACCGAGAAGAGGGCATTATCAAAACCATCCCAAAGTGGCGAGGTGCTCGGCGTCAATCCCAGACAAGTTCTTGCTATACGATCAATGGTGCGCTTCTGCGCATCATTGATATGACCATATCGAACGAGTTTGCAATCCGCGATTTGCTGAAAAATGAATTCGAGGCCCGCGTCAAAGTGGGGAAGTATGAGCATTCCACGGTGTACAAAACGATCGATTCCTACTTCAAAATCGCAAAATCCCTTTGTGCGATCGTTGCGCCGGATCGCGAGGCCGGCGAAATCCTTATGCAGCACGACTGGCCTGATGACAGACATCCCGACAAGTTTGTCCTCCACAATTTTTGGCTGGTCGCGGAAACCTACATCTTGGCGGTTGAGAGCCCAGATCCATGCAAGGCAACACTCGTACCGATCTCTGAGATCTCCCAAGTGTTGTTGGGCTACAAGGGCAGATCGCCAACATCAGACTCGGAATCAGCGGAAAGCTCACTGACGGTTAAGCTTCGCCTGCGATCAGCGCCGTCGGGCTGGTCGTTAACGGCGAAGGGCTCCAGATGCAAAGCGCTTGAAGCGCAGCTTCATTTGTTGACCCGTGGCGTTGTTTCAATCACAACCCAGTAGCCCCCAGGGCGTTTCCCTTGAAAAGGCTCGCCTCACGAATGTACCTCAGCAAGACATCCAGTGACCTATGACCGGTAGTGCGCATTATACTTTTCACGCTGGCACCACCATTGGCGGCTGACGTCACGAACCCGGCCCTCAAAGAGTGAGCGGCGAACCGCCCAACGTCTCGACCCTGCGGTAGGGACCGCTTCACAACCAGCGCTACGCTGTGGGAACTCAACCGCTGAGTCAGCACCAAGCCAGCGGCTGTCATCGGCCGGAACACCGGGCCATCCGCGATCCCCGAGGCGTCCAGCCAGGCGCGTAGCGCGCGCACGGGGCACGCGTCCGAGGTTGGCAGCATCGGCACGCCGATCTTGCGGCCGGCACCCTCCTGGTCGGTCTTCGAGCGCCGAAGGTTGACGATCAGGCCGTCAGTGGTGAACGTTAGGTCTTCAACGTCGAGGCCGACAAGCTCGGATCGGCGCATGGCGCTGGCGAACCCCAGGAGCAACAGCGCGCGGTCCCGCTTCCCGAGGAGGGAATCCGGTAGGGCGGCCACCATCTCGCGGACATCCGCGGCCAGCAGGGGGGCTTTCTCGGCCGGCGCAGTGCCGAGCGTTCGACGGATGCCTTTCAGGACCGAGCGGACCACTTCGTTTTTGGTGGGCGACTCGTGCCCCTTCACCTGATGCACCTGGGAGATGGCAGAGAGCCTTCGTTGGATCGTCGAAGGCCTGTGGTTCTCGGCCTGGGTGGCTAGGTAGCTGGCGACCGTCTCCGGGCTCGCCGGCAGGGGGCAGGCCTGATGATCAGCACACCACGTGGAGAAGTCGGCCCAGTCCGTCTTATAGCAGCGGATCGTGCTTTCTGAGCGGGCGCGGCGCGCGTATTCGCGGGCCTGTTCCGCGGCGGGGGCGATGGCCTGGGTGTTCTCGGTTACCTGAATGAGTACGGTACTGGTTCCCATAAGTCTCAATTCTCGCGGTCAACTCGATTATGCACAGGGCTGTGCATAACGTCAAGGTTTAGTTGGCTTCGAGACTTCCGGACTTAGCCCCGGAGAAGATCAGCATCGCCTGCCTTGGGGGGCTTCCCGTTGTCGCGCCGCCAGCGGGCCCATCGGGCGCCTGCTGCCCGTTGGGCCAGTCTTTTCGCCTCTTCGGCGGTCATGTTTGTTCGACTAGCGGCGCCCCCGATGCGACCAGCCTCCGCGGTCGTCATGGCCCTTTTCTTTCGTGCCATCTGGTCCAACGGCAATGTAGCATATGCCCGTCCACATGCACAGCGCTTTGCACAAAGCGGTTGACTTCTATGCACAACGCTGTGCATAATTCTACGAGAGGGATTTCATGAATCAGCAAGCGGTAGTGATCAGCGTTACAGACGGCGTGGCCTATGTCGATCAGGTCCCGCCTGGAGTCGTGGTCCGGGTGACCGACTACGACGTAGACCCGCAGTCGCCGGAGCGCGACTCGCAGGGCCGGCCCTGTTCGGTCTACGAGGTCACGGCACCGGGCCGCCCGATTGAGCGCAGGCGCCCAACACGGTGGGAGCGGTAGCCATGGGCCTGCGGAACATGCGGGGCAAGTGGCAGTACCGCTTTACGATCGCCGGAGAGAAGGTGTCCTTCACTACGGATCTTCCCGCCACCGACGCCAACCGGGAGGCGGCGGAAGCCATGGAAGCGGCCCACAGGCGAAAGGTCAAGGACCCGTCCTTTGTCGAGCCCGTGACCGCCACTGACGGGGAGGCACGAACCCAGGCTGAAGAGGTGGCGCGCCTGGTCCTGCTCAAGATCGACGACGGGCGTTGGGCGCGGCCCGTCCATCCGCGGACCTTCGGTGAAGCCGTCGGAGACTTCCTTGACTGGTGTCGCGTCGAATACCAGGCTCACCCAAATACCTGGTTGCGTATTCGAGCCAGCATGAGAAGCGCGGAGATCCGCTTCGGCAAACAAATGATTCCGGTGATCTCGGCAGGCGAAATAGAGAGCTACAAGGTCTGGCGATTGCTCACGCACCAGGTCCGGCCGGTAACCCTCAAGCACGACCTGGACAGCTTGAGTCTGTTCTTTCAGTGGGCCATCAAGAGCGACTTCGCCAGGTTGAACCCGCTGGAGAAGGTCTCGCGTCCTTCAGACGCGGATGCTGTGCGCCAGAAGGTACTCAGCGAAGCGGAGGAGAAGCTCTACTTCGAGCACGCCAGCGGAGATTTGGCCAAGGTCACGCGGCTGATTCTGCTGCAGGGAATGCGGCCCGAAGAGGTGGTGCGCCTTCGGTGGGAGGACGTCGACCTGGCGGCCGGTGTTCTTCATGTTCGCCAAGGTAAGACGAAGGCGGCGAAACGAACCCTGCGACTGACGACAGAATCGGCCCAGATCCTGGCCGGCCAGATGTCGGCCACATCGGTGCCAGCTTGGTCCCGCGGCAGAAGCCCCTGGGTGTTCCCGAGCCCGCGGAAGCCGGGGGCGCCCATCACCAAACTGAACAACCCGCACAACCGGGTGTGCAAGGAGGCCGGGCTCTTCTGTGTCATCTATGATTTTCGGCACACCTTTGCGACCAGGCTTGCTGCAACGGGTGTTGACGCCTTCGCAATCGCCGCGATCCTGGGACATGCCTCAGTGAGGCTGGTATCGCGATACGTGCACCCACAACAGGCGCAGATGGATTCCGCAATGCGCGTCTACGACCAGCGGAACGAAGAGCGGAGGCAGAACGATGGCGCCCGAGACTCGGCCGCCTGAACCCGGCCAACGCATCGGCAGCCGACTTGGAGGCCTTCGGACGCGGGCCGACAAGGAGAAGGCGCTGGCGGGCGGGAAAACGTCACAGGAGGCCCCTGTAGTTCCGGCCGTGGCGCAACGTCGACCTGGGGACCGCAGGAGCACGCGGCGCCTTGGCGGCCACCTGACGAAGGTAGACAAGGCAGCGGGGAAAAAGCAGGGGCGGGCCTTCTACAAGCGGCGAAGAAAGGCCAACGGTCGCCCCAAGGGGCGTCAGGTGCCGGCAGACAAGCCGGCGGGTAGCTCATAGATGGGACGCGCGGGCGAGTGGGGTTCGGCTAGGCTGGCCACCCTTTCCTGGCGGTGCGCGCATGGCCGCGCTGAGGCGAGCTTCGCCTCATCAATGCCGTTTCAGCATGTCACGGAATCAGCCCTGTAGCCATGCTTTGTTGAAAGCAGGGAATAACATTGTGGCGCCATAGTGTGCGCTTTTGGACTTCTCGTGCGGCGCACTTGCGGCAAAGAACGAGACGGACCCTCGTGATTGGATTGTCCGTCATGTCGAAGAGGACTTCCGCATGTCGTTCACACTCCAGCGGGAGATGCTCCAGGCAACTTCGGCACACACAGAACGGCTTCGACAACGCCAAGCCCAACATGCCTTCAAGTATGCGGCAACGCATGTGGGTCATTGCGATGCTCTTTTGCGGGTGGGGGCGAGTGGTACTCCGGTATCCCGGAGAAAGGTTGGACGAAATGGCGGTATTCAAACGCGGGAATACGTGGTGGTACAAGTTCCGGTATGCGGGCCGCGAGGTTCGCGAGTCAGCCAAAACGACGCGCAAGACGGTCGCGGTCGAGGCAGAACGCAATAGGCGAAAGGAATTTGAAAAGGCGCTGGCCGGCATGCCGGTTGAACGGCGCGAGACCCGGATTCAATCCGTCTCAGAAATCGTGGCAGCGTATCTCGACCACTACCCGCTGAACCATCGGGCCTCGTCGGTCGTGTTCGCCCGCGGTTGCCTGAACCATGTCTCGCGTCTGCTCGGAAGGGCGCTCCTGCTCGACCTGACAGAGCCGACGATTCACGACTACATCAAGGCTCGCCTGAGCGAAGGCGTGACCGGCCGCACGATCAACACCGAACTGGGAGAACTCAGCCGCGCGATCGGGAAGCCATGGAGGGCGCTGTGGCCAAAAGTGCGCAAACTCGAAGAGCGTCACGATGTCGGCAGGGCGCTGGCGCCAGATGAGGAGCAACGTCTTCTGGAGGCGGCCGGGCAGAATCGCTCGCCCAACATGAAGACGCTGCTTCGCGTGGCGCTCATGACCGGGATGCGGGCCGGCGAATTGACACGGTTGACCTGGGGGCAGGTCGACTTCCGAGAGCGGATTGTCACCGTGGGCAGGGCCAAGTCGGCGGCAGGAACCGGCCGCACGATTCCGATGAACACGGACCTGTTCCGCCTGCTGGGCGCTCATGCCGCATGGTTCACAGAGAAATTCGGCCAAGCCAAGCCGGAGCACTTTGTTTTTCCGTTTGGCGCTCCTTACCCGTCCGATCCAGGGAAGCCCACGACGGAACTGAAAACGTCCTGGACATCGATTCGCACCGCGGCGGGGGTAGAGTGCCGCTGGCATGACCTGAGGCACACGGCGTGCACCAAAATGGCCGAGGCCGGCGTGCCCGAGTCGACTATGCTTTCGCTCATGGGGCATATGAGCCGGGCGATGCTGGAGCGCTACAGCCACATTCGGATGGCCGCCAAGCGCGAAGCCGTGGAGGCGCTCAGCCTGACACCAAAAGAGGCACAGTTCGCGCCAGTTTCCGATGGGGTGGGTACAAAAATGGGCACACCCGGCAAACGCACGCGGGTGCAGTGAAGCGCAACCTGCTGATTTACTTGGTGAGCCGGGCGGGGCTCGAACCCGCGACCCTCAGATTAAAAGTCTGATGCTCTACCAACTGAGCTACCGGCCCGACTTTTGCGGAGTATTGGCGAGGGCTGTCTTCTTCAAGATACCACGATAGAATTGGGGCATGCCCCAACCTGTCATCCTCATGGCGAATGGAGACTTGCGTCTCTCCGCCAATCAGAAGTGCTGGCCTGCCCAGCAACACGCCGAGGAAGCGGTGATGGCTGCCATTCGCAAGGCGGGCTTCGACGTCCGGCGCGGACACGACTACGACCCCGTCAAGAAGCACGGATTCATCGATAGCCAGCGGCGCGGAATGGAGGTCTTCCGCACAATCCCGCTCGACGCCCCGCTCGTCGTCGTCGAAGCAGTGTGGCAGTATAGCCATCATCTCTTACACGGTCTTTATTCCCATCAAGGCCCCATCCTCACCGTCGCCAACTGGAGCGGGCAGTGGCCCGGCCTGGTCGGCATGCTCAACCTCAATGGCTCGCTCACCAAGGCCGGCGTTCCTTACAGTTCCCTGTGGAGCGTCGATTTCACCGACGAATTCTTTGTCTCCAACCTCGCCAAGTGGCTCAACGGCCAGGCCGTGGTTCACGATACCAGCCATGCGCGGCCGTTTGACGGAACCGGCGTGCCCGAGAAGGCCCGCGAACTGGGCGTCCGCCTCGCCGCCGAACTCCGCCGCAACAAGGCCATTATGGGCGTGTTCGACGAGGGCTGCATGGGCATGTACAACGCCATCATCCCCGACGAACTGCTGCACCGCACCGGCGTATTCAAAGAGCGGCTCAGCCAGTCGGCGCTGTATGCCGAGATGAAAAACGTGCCGGACCCGGAGGCACGCGCCGTCCGCTCCTGGCTGGATGCCAAGGGGATGCAGTTCCGCTTTGGCCCCAACCCCGAAACCGATCTGACCCCTGAACAAATCCTGGACCAATGCAGGATATACATCGCCGCGCTCCGTATCGCCGACGACTTCGGCTGCGACACCATCGGCATTCAATACCAGCAGGGACTGAAAGACCTGGCCCCGGCATCGGACCTGGCCGAAGGTCTGCTCAACAACGTAGACCGGCCTCCGGTGACCGCTCGCGGCAATGGCCGCGTGCTGTACGAAGGCAAGGCGCTGCCTCATTTCAACGAAGTCGACGAGTGCGCCGGTCTCGACGGCCTGGTGACCAACCGGATCTGGACTTCGCTGGGCTTCGATCCGGAGAATACGCTCCACGACGTCCGCTACGGCGAAGAGTACAACGGGCAGTTCGTGTGGGTGTTCGAGATCTCGGGCGCGGCCCCGCCGCAACACTTCATCGGAGGCTATGCCGGAACGGTGAGCGAGCGGCAACCGCCGATGTACTTCCGCCTGGGCGGCGGCACGGTGAAAGGCGTCAGCAAGCCGGGCGAGGTGGTGTGGAGCCGGGTGTTCGTCGATAACGGCGTCCTGAAGGCTGATCTCGGTCTGGCCAAGGTAGTCGAGTTGCCGGAAGAGGAGACCGAGCGCCGCTGGAACATTACTACGCCGCAATGGCCGGTGATGCACGCGGTCACGCGCGGAGTCAGCCGCGACCAACTGATGGCGCGCCACAAGTCGAATCACATTCAGGTGGCGTACGCTCCCGATCTGGCCGGTGCCCAACTGGCGTTGGCAGCGAAGGCAACGGCCTTCCGCGAGATGGGCCTCGATGTTGCCATCTGCGGTGGCGCCGCCGCTTAGAAGTATCGCTGGCGCGGCCGGATGCATCTCCGTCTCCTACTCCCACTGGCTTGGGCTCCGGCCGCACTCGGCGCCGTCGAAGGGCAGCCGTCGATGAGCGTCGTGCTGCTCCAATTCATCCTGCTGCTGGCCGCCGCCAAGATCGCCGGCGAAGGCCTGGAGCGTCTCGGCCAGCCTGCTGTCCTAGGCGAACTCCTCGCCGGTGTCCCGATCGGCAATCTCCACCTGGTGGGAATCGACGACGCTGATGACGCCACCGCTGCTGAAATGGGCCTTCTCCCGCAGGCGGTAGGCGGCTGGCCGGATGCTACAATCTGGAGCGGAATCACGTCTCTTCGTGCGAGCGTGGCGGAATTGGCAGACGCACTGGATTTAGGTTCCAGCGCCCGCAAGGGCATGGGAGTTCGACCCTCCCCGTTCGCACCAACGAAACCAGCAAAACGACCGGAGGCTGATTCTCTGAACGGGCGGCCGGGAAAGCCAGGCTCCGGCCGATGTGGGTTCGGACCTATCGATTCGCGGGTGCACCGGGAAACAGCCGTTTTGCGGAGCCAATGCTCGACCGCCTCTTCGTCGTGATTCCCGCCTATAACGAAGGCGCGGTGCTGGCCTCGACGGCCCAGGACATCCTGCACCACGGCTGGCGCCACGTCGTGATCGTGGACGACGGATCGACCGACGAAACTCAGCGCGTGGCGGGGGCGCTGCCCGTTCACTACCTGCGCCACCTCATCAACCTGGGTCAGGGTGCGGCGTTGCAGACCGGCACGGATTTCGCGCTGGCGCAAGGCGCCGGGATCGTGGTGCACTTCGACGCGGATGGCCAGCATCCTGCCAGGCAAATCGCGGCCCTAGCCAGGCCCATCGAAGACGGAGAAGCCGATGTCGTCCTCGGCTCCCGCTTCCTGGATCCGGCCGACGCCGCCAAGGTCCCAAAGGTGCGCCGGTGGATGCTGCGCGCCGCGGCCGGCGTGACCAACACGCTCTACGGCGTTGACCTGACCGACGCGCATAACGGCCTGCGCGCGCTGTCCCGGCACGCGGCCCAGCGGATCCTCCTCCACGAGAATCGATACGGTCACGCCAGCGAAATCATCGCCCAGATTCGAAAACACGGGCTGCGTTACCGCGAAGTACCGGTCACAATCCGGTACACCCGCTATTCCCTTTCCAAAGGGCAGCCGCTCTCCAACAGTCTGGAGCTGGCGCTCGATCTGCTGCGGGGGCGATTCCGGAGATGATCCCGATTCAGATTATCCTGGCCGCCCTGCTCGCCGGCATCGCCGCCCTGTATATCTACTCGGTCCGTTCGCGGCTCATCTCCCGGATCACCGCAATCGCGTTGATCACGATCGGCGTCCTGTTCGTGTTGAACCCCGGCTGGACGCACACGCTGGCCCACGCAGTGGGTGTGGGGCGAGGCGCGGATCTGGTCTTCTACCTTCTGGCGGTGGCGGGCGCGTACGCGATTGTCATCCTGTCGAGCCAGGTACGTTCACTCGATCGCAAGCTCACAATGCTTGTTCGCGAACTCGCGATCCGGCTGGCCGGAAGCGCGGCGGCGGCCCTCCCCGACGCGGCGCGTCCAGAGGCAGCGGCGAAGACCTCGCCGAATCGCCTGGGGCGCTGGTTCTGGCCGGCTGCTGTTTTCTTCGGACTAGGCTACGTGTTCGTCATGCCCCCATTTCAGGCACCCGATGAGAGCGTTCACTTCATCCGGACGTATCGGCTATCGCAGGGCAACTGTCTGGCAGCGAACCAGTACAAGATCCCGGCCAGCTTTTTCGATATGGAGCGGATGTTCCCGCCGAACTTCGTCGACCTGCGGACGTTCTCGGCGGGAGAGATCGCGGGGTGGATTCGGGTGCCGGCGAACGAAGCGTTCGGCGCGCCGTTAGACCGCAACAGCAGCTACCCGGCGGACACCTATGGCTGCTTGCCGTACGTGCCGGCGGCGGCGGGAATGCGCGTCGCTCTCGTCTTCGCCGATTCGGCGGGCCTGGCGTACCTGTTTGCTCGCCTCGCCAACCTGGCTGCGTATTTGCTGCTGGTGGGGTTGGCACTCCACTATCTGCCGTGGGGACACCTCTATCTTGCCGCTGTTGCCCTCATGCCGATGGCTCTTCACCAGGGAGCGGCGTTCTCCGCCGACGGCATGACGAATGGCCTCGCCTTCCTGATGTGCGCGTACGTGTTCCACCTCGCGTGGAGTCCCAAGGTCGAGCGAATCGGGACACGCCACGTCGCGATGCTGGCGCTAGTGATCGCCGCGCTGGCATGGACCAAACCCATCGGGTGGCTGGCCGCGCTTGTCCTGCTGGTTCCCTGCTCGCGGTTCCGAAGCAACCGCTCGCGTTGGCTGTTCGCGGGCGGCATGATGCTGGTCTCCGTGCTCGTCACCGTGGGTTGGCAGTTCATCAATGCCGATAGCGTAAGAGCCTTCGACGAGCATCGCACGGCGCGGGACATCCCCGTCGCGCAAAACCGGGAGTTCCTCAGGAACCGGCCGCTGGCGGTGGCGCCGGCGATTGTCCGAACGCTGCGGGTCGAGTGGACTACCTATGTCACCCAGATGGTCGGCGCCGTCGGGACGCTCGCCGTCTATCTGCCGATCGGGCATGCGCTTCTGTACTGCCTGCTCCTGCTGGTGTTGGCAACCGGTGACGGGCCCGATCCGGCGCCCACGTGGACGAACCGCCTGTGGGCGCTGGCGCTGGTCGCCGGCGGCACGCTGCTCATCTTCCTGGTGCTGGTAACCACCGACACCACCAGCGCGCGTCTGCGCGAACTTCAAGCGGGCGCGGGTGTGATCCCCGGCTTTCAGGGCCGCTATTGGATTCCAATGCTGCTGGCGGCGGCGATTCCCGTCACAGGATGGGGCAGGCGTTTCCTTCCTAGCCTGTCCAGCTTGACAGGCGTCGTCGTCATCGCCATCAACCTGTTCACCCTGTGGCTGGTCTTGGACCACTTCCACGCCGACAGCTCATCCAAGGATCTGACGGCACTCACACCGGGCGTTGCCGTCGAGCACGCCCGAACGCCCGAAGCCGCGCCTGAACTGACCGCCGGACATCGCTACGGCCAGACGTTCGTTGCGTCTCACCGGGGTTTGGCAGCCATCGATCTACAGGTCGCCACCTATCACCGGAGGATGCCCTATGGCGTCATCATGCTTCGGTTGAAGCGCTCTCCCGACGCGCTGGAAACACTGGCGGAGACGCGCGTCGACGCCGCCACGATCCGTGACAACCATTTCGTCACGCTGCGCTTTGCACCGATTAAGGACTCGCGCGGCCGCAGCTTCTACTTTGAGTTGGAGCCCGAGACGTTGCCGCCGGGCCAGCCGGTGACCGTCTGGGTCGGCCCGGGCGACATTCTGAAAGACGGACAGTTCTTCGCCGACGGCCAGGCCTTCGACCGGGACTGCGCGTTTCGTACGTACCACTCCTATTTGGACGTTTCGACGCTGACGGGCGGAACATCGAGATGACGGAGTAAGGGGCGTTCTCGTGGGGGCCGCGAGAATGCAGAGGCCCGCTCCATTGAAAGTGCCGCCACTGGAGGGTCGCGCTACCCTCTCGCCCAACTTCCATCAGGGAAAGCGCTCGGTTGAAAAACGGCTCTTGAGCCGCGGGTTCGCGCGCGAGAAGGACCCCCTCGCTAACTAACGCCGTGGGCGCGAAGCAGACGCTCGAGGCTGCGGTGGGCCGAAGGCGCAAGGTGCTACCCCTGCGCGGCCCAGTCAAAGCGCTTGCGCGTCTTCCATTTCCCGCTCGTGTAATCGGGGACAGCCTGCGGAGCGGAATTCTGCTTCAGCGACATCGCCGACAGCGGCGTGAGCGCGCTCCAGGTCACCGCGTCATAGACGTCGATGCCCGGCATTGTCTTTTCTCTCACCGACCGGTAGAAATGCTGCAGCGTGAAATAGTCGCCCCCGCTGTGGCCGGCCGTTTTGGCTTTCTCGGCGTTGCGGAGCCAGTAGGGATGGTCGTAGC
This sequence comes from Bryobacteraceae bacterium, assembly GCA_046160045.1. GTDB lineage: Bacteria > Acidobacteriota > Terriglobia > Bryobacterales > Bryobacteraceae > CAZGUX01. The sequence continues at coordinate 45,873 of JBJXGR010000135.1, forward strand.
GCGAGTAGTGCTCCGCGAACGGCTCCCAGCCTTTCGACTGATAGTCCACGTAGACACCGCGCTCGTCATCGCAGCCGCCCTTGGTTCCCTGCAGCGTGTAGAAGCCCATCCGATGCGGGCGGGGCGAGGCATTGTCGAAGCGCAGGTAGACCACGGCGCCGCTCTCGGTGCGGATCAGCGTCAGCGAATTGTCTCCGTTCCAGGTGTCGATCTTCGCCGGAGCGCTGGAAGGACCAAACCGCCTGGCGGCATAGTTGTGAAAGCCGTAGGCAGGCGTCGACATCGAAACGCAGGTGGTGAACCGGTCGCCGCGGTTGATGCCCATGGCCTGGCAGACCGGCCCGAGCGAATGGGTCGGGTAGGTGTTGCCTCTCAGACTGGGGTCGCTGTTCTCCTCCCCACGCCAGGTCAGCGAACCGTCGTCGTTGAACTGAAGGTTCCGCGTGTTGTGAATGTAGCCCGCCTCGGCGAACGTCAGCTTGCCGAAGAGGCCTTCTTCCACCATGCGGAGGATCATGAGATTGTTGCGGCTGAAGCAGTAGTTCTCCGCCAGAAAGTAGCCGGCGCTGCTCTCTTCGGCGGCGCGAATCAGTTCCCAGCCTTCTTCGATCGAGTGCGAGGCCGGGACCTCGCTGAACACCCACTTTCGCGCGCGCAGGGCGGCGATCGCCATCGGACCGTGCAGCACTGCGGGACCGGTCACAAAGACGGCGTCGAAGTCGTCGCGCAACAGCATACGCCGGTAATCGGTGGGCCCGTTGGTGTAGGTGGCGGGCTTTCCGGCTGAATGTGTCTGGACGAGATCGATGCCGCGGTTGACGGCTTCCGGGCGAATGTCACAGAGGGCCGCGACCTCGACACCGCCCATCGCAAGCGACGTACGAAGGACCGCCGTACCTCGGCCGCCGACACCGATCACGGCGATGCGCACCCTGGTTTCGGCGTTGGCATCGAGCGGCGCCGCCAATGCGGCGGCGGCTTCTGCTAGAAAGCGTCTTCTGCTCCGATTCTCGCGTGACAGGACCATTCGCTCGATGATATATCAGGCTTCATCCGTCCAGTAGGACGAAACGAAAATTGCGCACGGTGTTGACGAACCCGCGGCGATTAGTGGATAAAGGTGCCGAGACATGAGTGTGCGCGAGACGTTCGAAGCGCCGGCAGCCGCCATGACCCCGGCGGCGGGCAGGCAGCGGTGGCTGGTCGTCATATTGTTGTTCTGCGCCATGCTGATCAACTACGTGGACCGCGGGAATCTGAGCATCGTGGCCGTCCCGCTCATGAAGGAATTCGGCCTCTCGCCGACCATGATGGGGACGCTGCTGTCCGCTTTTTTCTGGACGTACGCGTGTCTCCAGGTGCCGGCCGGATACCTGGTGGACCGGTTCGGGCTGAAGTGGACGTACGCGACGGCATTTGTTCTGTGGTCGCTGGCTTCAGCGGCGGTCGGCATGGCAAGCTCGTTCCAGCAGATTCTGCTGTTGCGAATGGCGCTGGGCGTGGGGGAGGCCGTCGCGCCGCCGGCCAGCCTTTCCTACATCCGGCGCAGCTTCCGCGAACACGAGCAGGGCATCCCCACGGCGATCTACGTTTCCGGCATGACATTGGGACCGGCGGCCGGCGCCCTGCTGGGAGCGGCCATGCTGTCGACGTGGGGGTGGCGGGCTCTGTTCGTTGTCACCGGGCTTGGCGCGCTAGTGTGGCTGATTCCCTGGTTTCTGCTGGCCCCGGCGGGGAAGCCAAACGCACGTCCGGCGAGGGCAGCGAAGGGCGCCCCGCTTCCCTGGAGGCTGCTGATCGGAACACCCACCTTCTGGGGAATCACGATCGGCGCTTTCTTTTATTCGTATTTCTCTTTTTTCTGCCTGACCTGGCTGCCTTCGTATCTAGTGATGGAGCGAGGGTACTCGTTTCTGAAGATGGGGCTGTACACGGCCGCTCCGTACGTGGGAACGGTAGTGGTGTCTTTCAGTTCTGCCCGTATCGCCGACCGGTTGATCGCGCGCAAGGGCCGGCCGATGCACATCAGACGGCTGTTCGTCGCCGGAGGGTTCGTGGCAGGCAGCGCGATCCTGTTGCTGCTGGTATTCGAGTCATCCGAAGCGGTGCTGATGACACTGATGTTCTCACTGTTCGGCATCGGCCTTGCCAGCAGCAACTTCTGGGCGTTGACGGAAGCGATTTCGCCCGCGCGGCTGGCGGGGAGAATCATCGGGTATCAGAACATGATTGCCAGCCTGGGCGGCTTGTGCGCCCCCATCTTGACCGGCATTCTCGTAGATAGAACCAAGAACTTCAGCATGTCGATCCTGTTCGCGGGCGGGGCGCTGCTGGTGGGAGCGGCCGCGTACCTGGTTCTGCTGCGGGAACGCGACGTCCAGGCGTTGATGGAACACTTCCCGGAGGCGTAAGCACGCCGCCCCCGGCCCTTAGCGAGCCGCATCCTCGCGATGGAAGAGCTGGAATTCCGCCGCCATGGTCTCAAAATCCTTGAGACGCCGGGCGGTTTCAGTAGGCCGGTGCCGGGCCATGTCGGCCACAACGCCGGCCATGAAGCTCATGGGAGCGGCCAGCGAATCGACGAATCCCAGCATCTCGAACGGCAGAAACAGACAATGTTCGGCCAACCGTACCAAAGGCGACGCGCTGGTGTCCGTGATCGCGACCCGATACGCTTTGCGCTCGCCGCCGCTCTTCAGAAACCGGACGACCGCCGCCGGATACCGCGGAAACCCGAAGGCGATGAGCAGATCTTTGGAATCGAGTTCGCAGATGGCGCGCTTGGCGGCGAGATTGTCCTCGGTGTGCGTCGTGACGCGGCGCAGGACGCGATTCAGCGCGTATCCGAAGTACAACGCCAAGGGTGCGGAGGCCATCACTCCCACCACCACAACGTTCTTGGCCCCTTCCAGCCGGTCGCGCAACTTGCCTACCTGGCTGGGCGACAGGTGTCGGTGCAAGCGCGCGATGTTGCTGACGTCGAGCTTCAACATCTGCTCCACCGGATGATCGGCCACGTTAGCTTCGAGCGACAGGCGCATCCGCTCCGTCGTGGTCAATTCCTGCGCCACGATTCGCTGGACGGCTTTCTGCAGACCAGGGTAGCCGTCGAACTTCAACGAAGTGGACAGGCGCACGATGGTGGCCTCGCTGACCTTGGTTTCCCTGGCCAGCTCGTTGATGTTCATGAACGCCACCTTCTGGTAGTTCCGGTGAAGAAAATCAACCAGAATGCGCTGCTTGGGGGAGAACTCGCCGCCGGAGGCGCCCAACAATTCGTCGATCGCTCCGGAGGGCTTGTATTCAGTGCGTGATGCTTTCATCGTGAGGATGCCGAAAAAACGATCTTACCGGGTACCGGGGCTGCTTGGCTGCTCTATCGCTGGCGCACGCTTCCAGCGTGCATAGGAATCCACTTGCTGGCCACGAAGCTCACAAAACGGTCAAGTTTCGAAGACGAAATACACTACCACCCTCCGCTCCGGTCGGATGGAGCGCCGCGTAGCCGTCATTCGAAGCAACCACCCCGACGGTCCGGCGTTGGCTGGTTTTGTTGCCGCCCCGTTTGGAGGGACCCTAGAATTGAGCTGTCGATCATCGCAGCTCCTAAAGCGCTATTTGGAGTTTCGCGTCGGTGCGGTCGTCCCGAAATCATCCTCTGGTTCGATGTTAGCAACGATGGGATGCGCTCTCACGGAGAAGATCTCCCCAGGTAAGGTGCACAATCTGTCCTCCCGCGCCGTCTGACTCTACCCGTTGCGCCTCGTATTACTATTGGGTTTCGCTGTTCCCCGCCAGCTCACCGCCCGCACCAGGCCTCGCTTGCCAGTTCGTGTTCCTACGGTCGAGAGTTTGCTACACGTTTCTTTCGATTTCGCCTCGCCGCTAGGTCTCGCGCTTCGCTACGGTTGCCGTCACCGGCTCCGTTTGGCTCCTTTCATCCAACAAGATTCTGCCCATGCTGGGCACACTGGGGCGGGCGCCCTCCCGCCGCGAGGCCGACCATGATGGTGCGGACGAGTGCGGACGCAGGTCCCACGGGTTAGAATTCGGGTGAAGTCTTTTTCTCTTATGAAATGCGTACAACTGGTTGAGAAGCGCCACCTGGAGGTGGCCGAGATGCCGATGGACCGCGAACCGGGTCCCGGTGAAGTGATGGTACGGATCAAGGCCGTGGGAATCTGCGGCAGCGATCTGCACTGGTATATGGACGGGATCGTCGGCGAGTACCGGATGCCCCTGCCGCAGATAATGGGACACGAACCGGCGGGCGAGATCGTCGCCGTGGGCCCGGGTGTGACGTCGCGAAAAGTGGGACAGCGGGTCGCGATCGAACCGGCGATGGCCTGCTATCACTGCGAGTTCTGCCACATCGGCAAGTACAATCTCTGTCCGAACGTGAAGTTCCTGTCGTCTCCTCCGCACCCGGGCTGTTTTCGCGAGTACGTGACCATTCCGGTGGCCAATGCGGCGCCGATCCCGGATTCAATGAGCATGGTGCAGGCCACCATCGTCGAGCCGCTGGCGGTGATCATGCACATGCTGGAATTGACCCCGATCCGAATGAACGAGACGGTGGCGGTGATGGGCGCGGGACCCATCGGCCTCCTGACGGCACAGGGGGCGAGGCTCGCCGGCGCCGGCAAGGTCTTCAGCGTCGATCGCGTGGCGCACCGCGCTCGCCTGGCAAAGAAACTGGGGGCGGACGAAGGCATCTGCGCTCGGGAAGCCGATCCGGTGGAGTCGATTCTCGATCTCACCGGCGGCCGCGGCGTCGACGTCGTCTTCGATGCCGCCGCGGATTCCGAGACCCTGACCAACTCGCTGAAGGTCCTCCGAACTGGCGGGCGGCTTTGTGTGGTCGGGATCTCGTATGAAACGGCGCCCCGGCTCGACTGGCATCTGGCGATGAACAAAGAGATCAACATCCAGACCATCCGGCGTTCGAACCACAATGACGACGCGGCGATTGCGCTGGTCGCGGCGGGCAAGATCACCGATGCGATCGTTTCGCATCGCTTCCCGCTCGACCGGACCGCGGACGCTTTCAAACTGCTCGAGGATTATTCCGACGGCGTGGCCAAGGTGATCATCGAGCCATGATCCGGCGGTTTCTGGCCTTCGATATCGGCGCGGAAAGCGGCAGGGCGATGCTCGGCACGATCGACGGCGGCAAGCTGTCGATCGAAGAAGTCCACCGATTTCCGAATACGCCGGTGCGGGTGTTCGGCTCCCTGTATTGGGACGCGCTGCGGCTGTTCCACGAGATCCGCGAAGGCTTGCGCATCGCCGGGCGCGAGCGGCGCCTGGCTCTGGACGGGATCGGCATCGACACCTGGGGCGTGGATTTCGCGCTGCTGGGCGCCGACGGCGCGCTGCTCGAGAACCCGCGCCATTATCGCGATGCGCGCACCAACGGCCAGATGGACGCCGTCTTCGCCCAAGCGCCGCGCGCCGAGGTCTTCGCCGAGACGGGCATTCAGTTCATGCAGTTGAACACGCTGTACCAACTCCACAGCATGAAGGGCTCGCCCATCCTGCCGCTGGCCCGAACCCTGCTGATGATCCCGGATCTGTTCAACTACTGGCTGACGGGCGTGGCCAGGACGGAACGGACCATCGCCAGCACTTCGCAGTTCTACAATCCGCGGCTGCGGCGATTTTCCACCGAACTGCTGGAGAAACTCGATCTGCCGGTCTCCCTTCTGGCGGAGATCATCGACCCGGGCGAGCCGCTGGGACCGCTCGAAGAGGCGTCGCGCGAATACGCCGGCCTCAACCAGGTCACGGTCTACTCGACCGGGTGTCACGACACCGCGTCGGCAGTGGCGGCCGTGCCGGCCGAACCGGGGAACTGGTGTTACATCAGTTCCGGCACGTGGTCGTTGATGGGCGTCGAGATCGGTGAGCCGATCGTGAACGAGCGCTCGCTTGCAATGAACCTCACCAATGAAATCGGCGCGGGCGGCAAGGTGCGGTTGTTGAAGAATATCGCCGGCCTTTGGTTGATCCAGGAGTGCCGGCGGGCCTGGGCCCTTGAAGGCCGGGAATACGGCTACGACGAATTGGCGAAACTGGCGTCGGAGGCGCCCCCCTTCTCCGCGGTTCTGGTGCCGGATGCCTTTCTCGAACCCGGCGAGATGCCGGCCAAGATCGCGGCGTTTTGCCGGCGCACCGGCCAGGCTTGTCCGTCCACGCCCGGAGAATTTGCGCGCACCATCCTCGAAAGTCTCGCCCTGCG
>JBJXGR010000136.1:0-8368 GCA_046160045.1 Bryobacteraceae bacterium
TTCCGTCGGGTCCGGGGAGCAGAAGGCCGCCCATGCCTCGCACGCCAGCTTCAAGTCGGCGGACGTGGCTTCCTGCCGTTGTTCGAACAGCGAAGATAGCTGTTCCAGGGTCAGTTGGCCCAAACCCTTGAACCTGCCAATGCCGGGGAACTTCCCGATGGTGATCAGGCTGATCCGGACCCCGTCCCGCTTATGGACCGAGAGCCAGTCGAGAATCTGAATCATTTGCAGCTGATCGTAAAGGTCGTGCTCGAACCACAGCACTACTTCTTCAAACTCCCGAAAGCGGGCGAGCATTTCATCGCGGCTGCGGAAGGTCGTCTCCACATCGTTCTTCGGACCCCACCCCATCGTCACGATGTACTCGGCGCGCACGCGGCTCATTTCCTCAAGCGACAACGCCGGCGGAACGGGTCCTTCGTGCAGGGCGTCGACCCAGTAGATCACTTCGCCGGGCAACCCCGCTTCATGAATCTTTACGCTTTCGCCGCTGGTGATGTGTAGTGTCCGCTCGGTCGACACGCCGCTCCTTCAGCCCTTGGAAACCAGCCGAACTGGCGCTGGCACCAGTCGCGCAAGTTGATTACGAATATAACACCCCGCGGGCGTGACGCCCGCGGTTCGGAGCCGTGGCGTGCCGGTCGGCGCCTGTGCGGTTTCCCATCCGGCTCCTCTACGCGGCAAACAGCGCTTTCGGGAGAACCGCCAATGCCGTTCACCACCGTCACAAATAAATATTGCCATTATTTCGATTCGATTAGCGCTCTCCACCCTCAACTAATCCGATCGTCCATCGACAATAAGTTCAGAGAACCCCCTCCTTTGTTCCACTTGAAGTGGAACAACTGGAACACGAATATGGCTGAAATCGCTCCTAACCGACATTCCCACAGCCACTTACCGGAAAGTCCACCTTTTTCTGTTCCACTTGTTCCACTTCGCACTCTAACCCGTTGATTTCACTCACCGCCAAGTGGAACAAAGTGGAACGTTCCACTTGTTCCACTTACCCGCCCAGTCACAACCGTCGCAAATAAATCGCCCCTTTCCCGTCAACCGTTTGCAGGAATCAAGAATCACCACCCGCTGGACCGCCTTCTATCCTGAAGGTGGAAAGGGATTCCCGTGGCGCTGTCGATCGCTTCTCGCTTTCTCAGCGCGCACGACCCCTCCGCCTTCGCCCGCCGCGCCCTCGACTTCCACCCCGACCCCGCCCAGCAGCAAATCCTAGCCTCCGGCCATCCGCGCCGCATCCTCTGTTGCTCCCGCCAATGGGGCAAGTCCACCGTCGCCGCCATCCTCGCCGTCCACCAGCTCGTATTCGGCCCGCCCGGCAACCTCACCCTGGTCCTGGCTCCCTCCCTCCGCCAGTCCGCCGAACTCGTCCGCAAGATGAACGCCTTCCTTCGCCGTCTTCGCATCCACCCTCGCGGCGACGGCGAGAACCACCCCTCCATCCTCATGCCCAACGGCTCCCGCGTCGTCGGTCTGCCCGGAAGATCGCCGCACACCCGCGGCTTCTCCTCCGTCGGCCTCTTGATCATCGATGAGGCCGCCCGCGTCTCCGACCTCGCCTACTTCGCCCTCCGACCCGTCCTCGCCGTCTCGACAGGCTCCATCCTCGCCATGTCCACGCCCGCCGGCGAGCAGGGCTTCTTCTACAAAGCCTGGAAGGACGAAACCACCTGGCAGCGCTATACGGTGACGGCCGATCAGTGTCCCCGCATTTCTCCCTCCTTCCTCGACGAAGAGCGCCGCCTCATGGCCGACTGGTGGTTCCGCCAGGAATATGAGTGCCAATTCGTCCCCGTGAGCGAGGGCATCTTCCCGCGCCGCAAACTCCGCAACTTCTTCGTCGACGACACCAGGCCTCTATGAACGCAAAAACAAGACCCCTCATCCCTGGCGCCGAACTCCGTGTGTGGGGCCGGCTTCTTTTGTGGGGCCGGCTTCAGCCGGCGGCGGACTTCAGTCCGCCCTTTAAGTTCTACCCCTGGTCGGTGGCGCGAGCTTCAGCTCGCAGGGGAACTTCAGTTCCCCACCGGCCGAAGGCCGGCTCACGAACCTCGCTTCCTCGCCGGCCTCGACCTCGGCAAACTCCAGGACCACTCCGCCCTCGCCATCGTCGAACGTCGCCAGTACCAAACTGGCTTCGACCGCGTCTACTGGGTCCCCGTAATCAATTGGGATCTCCGCATCCGCCGTCTCGTGCGCTTCCCCCTCCACACCTCCTACCGCGACCTCATCACCTTGGTCGAGAAAGAACTCCACCATCCCGAGTTGGGAAACACGACACCCTTAATCGTCGACGCCACCGGCCCGGGCGAAGTCTTCCTCGACTTCCTCCGCGGCTCGGCCATCCCCCTCGTGCCGGTGAACATCACCTCGGGGGAGCACGTTTCCCAATCGCACGGACGCTGGAACGTCCCCAAGTCGGACCTGGTCAATGCCCTCGCGATCCTGATCGAGCAGGAAAAGCTGGGGGTCGTTCGCGAACTCCCTTTGGCCAACGCCGTCTACGAGGAACTCACACACTTCGACGCCCGCATTCAGCCGAGCGGCCATGCGAAGTTCGGCGCATTGGACGCGGGCGGACATGACGATCTTGCGCTGGCAGTAGCGCTGGCCTGCTGGTACGCGCGCAAGCTCTGGCCGCCCGAGCCCAAGCCCCGCCCTTCGGGTCAAATCCTATGTGTTTAGCAACCTGGGGATGTCCACTATGCGTTTCTATTCTTTCCCTGAGAACTTTCCTTCGCTACACAAGAAAACACAAGAACTCCACCCGAAGAACGGCGGTCGCCTCGCGCGCCGCCTTCAACGCTGTGCGAAGCTAGACCAAGGAGGACTTCCCCGTGGACGGCAATGCGGCCGGCTCCCATCATTTCCGCCCCCGTGCGGCTCGTCCCGCGAGTCAAGTGAACCCATGGAACCACAGAATACCGACACCCCCCTTAAGTCATCCGTCTTCACAGCCGGTCGCGTCATCTTAACCGCCTTCGTCTTCTTGTCAGCCGCGGCCGCCGATCGCATCGTCCTGAAAGATGGTGATCGCATTACCGGGGACATTGTTAAAAAGGACGGCCAGACAGTGACCATTCAAAGCAAGAATTTCGGCCTGGTCACACTTAAATGGGAAGCAATCGCCACCATTGAAACCGAAAAGCCGTTGAATGTGGTGCTGCCCGGCGATCGAACCGTGAAGGCCAGGATCCAGACCCAGGAAAATCGCATCGAGGTTGCGGCCCCCGAAGGACTTCAAGTCGTCGCCCCCGATGAGATCGTGGCGCTCCGCAATGACGCCGAGCAGAGAGTCTACGAACGGCTTCAGCGTCCGGGCTTGCTCGACCTCTGGACCATCACAGGAAGTCTGAATATCGCCGGCACCAAGGGCAACGCCGAGACGTCCACCCTCACCACGCCAATCAACTTCCTGCGCGCTTCCAACACCAGCCGCACCACGGCGTACTTCAATTCCATTCGCTCCACAGCGACAATCAACGGCGTCGGCGAGCAGACGGCGCGGGCGGTTCGAGGCGGTTGGGGCTACAGCCGGAATCTGACGAAGAGGATTCTGGCCAATACCTTCAACGACTACGAATATGACAAGTTCCAGTCGCTCGATCTCCGCGTCGTGCTCGGCGGTGGCTTGGGCTATCAAGTCTGGACCCGGGAAACCGGCCGGCTGGCCGTCCTGGCCGGCGCCGCGTGGAACCGTGAATCATTCACTCCGGCCAGCGCTGCCGCCTTCACTCGGAATTCGGCGGAAGCCTACTGGGGCGACGATTTCAACTACAAGTTGAGTGCCCGCACGAGTCTTGTGCAAGGTTTCCGCATGTTCAACAATCTGTCGAACTCGGGCGAGTACCGCGTCAACTTCGACGTCGGCGCCACAACCCAATTGACCAAGTGGCTGAACTGGAATGTATCGCTCAGCGACCGTTACTTGACCAACCCGGTTCCCGGGCGCAAGAGCAACGACCTGCTTTACACAACCGGCCTGGGATTCACATTTGCAAGATGACAGTGGTAGGCTTAGGGAGCTTCAGGCCGAAGACCGCAGTTGGCCTGGGGCGACCCTTCCACCCCAACGTCGAAACAGCGATGCAGGAGACGGGAGGGAGCAAGTCATTGCAGGGTAGCTTGTGCGGTGCCACGCCGTCACGCCAACAAGTTCAGTAACTTCGCCCGGGGGGGGGATCTTGAATCCGGGCGAACGCACCGTCAGGATCGAACCCAAAACGAGAGATACGGCGCATCAGGAGCTAACGTGAACATCGTGGCGGGAAGTAACCTTCGTGAAAGCGGAATGACCTGCCCATCGGGCAGAAAGGAAGAGGATCGGACATGTCCCTAGGAAAGAGAGCCTCGGCGGAGTTTCTCGGAACGTTCTGGCTGGTTTTCGGCGGCTGTGGCAGTGCGGTATTGGCAGCGGCCTTTCCGGATGTTGGCATCGGCCTGTTAGGCGTAGCCTTTGCCTTTGGTCTGACAGTGCTAAGCATGGCTTATGCCATTGGCCATATTTCGGGCTGTCATCTCAATCCCGCAGTGTCGGTCGGGCTTGTCGTCGGGAAACGTTTCCCGGCCTCGGAATTGCCGGCCTACATCGCGGCCCAGGTAGTCGGAGGCATCGTCGCCGCGGGCGTGCTGCTAGTGATTGCCAGCGGCAAGGCCGGCTTCGATTTGAGTGGAGGCCTGGCCTCCAATGGATATGGGGCGCATTCACCAGGCCAATACGCGATCGGCGCCTGCCTGTTGGCCGAGGTCGTCTTGACCTTCATGTTTCTCATGATCATTCTCGGCGCCACGGACCGCCGCGCACCCCAAGGCTTTGCCCCCATCGCCATCGGCCTGGGCCTGACGCTCATCCATTTGATTGGAATTCCCGTCACGAACTTATCGGTAAACCCCGCGCGCAGCACGGGACCGGCGGTGTTCGTTGGCGGTTGGGCGATCGAACAGCTTTGGCTCTTCTGGGTGGCCCCGATTGCTGGGGCGATACTGGCCGGCTTAGTGTATCCCGCGATGGCTGGAGAGTCTGACCGAACGTGATGCGGGCATCCGAGACCCGGGGCTGCGCCTAAGAAGCGCGTCGTCCCCGATGTCCCGGTTCGGGCAGGAGACCATAGTGGTCCCTCGGAGCCGCCGGTTGGCCGGCGGATCGAGGGATCTCTACTTGGCGACCTTCGGCAGGGCAGGATTAATCCTGTCAGGTTGGTGGTCAGATTCAACAAAAGGAACAGGAATCAACATGGAACGATTTGACGAACTCAAGCTCAAATATCAGTCGGTCTTAAACCTTATCCACCAGAAGGGCGTTCGACTTGCCCACCTGCACGTGCAGGACAACAAGCTCTTCGTTCAAGGCTCATGCCCGTCGCAAGAAATAAAGAACGACGTGTGGAACCAGATCAAGCTTGTCGATGCGGGCTTCGGCGACCTAACCTGCGATTTGGTGGTGGACGACAGCCTCGCCCCCCCGGCGCCGGAAGTTCGCACCTACACGGTCGAGGCCGGGGACTCGCTGTGGAAGATCGCCAGCCACTTCTATGGGAGCGGGGCGCAATACCCGAAGATCATCGCCGGAAACCCGGGACGGCTCAAGGACGAAAAGACCGTGATTCATCCTGGTGATGTGCTGGTGATTCCTGAATAGTCGAAGACCCGGCGCCGCAGGCGGCGGGTAGGAGGAGATATCGAATGAACCCGATTCTGGACATGCTCATGAATGCAGCGGGCGGCACCGCTGTGCAGGAGGTCGGCAAACGGTTTGGTCTTTCCGAGAATCAGGCCAGCGGTGCGCTCGGTCAACTGGTTCCGGCCATCATGGCCGGATTGCAGCGCAACACCTCCCAGGAGGGTGGCATGGAGGCGCTGCTCGGCGCGCTCAGCGGCGGCAATCACTCAGAGTATCTGGACAACCCCGAACTGCTCGGCCAGGAAGGGACGACGGAGGATGGCAATTCGATCCTCGGTCACATTTTCGGCAGCAAAGACGTGAGCCGCGCGGTTGCCAGTCACGCCGCCGAGGAGACCGGAATTGGGGCGGATGTCCTGAAGAAGCTGTTGCCGGTGGCGGCTACGATGGTAATGGGCAGCTTGAGTAAGCAGAGAGCGACGGCCCCGGCGGAGGAGGCGGGAGGCATCGGTTTCCTCACTTCGCTCTTGGATCAGAACCGCAGCGGATCAGCAGTCGATGAGGTCGCCGGGCTGCTGGGTCGTTTCCTGAGCGGTCGCTAACGCCTCAGGGTGGCTTTTGGTGAACATACGGTCCATCGCGCGTCAAGCGGGGACCAGCCAAAGGCGCCTCTTCGACAACGCGGATCAGATGTGGAAGCTCAACGCTGACGGAGTGTGCTAATCATCTTGCTACCCCCCGTGTAGTGCACTGCTCTTCAGCGGGAAGTGGCGAATTCATCTCAGTCCGGATTCTATCCCAAGGGGGCGTGAAACCTGCCCCGAGCAAACGTCGTCGTTTAAGTTTAGGCGTAGCCAGATGCGTAACTTCTTCGCGAACCGGCGTGACTTCCTGATTTCACTCGCCGGCGCCGGTCTGCTGCGAGGCCAGCAAAATACCGTGTTTACCACAGACGTCAAGGTGGTGGGCGTGCTGGCGACGGTACGTACTAGACAAGGCGGGATCGTACGCGACCTGACGAAAGGTGACTTTCTGCTGGCGGAAGACGGGCGGCCACAGACAATCCGCTACTTCTCGCGCGAGACCGATCTGCCTCTCACGCTGGGGCTGATGGTGGATACCAGCATGAGCCAGCGCCGGGTGATGGATGCCGAGCGCGGCGCCAGCATGCGTTTCTTCGATCGGGTCCTGCGGGAGACCAAGGACCAGGCGTTTCTCCTGCAGTTCGACATGGCGATCGTGATGCGCCAGGCGCTCACTTCTTCGGTCGGCAAGCTGGCCGACGCGCTGGCCCTGGTCGATACACCTTCCCTGCAGGAATTGGGGATGCAGGGCGGCCGCGGCGGTACCCTGCTCTACGATGCGGTGGTCATGGCGTCGAAGCAGATCATGAAGAATCAACGCGGCCGCAAAGCCCTGATCGTGTTGTCCGACGGCGTGGATTTCGGGAGCGAGGCAAGCCTGTTGGATGCCATCGAGGCCGCCCAGCGGGCCGATGCTCTGGTGTACTCGATTCTGTTCTCCGATGCCGGAGCCTACCGGATTCCGTTGGGGTTCCGCAGCCTTTCACTGGGCGGGCCGGACGGCCGGGGCGCGCTCGCGCGGCTGTCCAGGGAAACCGGCGGCAGTTTCTTCGAAGTCACGAAGAAGCTCCAGCTCGATCCGGTCTTCGATCTGATTCAGGAAGAACTGCGCGGCCAATACAGTCTCGGCTATGTGTCCGATCTCCCGGTTCGGATTTCCGAATTCCGGAAGATCCAGCTCACGACCACCCACAAGGGGCTGGCGGTGCAGGCGCGCGGCCGGTATTGGGCCCAGCGCTAGTAGCTCAGCACCACGCAAAGTGGGTCTGCGGCTCGCTGGTTCCACCGTCCCGAACGGGAGCCGGCGCGGCCATCGCAGGGTACGGCCACGGCGTTTGCACTTCCGGGTTGCCACCTTTCGAAAAGACCAGTTCGCCGGCGCTACCTACGCAGTCCACCCGCACGCAGTCTCCCTTGCCGAGTTGGCCGGTGGCCACAAGGTTGGCGATCGGCTGAACCACCAACCGCTCGATGGCCCTCTTCAGGTGGCGGGCGCCGTAGCGCTCGTCGGTGCCTTCGACCAGCAGCAGACGCCGGGCGGCTGGGGAGACCTGAAATTCGAACGCGCGTTCGGGCTGGCGGTCGATGACCCTTTGCTGCACCGCGGCGAGTTCGAGATCCAGAATCCTCATCAGGTCGTTATCGGCCAACGGCTTGAAGACGACGATGTGGTCGAGACGGTTGACGAACTCCGGCGTGAAGTGACGGCGGGCCGCCGCCACGCCACTGCGGTCGATCTTGTTGTTCAGTTCGCCCGGCTGCGTGGTGGCGGCGGATGCGAAACCGAGGCGTGGAGACAGCAGGGCGTTCATCTCCTTGGCGCCGAGGTTGCTGGTCATGAAGATCATGGCGTTGGAGAAATTGACCTTCTTGCCGTCGCCGAGCGTGAGGGTCGCCTTGTCGAGGATGCCGAGCAGCAGATGCCAAAGCGCGTCGCTGGCCTTCTCGATCTCGTCGAAGAGCACGAAGCTGATCTTTGCCGTCGGGGTCAAATACTGGTCAATCGTTTCCTGGCAAAGCAATGGCTTGGTCTCGCGGTGGCCGAGATAGCCGGGAGGCGAGCCGATCAGCTTGGCAATCTCGTGGCTGTGCTGGAACTCGGCGCAGTCGATCTTGGTGATGGCGCCTGGCTTTCCGAGCACCGCTTCAG
>JBJXGR010000137.1:0-7680 GCA_046160045.1 Bryobacteraceae bacterium
CTTAACCATGCAGAAGAATCCCCTCATGAAGTTGAAGTACGGTGCCGATATGAAAAGTGAAGTGACCGAGGCATGCGGTCCGAAATAACGGGATACCCAAGCAGAGGGGCAGACGACGGTGGAGTCGGATTGCTCAACAACTGGCCGGCGGCGTTTGCCGGGGCCTGGAACGACAGCGTGCGGGAGCCGGCGGCGAACGCCAGGGTCCTGGTGGTCGATGATCTGGACATTCACCTGAAACTGGTGGAGGCGATCCTTCGGCAGGACGGAGTGGAGGTGGTGACGGCGCGAAACGGGCGGGAGGCGCTGAGTCGGCTGGACGGAGACCGGCTGGACCTGGTGGTGGTGGACGCCGTCATGCCGGGTATGGACGGGGCGGAGTTGTGCCGCGCGATCCGGTCGAACCCGAGCACGAAGCTGCTGCCGGTGCTGATGCTGGCGAGCCTGGATGAGTATGAGGCGGCCGGGATTGCGGCAGGCGCTGACGAGTTCTTGCAGAAACCGTATACGCCGCAGGCGTTGAGGATGCGGGTACATTCCATGCTGCGGCAGCGGGCGGTCTACGAACGATTGGAGGAGTCCGAATCGATCCTGTTCTCGCTGGCGGTAGCGGTGGAGCAGCGGGACCCGTACACGGCGGGCCACTGCGAACGGCTGGCCCTGTTCAGTCTGGCGATCGGACTGCGGTTGAACCTGCAATCACCGGACCTGCTGGCGCTGTATCGGGGTGGCTTCCTGCACGACATCGGCAAAGTGGGCATGCCGGATTCGATTCTGTTCAAGCCGGGCCCTTTGTGCGAAACCGAATGGGCGATTATGCGCACGCACTCGGTTCGCGGCGAAGCCATTTGCCAGCCCCTGAAGTGCCTCCGTTCGGTGCTGCCGATCATTCGCAACCACCACGAACGTTGGAACGGAACCGGCTATCCCGACGGAATCCGCGGAGAGGCCATTCCCCTTCTGGCCCGGATTCTGAAGTGTGCTGATGTCTTTGACGCCCTCACCACGGAACGCCCCTACAAGATGGCGCTCACGGTCAAGGAGTCGCTTCGCGTGATGCAGCACGAGACGGACGAAGGGTGGCTGGATCCTTCCCTCATGCAGGTGTTTCTGTCGCTCGATCACGAACTGCTGCAATCGACGGCTCACACCCAGAGCAGGGAGTGGAAGGACCTTTCAGGGATGAAGCGCTCGCTCGAAAACCTGAACTTTGCGCTGGCGTGAGGTTGCCCCGCGGCTCGGATGGGAGTCCTCGAACGCCTTCTGCAAGGGCTCCAGTCGTTTGAATAGAGGGGGAATCGGCCCGGGGAGAAGCCCCCCATGCGGGAGACTCAGGTTTTCGCTTAGTACCGCAGGGTTTACCTTCCCCCTCGAGTGCCAAAACCTAAGCGGAACTCCTACGTAGTACTGGGTTTAGAACTCGCGGGACTACAGAAAAGCAGGGGTTCTTCCGAACTACCTAATGCGTCTGCGGGACTATGCCAACCACCTTGTCATTGGTGATGATCTGCCTGTTGGGATCCGGAATCGCCCTCGCCGACGACATTCTGGCCGAAGCGCGGGAACTCGTAAAGCAAGATCGCCCGGACGAGTCGCTGAAACTGCTGAAAACCCACCTGGATGTCCACCCTGACGACTCGGATGCGCGGGTGCTGTACGGCCTGATTTGCTCGTGGGAGAAACGCTACGACGAAGGGCGCCCGATGCTGGAGAGGGTGCTGGTCGAGAGCCCCCAATACAAGGACGCCGTTCTGGCACTGGTCAACCTGGAACTGTGGTCCGGGAACCCGGCGAGGGCGCGACAGATCGCGGAGCGGGCGGCGGTCGGCAAACCCGATGATATGGAATACCGGCAGGCGCTGGAAAAGGCCCGCCGTAGCGAGCGCGAGAGTCTCAAGCCTGTGCAATCCGCCCCGCCCACCGTATCAGGCGAAGGCGCAAAGGCCGACGACGAGTTTCTCACCTGGGAGGCGGGCGTCAACGTCAACCAGGTGTGGTTTAGCGACAAACGCTCGTCGTGGGGGGAGCAGTCGGTCGCGTTGACCTACCATACTCGCGAGCAAGGCTCGGTGACCGCGCGTTTCTATCGAGCACAGCGGTTTGGACAGAAGAGCAGTCTCGTCGAGTTCGAAGCGTACCCCCGAATTCGGAAGGGGACCTACGCCTTTCTGAGCGGCGCCTTCTCGCCGGACGGAACGCTGTACCTGAGGCGGCGATTCGGCGCTGAGATTTACCAGACCCTGCCTTACTCGATGGAGGCGTCCGGGGGCTTCCGCCGCTACAGCACACTGGTTCCCGTAACCATGTACACGGGATCGCTCGGCAAGTATGTGGGCAAGTGGCTTTACACGGTCCGCACCTATCTGACGCCCGACTCGACCGGGGTTGCCCGCTCGTTCTCGTTTTCCGCGCGGCGGTATTCGGGCGGACCCGATCGCTTCGTCGGGGTTCTCCTAGGCTACGGCGCGTCACCGTTCGAAGTCCGGAGCGCGAACGAGGTTGAAGTTCTGCATTCTTCCGCAGTTTCGCTGGAAAGCGCCTGGCGTTTGCGCGGCGGATTGAGCTACCGCTGCCTGGCCGGGATCGCCCAGGAGAACCGCATTGCGCGCGGCCGCCTGTGGCAATACGCGGGGAGTTGCACGGTGTTTTACGGGTTTTGATCGCTATGGACGCCATTCAGGGTAAACGACGGCCGTTTCTACTAGGGGTTCCCTTCTTCCGGGCGGCTCTCCCGTGTCTGGTGCTGTATGCGTTTTACTGGGGGCTGGTTCTCAATCCCCCGCTCGTTGACGAAGAAGCAAGCGAATCCGGCGCACGGGCGCCCGACGTGGCTCGGGCACTAGCCGACCAGGCACGCGTCTTGATGCTCGCTCGCAAGCATCAGGAGGCTCTGAAGCCGCTTCTGGAACTTCACGCCGCGTTTCCACAAAGCCATCTCTACCAGTTTGAACTCGCGAATGCCTATCACGGGCTGGAGCGCTATCAGGACGAAGCCGCGATGTGGGAGTTGTACATGCAAGCCTCGCCCACGCCGCTGGAGGGGTGCCCCCAAATCGCAGATGCCTACCGCAAGCTGGGTTGGGCGGAGCAAACCCTTAAGGCGCTGGAGCGCTGCTACGAGTTCGAGACGACGCATTCGGACTCCATTTTCTACCTCGCGCACGAATACGAGATGCGCGGGAATCTGGCCAAGGCGCTTCCGCTGTACAAGAAAGGCGCGGAACTCGCCCCGCGCTATCCCGACCTGTCCATCGGGTTGGCGCGGGTCGAGTTCAAGCTGGGCCGAACGGCCAATGCCAAGCAATTGATAAATGTGACGCTGAAGCGGGGTCCGGAGAACTCCGATGCGCTCCTGGTTGCCGGCATGATTGCGGCCCAGGAGGGAGACGTGGCTTCGGCCCGAGCGTACCTGCAAAAGGGCGCCCGGATCTCCCCGCGGTATGAAGATATTCGTCTCCTTCTCGTCCGGTTGGGCAGCGGGCAGCGCCGTACCAAGAACCCGGCGCATGAACCCGGGGCGGCGTTATGAGCCCGGCGCGGGTTCTCTCATTTCTGCTCAGGGTTCTCTTTGCGGCTTACTTTCTGCTGACCTCCCTCTACAGTCTTCTTGCGTTCATTCCGTTCACCTACGAGCAGGTGCACAAAGGCGCTCTGATCCCCGCGCTCAAGCTGTTTGGCCAGTGGAATCATTGGCTGTACTGGATCGCGCTGTTTGTGGCGGCGGCGATCTGGCTATTGGAGCCATTCCCCGCCGGCGCGCACGGGCGCCGTGTGCAGCGATGGCGGCTCGGGTTCTTCGCCGTCCATATCCCCGTGGGACTGCTGCTCTCGTTCCATCCGTTGATCGCCTCGCTCGAAAACACCTTTGCCAGCTACCTGATCGCCTTGGGCGCCCTGACTCCCGTGCTTTGGCTGGCGGCTGATGTGTGGCGCGAACGTTGGAGCAACGTCTCATGGAGAGAAGGCGAGGTTGAAGAAGTAAAGCCGGTCTTTCGAGCCGCAGCCGGGGCTGGCGTGTTTGTTTCACTGGTCTACTCTCTGATCGCCTGGTCCCGAGGCGGCGGGCAATGGACGGTGGCGGAAGGGGCGTTTGCACTGTTGACGAGCCTGCTGCTGCACCTGGTTGCCTTTGTCTCGCTGTTCGCTGCTTTGGACGCGATCGCCGTGGTCGCGGGCTGGTTCGACAAGCCGCCCCGAAACCATTTCCTCCTCTGCCATCTGCTGGGCTGTGTGATCCTGTTTGTCCTCATTCGAGCATTGGTGTTTCCGGCGATTTCGTTCCAGGGTTGGTGGCCGGACCTGTATGCCGCACTCCTTTCGTTCACCATCACGGCCTTCCTGATGCAACTGTGCGTCTGGCTGATCCCCGCGGGATCGGGCCGCAAGATCTCGAGCGGACTCGCCCTGGCTCTGTGGCTGCCTTCCCCGCCTCCCGCAAAAAAGCGCCGGTGGCTGCTGCCGGTGCAAGGACTCCTGCTGGCGGCGGCCGCGGCCTGGCTGGCCGTAAACAGCTCGAGAAACGACTGGAATTACCTGATCCAGAAACTGACCTCGCTGCTCATCTGGGTTGCGGCGTTCCAGTGGTTCTACCGGACCACCCGCGCGGTGTCGCCCGCGATCTTCCACGGCACGGGGCGGATCCTCATCATCGCCTTTGCGATTCTTCCCGTTTTTCGCGCGACCGAGTTGACCGAACGGGTGGTGTGGAAACACATCTCCAGCAAGCAGACACTGTCCCGGTTTCTGGACCGCTACGCCGGATTCGACCCCTCCTTCAAACTGGTGCACGACGCACTGGCTACGGGCCAGTTTGATCCCGGCTTTTATCGTTTTCTGACGCGGAACACGAGCATTCCGCGCTCGACGCGGATCAGGCCGGTGGAGGTGAAACTAGCCGCCGAGATGAAACCGGCAACCGGGGCGCGGCCTCACATTTTCGTGTTTGTCGTCGACAGCCTGCGGCGCGATTATCTGTCGCCCTACAACCCGGACGTCGACTTCACGCCGGAAATCAACGCCTTCGCCCGGGACAGCGTTGTCTTCAAGAACTCGTTCACGCGGTATGGCGGCACCGGCCTGTCCGAGCCCTCCATCTGGGTCGGGGGCGCGATGATCCACCAGCAGTATGTCACCCCGTTCCGTCCGATGAATGCTCTGCAGACACTGCTCGAAACCGACAGTTATCAGGCCCTGATTACCCGCGACTCGATTCTCAACACCTTGATCACACCATGGCCGGGAATGTCGGAGCTTGACGCGGGAGTCGTCACGATGAACCTCGACCTCTGCAACACGCTGCAGGAACTGCAGCGGAAGCTGCCGGACGCCGCGGCGAAAGGGCCGGTGTTTGCCTACACGCAGCCCCAGAACATCCATATCTCGGTCATCAACCGGGAGGGACAGAAGGCCATTGACGAAGCCGGCTACCGCGCTTACTACGCGCCGTACGCCAGCCGCATCCGGCGAATGGACGCCTGCTTCGGCACCTTCGTCCGGTTCCTGAAGCAGCAGGGTCTCTACGATTCCAGTATCATCGCGCTCACGTCCGATCACGGCGATTCGCTGGGCGAAAGCGGACGATGGGGTCACGCCTACACGATCTATCCGGAAATCGTCCGCGTGCCGCTGATCCTGCACGTGCCTCCCTCGCTGATGGGGTCGATGTATGTCGACAAGGACTTGGTGGCGTTTAATAGCGACATCACACCGACGCTATACTACCTGCTGGGCCACCGGCCCGTGACGGCCAACCCGTTGTTTGGCCGGCCGCTCGTGACCGAGACGCCGCGGGAACTCAGCCTGTATCGCCGTGAGATCTACCTGGTCACGTCCAGCTACGCCGCCGTCTACGGCGTGCTCAGCGGCGACGGCCGGACGCTGTACACTTCCGACGCGGTGAATTATCGCGATTCCTGGTTCGACCTCACCGAGACGATGCCTTCGGCGAGGTCGGTACCCAGCGCCATGAAGTTGTCGTACGAGAACATGATTCGCGAGCGAATCGCCCTCGTGTCGAAGTTCTACGACTTCAAGCTGCCAGCCGATGGCTCGTCGCATTGACCGTCGGGCGTATAATTGCGGCATGTCGAAACCGCGGAGACGCTTTCTGCAATCGGCCGCCGGCATCGCCGCGGGAGCGGCCTTGCCGTGTGGGGAATATCCCACAGGCTTACTGGCGGCGAACTCCGCCGCGGGCTCCCGCGACTCCACGGCACCGGGGACCCTGCCGCGGATCCAGCTTGGAAAATGGGAGGTCAGCCGGTTGATCGTCGGCGGCAACCCCTTCTACGGATACTCGCACTTCAACCGCTTGTTCAGCGCGCACATGGCCGAATGGGCGACCCCGGAGCGTGTCTGCGACACGCTCCGGAGCTGCGAACGGCAGGGGATCAATACCTGGCAGTTCTCGCACACCGAGCGCACGATCTCGGACCTCAAGCGCCATCGCGCCGAGGGCGGAAAAATGCAGTGGATTCTCCTCAGCCACAAGGAAATCGAAGACGACCCCAAGCTCATTGGTGAGGTTGCGAAGTTGTCGCCGATCGGCGTTGTGCATCACGGCGGATCGGCCGAGCGGAAGCGGCGCGAGGGAAAGCTCGATTCCGTTCGCGATTTCCTGAAGGCGGTGCGGGACAGCGGAACGATGGTGGGCCTGTCGCTGCATGATCCCACGCTGCTCGAAGAGGTCGAATCCCAGAACTGGGACAGCGATTTCTACATGACGGCTCTCTACTATCTGTCTCGCAGCCAGGAAGAGTGGATCAAGACGCTCGGGCAGCGTCCGATCGGTGAGATCTACCTGCCGTCCGACCCTGCGCGGATGTTCCGGGCGATCCGGTCGACGAAGAAGACATGCCTGGCCTATAAGGTGTTGGCGGCAGGGCGGTTGACGGATTCGCCGGCGCAGATCGATCAAGCCTTTCGGACGACGTTTGACAACATCAAGCAGCAGGACGGCATGATCATCGGCATGTATCCGCGGTACAGCGATCAGATCGGCGATAACGCCGCGCGGGTGCGGCGGATTCTGGCGCCGGGGTAAGCCAGGAAAGCCGGCTGGGGGCCAGGGGGCCCGATCCAGTGTGCCCAGCATGGGCGGGCAGAATCTTTCGAAGGGGCTGGATGCCGGAGGCAGATGAGGGTCTAACTGCAGGCCGATCAGTACGATGCGATCAACAGAAGGGCGGCAGAAAATTCACTCTGCTTTAGCGCAGCCCGTAGGGCAGAAACAACCGGCCGACTGGGTTCCTTTCGCGAAGTCGAAGGTCCTCGCCGAGGTTTCGACCGCCATCATCGAAGTCGCCGGGGCGACGTACTACGGTAACAAGGACGTCTTCATTATTCACGGTCACAACGAGGCGGCGCTTGCCAACGTCAAACTCCTGCTGCAGGGGCTTGGCGTGAACCCCGTGGTTCTGAAAGACGAAGGGGCCAGCGGGCTGACCATCATCGAGCAGTTCGAACGTTACGCGCGGGACTGCTCCTTCGCGTTCGCGCTGATGACGCCCGGCGACACGGTCGAGAGCGGGCCCGGCGAAACGCCGACGTGGCGGCCGCGCCAGAACGTCCTGATCGAAATCGGCTGGTTCATGGCCCGTCTTGGACGGCCCCAGAACATGCTGCTATCGCACGGGAAGATCGAGATTCCCTCCGACTTCGGCGGAATCCTCTACCTGAAGT
>JBJXGR010000138.1:0-2550 GCA_046160045.1 Bryobacteraceae bacterium
CTTCGGGGGACACCCAAAACCGGCCAATGAGGGACGGCTGAAAACCGGCCAATAGAAAGACGGGCAGGACGTTGAAGCGATGGAGGGCTAACCTCCATCGACGTGAGCAACGTCTTGAACGAAGAGAAACGACAACAAGTCATCGCGCTGGGCCGATTAGGCTGGCCACTACGGCGCATTCAACAAGAGACAGGCGTCCGGCGGGAAACCGCTGGAGCGTATCTGAAGGCCGCCGGGATTGCGGTCCGGCCACCCCGCGCCTGGGGACGCAAACCGCCAAAACCGGCCAATGAGACGTCCCCCGACTCGGCGGCCCAGCCAGCCGATCAAACGGCAAAACCGGCCAACGAGGTGTCCCCCGACTCCACGCCCGTGGCGGCGCCCAGTCGCTGCCCCACCGCCAGCGCCTGCGAGCCGCATCGCGACTTCATCGAGCTATCGCTGAGCAAAGGCCGGAACGCCAAGGCGGTCTATCAGGATCTGGTGGATGACCACGGCTTCACCGGGAGTTACCAGAGCGTGAAGCGTTTCGTACGCCAGTTGCGCGGACCCGTCACGCCGGACGCCTGCTCGGTCATCGTCACCGCGCCAGGCGAGGAGTGCCAAGTGGACTATGGAACGGGCCCCATGGTACGCGACCCCGCCATAGGCCGTTACCGGCGCACCCGGCTGTTCGTGCTCACGCTGGGCTACAGCCGGAAAGCCGTCCGGTTGCTGGTCTTTCAGTCCAACGCGCGTACGTGGGCCGAACTCCATGAGCGAGCCTTCCGCCGTTTGGGCGGCGCGACACGCACGGTCGTGCCCGACAACCTCGCCGAAGGAGTACTGAAGCCAGACATCTACGACCCAACGCTCAATCCGCTCTATCGCGATCTGTTGGCGCACTATGGCGCCGTCGCGCTGCCCTGCCGGGTAGGCGATCCCGATCGCAAGGGCAAAGTCGAGCGCGGCGTGGGTCATGCCAAGAACACACCGCTCAAAGGAATGCGGTTTGAAAGCCTGGAAGAGGCACAGGCGTATCTGGATCGTTGGGAAACCAACTGGGCCGATACTCGGATTCACGGCACCACCAAGCGGCAGGTCTCGGCCATGTTCGCCGAAGAGAAGCCAGCGTTGTTGCCGCTCCCGCTGGAGCCGTTCCGCCTCTATCAGTTCGGCGAACGGCGCGTGAACCTGGATGGCTGCGTGGAAGTGGAAGCGGCCTACTACAGCGCGCCGCCCGGCTACATCGCCCGTTCCGTCAAAGTGCAGTGGGACGGCCGCGTGGTCCGCATCTTGGATGGCCGCGGACAGCTACTGCGAGAACACCTCGTGCAAGAGCGGGGCCGCCATCGTATCGCCGAGGAAGATAAGCCAGCCAAGGCTCCGCGCTCCACCGAACAGTTACTCGCCCGGTGCGGCAAGATCGGCCCTCATCTGGGAACAGTGGCCGCGCAGATGTATCAGCGCGATGGCCCGGTCGCGATTCGCCGCATTCAGGGCTTGACCGCCTTGGCGCGCAAACACGGCGCGGCGCTTGCTGACGACGCCTGCGCCGCCGCGCTGGAGTGCGGCCTGCCCGCCAATCCTTATCAGTTCGCACGGCGTTGGCTGGAGCGCCGATCCCCACTGACGCTCCGCCAAGTCGATCCCATCATCCGACAACTCACTTTGTATCGCGACTTCATCGATCAGAAAACCCAGGAGAATCCCGAATGAACCTCATTGAACTGCAGCGTAGTTTGCGCCAACTTCGGCTCGGGGGCATGGCCGCCGTCCTCGAAACGCGCCTGCATCAAGCTCAGGCCGAACCCATGGCCCCTATCGATCTGCTCTCTACCCTGGTCTCCGACGAACTTCGCCGGCGCACCGACCGCCTCCTGGAGCGCAGGCGCATGCTGGCGGCCTTCCGCGATCCCCACAAGACGCTGGACAACTTCGACTTCACCTTCAACCCGAAGCTGAACCGCAGCCTTGTCTTTGATCTGGCTACTGGCGCTTTCATCGAACGGCGTGAAGATGCGCTGTTTCTCGGTCCCGGCGGCACCGGCAAAAGTCATCTGGCTCAGGCCATCGGCCAGGCCACCATTCTCCAAGGCCATAAGGTGCTTTACCGCGAGACGCACATCCTGCTGGAAGAAGCCGCCCAGGCCACCGTCAATGGCGAACGCAAACAGTACATGGAGTCGATCTCCGACGCGGCGCTGCTCATCATCGACGACTTCGGCATGCGCAAGCTCCCACAGACCGCCGCCGAGGACCTACTGGAGATCATCATGCGCCGCTATGAACGCGCCAGTACACTGTTGACGTCGAACAGACCCGTTGAAGACTGGGGCAAGATCCTCGCCGACGTGGCCGCCGTCGGCGCCATTCTGGATCGCTTGCTCCACCATGGTCACGTTCTCAAGTGCGGCCCGAAGAGCTGGCGAATGAAGGATGCCGCCTCCACACAATGAAATCCATTGCTTCGGTTGCTGAGAGTGAGTTATAACTACCTTGTCCCGCCCGCTTTCCGTTGGCCGGTTTTGAGCCGTCCCTCATTGGCCGGTTTTCAGGTGTCCCCCGAGG
>JBJXGR010000139.1:0-14554 GCA_046160045.1 Bryobacteraceae bacterium
CTATGTTTCATTCCATGTTCTATTTGTGCGGAAAGTTGCAACATTGATTGGGCACAAAAGGCTGGGTCCTTGATGGACTCGGCGTCATCGCATGGCCGCGAGAGCCCTGCGACCTCGGGACTCAGTCCAAGCACCCCGACAACGGGTCGTGGGTCCGGTTCCGAGGTGAATTTGTTGCTCAAACGCAGAGCCTGCGGTTGCCACTGCTGTTGTTCCTCTGCCCATCACCTTATGATCACCGTGTCTTGGTGTCTTCTTCATGGTCTTTTGGCTAGCTGTTGCTTCCGAGCCCACCGTGTTTCCACCGCGCGAGCTCACAACCCGCAACCTCTCCGACCAGTTCTCTTGGGTGCAAGAGAATGATTTCGACCGCCAAGCGGCCAAGGTGAGCCTACCCATCCATCCTACGCGCTGCAGCACGAGAGATTGACGACGAAGCGACCATGAATTGACCATGTCATATGTCATGTCCGTGTTTACGCAGCAAGTCCAAGGGTTCTTTCACGATATTGATTTGGTCTTGTTTGGCGAAGGACCTCCTCGAAGAAAGCTACCAGAGTTCCTCAAGTGAGTCTGCTAGCCCCTTGTTGCGTAGTCGACCGAGTCTGACGATCGTCCCTGTTGCTCGTTCACAGCGCTGAATGCCTCGAATGGAGCTCGCGTTACCTGCACATACGCTCAGTGGGAGTCCAGCTGCTGCCCGAAGCAGACCCGCCACCAGGCGAGGTCGTGCCACCTCCACCGGGCGTGCTGTCTCCCGGATCAGCCGCACGTCAGCCGCGCGAAATGCCGTTTGACATGGCGTTGCTGTCGGTCCACGGGAATGCTTCTTCTGTTTTTCCTCGTGACGACAGTGGCGCTGCGGCTGCCGACGAGACTTTTGCCACGCACGGCGAGCTCGAGGAGTACTTTGCACGCGACGGCGGGCCAGCCGAGGAGCTAGAGGACGACTCGGCGGAATTGCTGTGTGCCACTCAGGTGTTGGACGACCTGTGGGACGATGCAGTCACGCTGTTGCTTCCACTCGCCGACAGCATCATCGAGGTCATGGCAACGCGCCGCGACTACGGGGGGCGAAGCAAATCGCCCGGTGCGTCTTCCCACGGCGGGTACGGAGGCAGGCTCTCGCAGGTCATGCTCGAGAGCCTGTCTCAGGTGCACCTAGAGGAGGAGAGGATGGCACGTTCAAACGCTGCACTCGAGCTACGCGCAACACGGAACACGTCTGCTGTTCGACAATCCGACTCGGCCCGCCGTCGCACCACCGGTGGGGAGGTCGCTACGCCACAGCAGAGGCAGCTCGAAGGTTTATCGAGCGCTATAACTATCACAGGACTCAGCAACCCAGCCATGTCATTACGGGTTCTCCCACCACCACACGTTCGGGGGACGCTGCAGCAGCCTCAATTCTCTCGGCCCGTCTCTGGCCGCCCAGACTCTGGCGGTGTGAACCGAGGGAAGACGATTCTTGGCATGGTGCGGCCTGCGAGTGCCGCAAGAAGGGTGGGGTCTGCAATCACGAGACGTCCGGTGCAGCCGTCACGCGGATGTCATACACGGTACACGTGGTGCCGTCGAGAAAGATGCAGCCGCCTTCCGTTCGCCGCAGGATCAACCCTTCTTCGTCCGACTGCTGCGCGTACTCCCGCAGAAACTCCGGTTCGCGGAGATGGAGGTGCCGGGCCAATTTCTCGATATCGCGAGGTTGCAGGCGCACGGTAGCTTTCTTGCAGCAATTCGCGCACACGGTACAGTCGATCTGCTCTTCCACGCCCTCAGCGATGCGTTTGAGCTGCCTTTCGTGGACGACCTGGCGTTTCAGACGCAGACGTAGTCGCAGGTTTTCGTCGCGTTTCTTTTCGCCCAGGCGGGCGATCTGGACCAGGTCGGTGAGCACGGTACTTTTCAATTGTAAGGCTGGTGTGGCGCTGGGCGACGTTGCTTGTCGCCCAGCGCGCAGTCAGATCTCACGCTTGCAGGCACTAGCTTAAGCTAAGCTAGCAGGGTGCGGATCGGGTTCCAGGAGTTGTTAGTCCGCTGGGGCTTGTCGAGCAAACCAGTCTACGGCGCGGGTACCCGAAGCATCAGGGCCGTCCCTGTTGATCTTTGTACGCGATCCGCACTCTCCTCATCTGCTCTGGACCGCAGTCAGGCGTGCGCCTCTAATGGCACACGGAGGAGGATTCATGGAGCAAAAGGGAGTTGTTGAAGCGATCTTGATTGGAGTTTGTGCGGCTGCCCTGGGGTTCGGCCAATCCGGAGGCACGATCAAAGGCAGAGTCACTCTGGCAACCGGAAGGACCCCTGTTCACGGGGCGTCTGTCCTGGTTGGCCAGGCGGGCCGGAAGGCGCAGACCGACAGCGACGGGGTCTACGAAATCCAGAACGTTCCTGCCGGAACCTATACGATCACGGTTCATCTGCATTCACTGACGGACGAAGCCAAGTCGATCACGGTTGAGGCCGGCAAAACGCTGAACGTGGATTTCAGTCTGAAGCTGAGGGCGATCAAGCAGGAGATCACCGTGACGGCCAGCGGCCAGGAACAATCTGCGTTCGAGGCATTCCAGACGGTGACGACGGTCGACTCGCTGGACCTGGCGGCGAAGAGCCAGACGTCCCTCGGCGAGGTGCTGGACAACACTCCCGGGGTTGCCAAGCGCAGTTTCGGCGTTGGGAACTCACGGCCGGTGATTCGCGGCTTTGACGGCGATCGGGTCCTGGTGCTGAACGACGGGATCTCCACCGGCACGCTGTCCTCGCAGTCGGGCGACCACGGCGAATCGATTGACCCTTCGAGCATCGAGCGCCTGGAAGTGTTGAAGGGCCCGGCCACGCTGCTCTACGGGAGCAATGCCCTGGGAGGCGTGGTGAACGCGGTGACGGGCCACCATCAGACACACCAGCACAGCCACCCGGGCCTGCGCGCGTATTTGACCGGGATCGGCGGCAGCGCGAACGGTCACGGAGGCGGCAGCGGCGGGTTCGAGTTCGGAGTGAAAGATTGGCTCTTCTGGGGAGGAGGAGGCGGCCAGCGAACGGGCGACTACTCGACGCCGATCGGCAAGATCGAGAACTCGCACACGCGACTGAGCAACACCTTCGCCGGGGCCGGATGGTACGGCAGGAAGAGCTTCTTCGATACGAGCTACCGGTATGAAGAGGGCCGCTTCGGCGTTCCCTTCGCCGGTGAGTTCGAGGCTGGGCACGCGGACGAAGCGGACTCGGGAGGCGCGGGGCACAGCCTGATCGACCTCGACTTCCGGCGGCACAATGTTCGGGTAGTCGGCGGATTCAACCATCTGGGCGGTTTTCTCGACAGCTTCCGCATGACCGTCAACTACAGCGATTACCAGCACCGTGAGTTGGAGGGCGAGGAGGTGGGAACCCAGTTCAACAACAAACAGGTGATTTACCGCGGCATGTTCGATCAGCAGCGCTACGGGAGGCTATCCGGCAGTTTTGGGTTCCAGGGGGTCCACCGGGACTACATCAGCGCTGGCGCCGAGGCGCTCGCTCCGCCGGTCAAACAGAATGGATTCGCCGTATTCGGGTTGGAAGAAGTCACGTTCGAGAAATTCCGCATTCAACTCGGCGGGCGCGTCGAGAACAATCAATTCAACCCCGACGGACTCCAAAGCCGGTCCTTTACCGGCTTTTCGGGGGCCGCTGGAATCTACGTTCCGCTCTGGAAGCACGGAGCGTTTGTCACCAACGTCACGCACTCCTACCGCGCTCCCGCGCTGGAGGAACTCTACAATCACGGCCCGCATGTCGGAAACCTGACGTTCGAGATCGGCAACGTAGACCTGAATCGGGAACGCTCCAATGGGGTCGACGTTTCGCTCCGGCACCAGGGAGCGCGGGTTCGGGCCGAGTGGAACTACTTCTACTACAACATCGACAACTTCGTGTACCTGGCGCCGACGGGCCGGATCGAGGACGGTCTGGTGGAGGCGGACTGGGCTCAGGCGAACAGCCGTTTCACGGGAACGGAAGCCAATCTGGATGTAGGGTTGCACCCGAACGTCTGGCTGAACCTGGGAACGGATTACGTCAATGCCCAGTTGAAGCAAAACGACAGGCCCTTACCGCGGATCCCGCCGCTGCGAGGCCGGGCCGGTGTAGACTTCCGCTTCAAAGGTTTTTCGGTCAAGCCTGAACTGGTCATGGCCAATCGGCAAGCGCGGCTGTTTGACACCGAGAAACCAACCGCGGGCTATGCGGTTTTCAACCTTGGAGGGTCGTACACGATCACCCGCCAGCATGAGGTCCATCAGTTCTCGGCCAGCTTTTTCAACATGGGCGACCGGCTCTACCGGAACCATTTGTCGTTTATCAAGGAGTTGGCGCCGGAAATCGGCCGAGGCGTCCGTTTCACTTACACGCTGCGCTTCTTCTGAGACGACGAGGGAGAGGCGGACCGGTCCGCCTCTCCCTAGCCGAACAACAGAAGGAGAGATTTGTTCATCTCATCGGCGGCTTGAACGGTTTTCACATTCGCCTGGAAACTGGTGCGTGCCTGCATCAACGCGACCATTTCGTCGCTCAGGCTCACGGTGTCTTCGTCGCTCGTCGCGACAGCCGAGCGGGCGATCCGTTCGGCGGAGCGATCCAACAGGGCTTCCGCGCGTTCCAGGCCATCGAGGGATACGTTCATGGGAGGTCTTATCGGCATGACTGAGCCGAATGCGAGGCCCATCCAGGGGTTGGAGCGCATCAATCACCTCCGCGAGGCAAGACGATCAATCTGCATATGCGCATATATCTTGTGGAAGGGACAGCCGCCCTCCCACTGAAGCCCCAATTTTTCCCGTTAAAAGCGGCTTCGAGGCTCCTCCATGGGACTAAATTGACCACCCTCCAAGCCGTTCGTTACACTGTGAGTCTGGCCCACCCGCCGCCACGGGCTGAGCCCACTCCGAGGAGCAGAGGTTTTCAATGGCAGAGAAGCAGCGTCAGATTTTTACGTCCGAGTCTGTCACCGAAGGACATCCGGACAAGATTGCCGATCAGATTTCGGATGCGGTGCTGGATGCGGTCCTGGCCCAGGACCCGTACGGGCGGGTCGCCTGCGAGGTTCTAGTGACCACCGGGATCTGCGTAGTGGCTGGAGAAATCACAACGAATTGTTACGTGGACGTGCCCAAGGTGGTCCGCGAGACGATCAGGGATGTCGGCTACACCGACGCGACGTTCGGCTTCGACTGCCACACCTGCGGCGTTCTGAACGCCATTCAGGGCCAGAGTCCTGACATTGCTATGGGTGTCGACCCCGGCGGCGCCGGCGATCAGGGCCTGATGTTCGGGTACGCCTGCGATGAGACGCCCGAACTGATGCCGCTGCCCATCACGCTGGCGCACAAACTGGTCGAGCGCCTGAGCGAGGTGCGGCGGAAGAACATCCTCGACTGCCTGCGTCCCGATGGAAAGAGCCAGGTGAGCGTGGAATACGAGAACGGGGTCCCGAAGCGGATCGACGCCATCGTGGTTTCCACCCAGCACTCCGACGACATTTCGATCGAGGATCTGCGCGCCGCGGTGAAGGAGCACGTGATTCTGCCCGTGGTTCCGGCGGCGATGATCGATGAGGATACCAAGTTCCATATCAACCCGACCGGCCGGTTCGTGATCGGGGGGCCGCACGGCGATACAGGGCTCACCGGGCGCAAGATCATCGTCGACACCTACGGCGGGATGGGCCGCCACGGCGGCGGCGCGTTCTCCGGCAAGGACCCGACGAAGGTGGACCGTTCGGCCTGCTACATGGCCCGGTACATCGCCAAGAACATCGTGGCCGCGGGCCTCGCCAAGCGCTGCGAGGTTCAACT
This sequence comes from Bryobacteraceae bacterium, assembly GCA_046160045.1. Classification (GTDB taxonomy): domain Bacteria; phylum Acidobacteriota; class Terriglobia; order Bryobacterales; family Bryobacteraceae; genus CAZGUX01. Next base: position 5,832 of record JBJXGR010000139.1, read on the forward strand.
GGCGTATGCCATCGGCGTCGCGGACCCGGTGTCGGTGCTGGTGAACACGTTCGGAACCGGCTTGGTGGCCGACGAACGAATCATGGCGATTGTCCGGGGGAGCTTCCCGCTGACGCCCAAGGGCATCATCAATCATCTGCAACTGCGCCGGCCCATCTACCGGGCGACCGCGGCGTTCGGCCATTTCGGCCGCAACGGAGCCGGCTTCAGTTGGGAGAAGACGGACAAGGCCGCCGAGTTGCGGCAGGAAGCGGGCATCGAAGCCACGGCCGCCCGCTAACACAGCCGCGACCATCAGATCCGCGACCGGCAGGGGGCGGACCATCGGAATCAGGTCCGCGACCGGAAGGGAGCGGACCATCGGAGGAAACTATGGCAACGGATACTACACTTCAACTGGCCGGCGACGTGAAGGACTTCGCGCTCACCGACATGGGCAAGAAACGCATCGAGTGGGCGTTCCAGTCGATGCCGGTCCTTCAAATCATCCGCAAACAGTTCATCAAGTCCCAGCCCCTGAAGGGGTATCGCGTCTCGGCTTGCCTGCACGTGACGACGGAAACGGCGAACCTGATGATTACGCTGCGGGACGCGGGGGCGAACATCGTCTTGTGCGCTTCCAATCCGCTGTCGACCCAAGATGACGTCGCCGCCGCGCTGGTGAAGGAATATGGCATTCCCACCTTCGCGATCAAAGGCGAGAACAACGATCAGTACTACTCGCACATTTCCGCGGCGGTCGATCACCGGCCGCAGATCACGATGGACGACGGCGCCGATCTCGTTCACATGCTTCACACCAAGCGGACGGACCTGGCGGGAAATGTCGTCGGCGGTACGGAAGAAACGACGACCGGCGTCATTCGCCTGCGGGCCATGGCCAAGGAAGGCGTGCTGCGGTATCCGATCATCGCCGTGAACGACGCGCTGACCAAGCACCTGTTCGACAATCGCTACGGCACAGGCCAGTCGACACTCGATGGCATAATTCGCGCGACCAACCTGCTGCTGGCCGGAATGACGGTCGTCATCGCAGGCTATGGCTGGTGCGGCCGCGGTTGCGCCATGCGGGCGCGCGGCATGGGCGCCAACGTGATCATCACCGAAATCGATCCGACCAAGGCGATCGAGGCGGTGATGGACGGGTTCCGCGTCATGCCGATGCACGAGGCCGCCAGGATCGGTGAACTGTTCATTACCGTCACCGGCAACAAGCATGTCCTGGCGCGCGATCACTTCGACCATTTGCGCTCCGGGGCGGTGCTCTGCAACTCCGGCCACTTCAACGTCGAGATCGATCTGGATACGCTTGGGGCGATGGCCACCTCGCGCCGGATGGTTCGCGAGTTTGTCGAGGAGTACGTCCTCACCGATGGCCGCCGGGTCTATGTCTTGGGCGAAGGCCGGCTGATCAACCTGGCTGCCGCCGAAGGGCACCCCGCTTCGGTCATGGATATGAGCTTCGCCAACCAGGCTCTGTCGGCCGAGTACATGATTCAGAACCACGCCTCGCTCCAAAACAACGTCTACTCGGTTCCGCTCGAATTGGACCAGCGCGTCGCCCGCATGAAGCTCGAGGCTATGGGTGCGACGATCGACAAATTGACCCCGGAGCAGGAAGCGTATCTCGCCTCTTGGTCTGAAGGTACGTAAGAGAGTTTTTCGCTCTGTTTCCTCCCTTGTCTCTGGATAAGCGCGGCGCATCCGTCCCTGCGGATGCGCCGGTTTTTCGTGCGTCGATATGGTATTCTCATCGCCGATGACATCGCGACAGTTTTCCCAGTTCGCCGCGGTAGCGGCGTTTTCCGCTATCGGAGGTTGGTTCATGCACACTGAGACAGTTCAAGCCGCGCCGGGGCGCGTCTTCGAATTGCGCACCTATATCGCCAACGAGGGCAAGTTCGAAGCGCTCAAGGCAAGGTTCCGCAATCATACGTTGAAGCTGTTCGAGAAACATGGGATGAAGAACGTCGGCTACTGGGTTCCGCAGGACTCGCCCGCATCGTCGAACACCCTGATTTACGTCGTTTCCCATGAGAGCCGGGCGCAGGCGCAGAAGAACTGGGACGAGTTTCGCGCCGACCCGGCCTGGAAGAAGGTCCAGCAGGCATCCGAGGTGAATGGCAAGCTGGTCGCCAAGGTGGACGTGGTCTTCATGGACGCGGTGGATTTTTCGCCGATCAAGTGAAACGTTGGCCGACCAACCCATTTAGTTCCGCGGATGGCCATGGTTGTTTTGGCGGGGCTATACTGGCGTTGGGCGAGGCGGATGATCACGTCAGTCAATCCGTCGACATCCGTCGACGGCGCAACAGGACTCCTGAGCGTCTTGTGGTACGATCCCACTATTGATTCTCAGGCTTGTGATCCACGTAAACTCCGACATCGTCAGCCCGCCGCTCAGCTCTCCGGATGCGGCTTTACGTCTATCCGCCTCTCTATCCGCATGAGCACGACCGCAAGAGCGCCGCTGTTCCTCCTCGACTCGCAAACCCATGAGGAAGTCATTCATATTCCCCTGGCGCCTACCGAGCTTCGGGCCGGTCGCCAGACAATCGTTCTCTTCGACCTGTACTGCGACAACCCCGACTGCGGCGGCGTGTGCTTGGCCGCCTATCGCGTGGATGGTGAGGTGACGGGGGTGGAACGAACCCAGGAGGGCGGGCCGCGAATCACGGCCCGCCGTCCGGTGGGATACTTGCCCGACCTTTATTGCCCTCTGTCGATCAGCCTGTCCGATGGCATCGTGTCCTTCCCGCAGGATCACGCGCCCACGGCCGGCCATCGGGAACTGCTCGATCAGGTCCAGGCCAGCCTGCTCCCCGAGCACCTGGATCTGCTGCGCCGGCGCCAGCAGCCGCAGAGCGCCGACCAAGATAAAGACTGGAAGCAGCGGGACTGGTCTTGGGTCCAAAAGGGCATGTGCGTCGGATGGGCGGAGATGTTCCCCAAATCAAGGGCCTGGACGTTCGAGCACGAAGGCGTGCCTCTCTTTGTCGACGATCAGTATTGCGTCACAGCTTCTTGCCCCTGCTCCGAGGTTATCCTTTCCTATTTCCGCATTGAGCGACGGGGTCCACACGATTCGGAGGGCGTGCTGCTGGGCGCCGTACGCTATGACCTGCGAACGGGCCACCGTAAACCGGAATCTACGGTGCCAGGGCCATCTGCCACGACCCTGTTGCGGCTGACGGAAACTCTGTTCAAGGCTCGGCCCGCGACCCACGACGAACTCGATGGCCGCTTCCGCTTCATGCGCGGCTTTGCCGACTGGCTGGCCCAACGCAGATCTGAGCAGCGCCACCCGCCCGCGGCGGCGATGCCCGGACGCAACGAGCCGTGTCCTTGCGGCAGTGGACGCAAGTATAAGAAGTGCTGTATGCCCTGACTCGCCTTCGACCATGCCCATAAAGGCGTCGCCTCCGAAGGCCAGAATGCGCCTGGGGCAGCCTACCGCCTGATCAACTTCGACACGGCCGTCATCGGCAGAATCGCCACCTGGAACGAAAACAGGAGCATCACGCCTCCCGCCATGATCCCGTAGGAGACGGCTCGCATCCCGCTCTTGATGGGGCCATCGAAAAGGGATGAAGAGGACTTCGCGGGCGCCTTGGCCGCCGGCGCCTCAACCGGTTTCACCGCGGCGGCCACGGGGGGCTTCTCTTCCGTGCGGTATGTCCAGCCGGAGGTGTCCTGTTTCTCCACCTCCTCCGGAATCACGAACTGCGGCTTGCTATGACGCTTTCTGGTGGTCATGGTTCCCTCCGGTTTCGACGAAGTCGATGAAGCGGTCGTAGTCTTCGGCCGCTCGGCTGCGCGGCGCGTATTCCCAAATGGTCTGGTGTTTGGCTGTGGCATAGTTCAGATCGATGCACTGCCGGATTCCCGGCTGGAACAAGAACGGGCTCATCTGGCGGTCGGACGCCAGGGCTTCCAGCGCCGCGCGGGTCGCGTTCGTCGTGGAACTGGTAAAGGTCGGCAGGACCGCCAGAACATCCAGGCGGCGGTTCGGCCAGAGGTCGCGAATTTCGTCGACGCCCGTCAGCGTCTGCCGCGCTCCGATGATGGCCATCAGGTCCATGCCTACCGGCACGATCACCTGCTCGGCGAACAGCAGCGCGTTGTAGGTAAGGAGGTTCATCGCCGGCGACGAGTCCAGGACGACGTAATCGTAGCCATTCACGCCGCGCATCCGGCGGGCGAGGATGGTCTCGCGTTGGGTCTCACCCGCCAGGCGCCGTTCGAGCGAAAAGGCGGTGGGGTTGGAAACAACGGCGTCCATGCGCTCGCGAACGTTCGGGACGAGCGCGCCGGCCAGATCGGTCTCGCCCATCATCAATTCCTGAATGCTCTGCCGGGCGCGGAGGTGAAGGGCGTGCCCGACATTGCCCTGCGGATCCAGATCGATGAGCAGCACTCGTCTGCCGCGTCCGGCCAGACCGGCCGCCACCTGAATAGCCGTCGTAGTCTTGCCCACGCCGCCTTTCATATTGACCACGGCGATCTTGCGCATGTTTTGTACAAGCAAAGCGCACTCTGCCGCCCGATGTCAATCTCCTTGGAATCTGAATCTCCCCAGACGAGTCGAACGGCCGTCCGTCCCTACACGCCACTTCTGTTCTCGGGCCTACGCCAGGGGTGCGCCGATTCTGCGCGGGGCTGTAGGGCGAACTCACCCAAACTGGTTCCAGATTCAGGAACCCGCTCTGTGGATTTGCACCGGGTACTAGGGGTTCTGCCTGATCTATCAGATACATACGTATTGGGCCTCCGCATGCTAATCTCAAGACAAGCGCTCCCAGCCCGCCTGGCCAGAGAGAGGAATTGGTCACCATGTCTTATCGCAAGATACCCATTTCTGTTTGTCTGTTTTTGTGGTTTTGCGCCCTCGCCCCGGTGTACGGTCAGGTCACCGGACGGTTGAGTGGCACCGTCATCGATGTGCAAGGCGCGGCAGTTCCCGGTGCCGCCGTGAATGTTTACCTTGCAGGCGGCCAGAATGCCGTTCTCTCGGCCAGCACGAACGCCGAGGGCCTGTTCGTCTTTACAGGAATCCGTCCGGACTACTACGACGTCTCGATTGACTCCAAGGGATTCGTCAAAGCGGTCGTGCGCCGGGTCAAAATCGACCCGGCTCAGGAAAAGAGCATCGGTCAAATCAAACTCGATTTGGCAACTGTCGCCGAGACGGTGGAGGTAACCGCGGAGATCCAGACCGTACAGTTGGCGAACGCCGAGATCAATACGACGGTGACAAACGAGCAGATCCGGAATCTGCCGGTGCTCGACCGCCAGGTGATCAGCCTGATCACCTCCCAGGCCGGCGTGAGCCTCGGTCGCGGCGCCACGGTCATCAACGGAATGCGCTCTTCCTTTGCCACCGTGACCATGGACGGGATCAATATTCAGGACAATTTCATCCGTTCGAACGGTCTCAACTTCATCCCGAACCGCATTACCGTCGACCAGGTGGCTGAAGTCAGCATCTCGACGTCGAATGCCAACGCGACCCTGAACGGGGGCGCCGCGCAGGTGAACTTTGTGACCCCATCGGGAACGAACAACTACCACGGCAACGCATATTGGTACAACCGCAATAGTTACTTCGCCGCCAACGACTGGTTCAACAACAAGGACGGGGTTCAAAAGCCGCAGCTCAACCAGAACCAGTTTGGCGGGTCGCTCGGCGGGCCGGTGAAGAAAGACAAGCTGCTCTTCTACTTCAACTACGAAACCCTAAGGCTGAAGCAGCAGGAACTCAGGAACACGACCATTCTCACGGAAAGCGCCCGGAACGGAATCTTCACCTATCCGGCCGGCGGCGCCCTGCAACAGGTCAATATTCTGCAGGCCCGGCAGACCCAGGCAGATCCCGCCATCGCGGCACTTTTGCAGCGGGTGCCGGATGCTTCAAAAGCAAACAACTTTCGCGTCGGCGACAGCCGCCCGGGATTGATCCGCAATACGATCGGCTATTCGTTCAACCAGCGGGACAACATGGACCGGGACAACCTGGTAGGTAAAGGGGACTTTATCCTTTCGACGAGGCATGTATTCTCCGGTTCGTACCTCTGGAACCGCGAGAAGGTGGACCGGCCCGATCTGGATCCGACCTTTAACCTCACCCCCGCGGTCGCGAACGACTCGGACCGGCACCTGTTTGCCGTGGGTTGGCGGTGGACCCCGTCTCCAACGCTGACGAATGAGCTTCGTGGCGGCGCGAACCTCTCGCCAGGGGTCTTTACGAACTCCGAAAAGTTCCCCGACTATTTACTGGATCGCAATACGACGGTTTTCACCTATCCGGCCAGCAATTTCGTGTTGCCTCAGGGCCGGGATACGCGGACCTTCAGCATCCTGGACAACGCTAGCTGGATGAAGGGCCGCCACAACGTCCAGATGGGCTTTCAGAGCCAGATGATCCGGGTCGAGCCCTACAACTTCGGCGGGATCTATCCGACGTACGGGCTCGGCATCAGCGCCAATAACACGAACGGTTTGGCTCCCGCTCAATTACCGGGCATTTCGTCGAACGAGCTCAACCAGGCCAACAACCTGCTTGCCGCCTTGGCGGGATGGGTCTCGACCTCTACGCAGACCTTCAACATCACCTCGCGAAACTCCGGGTTTGTTCCGCGCGCGGAAGACCGCCGCAACTTCAGCTACAACAACTATGCAGGCTATGTCCAGGACACGTGGCGCATGAGCCGCCGCCTGACCCTGACCTTGGGCCTCCGGTACGAATACTTCACACGGCTGGATGAGCGCGACGGGCTCGCGATTTCGCCGGTGCTGGAAGGCGGCAATTATATCAACACCATGCTCAACCCGAACGCGGTTCTGGATTTCGCGGGCAGCGCGGTCGGCCGTCCGTACTACAACAAGGATCTGAACAACTTTGCCCCGAATGTGGGCGTGGCGTGGGATGTCTTCGGCGACGGCAAGACCGCGTTGCGCGCCGGGTATTCGGTCAACTTCGTCAACGACGACCATATCGTGGCCGTGCGCAACAGCCTGGTGGTGACCAATGACGGATTGTCGTCGACGGCCACGCGGGCCGGTCTCGTCGGCCGCCTCACCGGCTCACTGCCGGCCGTGGTGACGCCGACATTCAAGATTCCACGCACCTTTGCCGAGAACCGGGCCATCAGCACATCAGCGGCCTTCGGCGCGGTCGACCCCAATCTTCGCATCCCCTACGTGCAGCAGTGGAACATCGGCATTCAGCGGGAGATTAAGGGTTGGGTGGTGGAAGGGCGTTATGTCGGCAACAAGCTGACTAAGGGTCTTCGGGCGATCGATTACAACCAGGTGTTGATCAACTCCGGCGGATTCCTGGAAGATTTCAAGCGCGCGCAGAACAACGGGTTTCTCGCCCGGCGGGCCACCGGCTCGTTTAACGCGAACTATAATGCCAACATCCCAGGCAGCCAACCGCTGACCGTCTTTCCCCTGCTGCCAAGTGGTGGCCTTCTGCCCAACGCCACCGTCGCGGGTTTGATCGAACGCGGCGAGGTGGGACAATTGGCGTCCACTTACCAGACTTCCAATTTGCAGGGGCCGCTCAACTTCTTCCCCAATCCCAGTGGAATCGCCCTCAACGTCATGACCAACTACAGCAATTCGTCTTACAACGCGCTGCAGTTGGAGGTCCGGCGGCGTGTGCGGAGCGGACTCAACGTTCAGGCCAACTATACCTGGAGCAAGGTTCTGAGCGATTCGCTGGGAGATGGGCCGTCGCGCTTCGATCCATTCCTCGATATCAACAATGCGGCCCTCGAGCGAGCACGCGCGCCCTTCGATCTAACGCATGCCATAAAGGGCAACTTCGTGTATGAGTTGCCCATCGGGGACGGCAAGAGATGGAACGTCGCCAAGTTGTCGCGACTGCTGTCCGGATGGAAGACGGGAGGCTTCATGACCTGGCAGTCGGGTACTCCGTTTTCGATCTTTTCCAACCGCGGCACGCTCAACCGCGGCGGCAACCGCTCCGGCACGCGAAACACCGTGATCAGCCTCGCGCAAGGCGACGATCTGCTCAAGAATGTGGGATTGTTCGTTACCGGCAATGGTCCCTATTTCGTCAACCCCTCCGTCATTGGGGCTGACGGGCGGGGAGTCGGTACCGACGGCGGGACGCCGTACAACGGCCAGATCTTCTTCAATCCCGGGCCGGGAACGGTCGGTACACTACAGCGGCGGATGTTCAATGGACCGTGGGTTTTCAACTTCGACTTTTCGGTGGTCAAGGAGACCAAACTGTTCGAAAACCACTCGCTGGAGTTCCGCATGGAGTCGTTCAATTTCTTCAACAACGCTCAGTTTTACGTCGGCGATGAGTTTCTCAACGCCGACATCAACAACTCCGTGCGGTTTAATGTCAACAACACGACCTTTGGGGTGATCAATGACAGTTTGCTGAACGGCCAGCGCGTCTTCCAGTTCGGCTTCTACTACCGGTTCTAATACGGAGTGCCGCCGCGATGGCGAAATGAACGGAGCCCACGGCGTGAGCCGTGGGTTTCGTTCCGAGCCGCGACCGGAAGGGAGCGGGCATCTTGATTCCGAGCCGCGACCGGAGGGAGCGGGCATCTCGATTCCGAGCCGCGACCGGAAGGGAGCGGGCATCTTGATTCCGAGCCGCGACCGGAAGGGAGCGGGCATCTTGATTCCGAGCCGCGACCGGAAGGGAGCGGGCATCTTGATTCCGAGCCGCGACCGGA
>JBJXGR010000140.1:0-18493 GCA_046160045.1 Bryobacteraceae bacterium
CCGCGAGCGGAAGAAGCCGTGAAAAAACAGGGACGTTCACCCCGTTTCACGGCCACAAATCGTTGATTCTCCACGAAACGTTGACCGGGAAACGGGGTGGATGTCCCGTTTTTTCACAGCCCGGAAGCGAGCGAACCACCCGTATCGGAACCGCGGCCGGAAGGCCGCGGACCTGCTGTTACCCTGCAATCCACCCCGGAAAAACGAATCTACATCGGGGGCCGGATCGCCGCCAGGGCCGAATCCGCGGCATTGGCTACCTCCGGGTCCGAATCGGATCGCAGTTTGGCCAGCACGCCAATCGCACGGCGGTCTCTTCGCCGCGCGATCGAGTTGATCACGCCGACCAGCAGACCGCCCTTTACCTTGTCCAGCGCGCCTCGGAGCGCCTGATCGGCCGACTGGTCTGGAATGGGCTCGAGGCCGAAACGGGCATAATGCGCCAACTGCGGTTCGGTCAACAGCGACGCCAGCGCTGGAACTGCGGACCTGTCGCCCACCACCGCCAGACGTTGGCAGGCTTTGGCCTTGGCATACACAGATCCGTTGGGATCCTTGAGGATCGCGATCAATTTCGATTGCGGCAACGCCATGATCTGCGCGACCTCGCCGTACTTTTCATCGACCATCGGCGGAGGAGGAGGGTCCGGCTTCGGCTTCGGCGGCGCAACCGCCTGCGCCTGAGCGAGCGGGCTTGCGGACGACAATGTATTTCGCGGCATCTTCCGATCCTCCTTGTTTACAGCCGCCAGGGCTCGCGCATGGCACGCGAACGCATCCGGTTGGCTTCCTCATTGCCGGCGAACGAATCCGTCGACGGATCAAACGACAGTTTGCGGCCCAACTGAAACGAAATGTAGGCCGCATGACAGGCAATGTGCGCCTGCGCGGCAGCCAGGGCGTTGGAGCGGGGCTGCTTCCTGGATTTCACGCAGTTCACGAAATCGCGAACGTGATTGGCGGTCGCGTCGGACGGGACGACGTCAAGCGGTTCGCCACGAAGGTTATCGGATACTACGATCTTTCCGCCGTCGGCGGTCTCCACCCAACCGGTGTCTCCCTCGATGCGAATGTGGCAGCTCCCCAGACCGAGGAAGCCTTTGTCGCGCAGGACCAGTTTCATGCCGTTGGCATAGCGGCCGTTGATCGTGTACGGCGTGTCGGCGCCCATGCCGTGCGGCTCGAACTCCACGGGCGTCGTGTCGTCCAGGTCTCCGATCCACTGGCAGAGATCCACCGTATGGGACCCCCATTCGAGAACGCCGCCGCCATGGAAGTCAAAGAAGCCGCGCCAACCACCGCGAACGTAGCGGGGATTGTAGGGCCGCCACGGCGCGGGCCCCAGCCAGCGGTCCCAGTCGACCACCTGCTTGGGAGGCTCGGGCTCGCCCGGCAGCCAGGCATGGGTCGTGGTCGGCGGCCAGCGGTCGCCAGGACCGGCCTCGGCATGAAGTGTGTGGAGTTTGCCCAGCTTTCCCGCGCGAGCGAGTTCGTACGCGCGGATGCAGTTGACGCCGTTGCGCCGCTGCGTGCCGGCCTGGTAAATCCGGCCGAGGCGCTGGAACGTGTCCGCCAGCGCACGGCTTTCGGCGATGGTCATCGAACAGGGCTTTTCGCAGTACACGTCCTTGCCGGTGCGGGCGGTCATGATCGACAACGGAGCGTGCCAGCGGTCGCCGGTGGCGATCAGCACGGCATCGACGTCATTACGGGCCCACAACTCGTACTGGTCGCTGTACATGACGCAGTCGCGGTTGCCGTACTTCTGATCGGCCATGCTCTTGATCGTCTCGCGCCGTTCGTTTCGAACATCGCAGATGGCCACGAACTGAACATCGGCGAGGTTCAGGAAGTTGCGCAGGACGTACGTTCCTCGGCCGCCGATGCCCAGGCCGGCCAGAGTGACGCGATCGCTGGGCGCCACCGCGCCATTCAGGCCCAACGCCGATCCCGGGATGATCTGGGGTGCGACGGCGAGAGCGCCGGCGGTGGTTAACACCTGTCGGCGGGAGGGGGATCGTTTCGTACGGTCGGGTTCACGCAAGGGGCGCTTGGTCATGAACGGCTCCTTTCTTGCCTCTTGGAAATGAAGGATCGGTGTGCCTGGCGGGATGATGACATAAGGAATTCGGCCGGCAACCCGACTGTAGCGCAGAACGAATTCGGAGAGAAGGCAGGGAGTCGCGTGAGTTTGTGGCTGCAGCTCCGGGCCCGCAGCTCTTCAGAGAAGCGGACCCGGCGTTCCGGTCAGCCGGGTCCGGAGCGGTATCAAGGGGAGAGCGCCGCCGGTCCGATCACTGATCGTTTCGTCTCCGGTAGACCTCAACGTACACGCCCCCGAAGGTGCCCGTGGCGGAGTTCATGGCCACTCCCCGGTATGGGAACTTGCGCCCAACCCAGTTCTTGTATTTGCCCGTAGAGGCGGCAAGAACCTCGTAGGTTCCTTCGAGAGGACCGCCCACCCCGGCAGGCGGATTCGCAGCGAGGAATGAGCCTTTACCGACGTTTAGGCATCGAAGCTGGTCTCCGTCGAGGTCGGTAATGGCCACCTGGTTGATGAAGGTAAAGTTGGTGGGCCCGGTGAAGTTGAACTGAAAGGAAACGACGGTGGCGCCAGTCACGGCGCCGGTGGCGGTTCCGACCTGTTCGCCGATGCCGGTACTTCCCGAAACGGCGAAGTTCGTCACCCGGTCTTGCTGGGTGAACAGTACGTTACCCCTGCCGGGACCGATGGGTTCTGCCCCAAGATAAGGGACGGCTAGTGCGAAAGCCAGCAGGGGAGCGGCGCAAATCGAGCGCCAGGGTCTCGTTAACATCGTTGTAATTATCCTCCTCAAAGTTTCGATGGGAAACGGCTTCGAGGATACGCCGAAACATGCGTGGCGGTCAAGTAGCTCGGTACTAGTGTTTACACCAGCGCTGTGCGCCAGCTCGAACGAGAGGCCATAAGACTGATCGCTGCTAGACTGAACCAGGATGGAGCTTCAAGTACAGATCGAGAAGATGGTCTACGGCGGCGACGGTCTCGCGCGGGCGGAGGGACAGGTGGTGCTGGCGCCCTTCGTCCTGCCCGGCGAGCTGGTGACGGTCGAATCGCAAGGCTCCCAGAAAGGTGTGTTGCGAGGGCGCATCGCCTCGATTGATACGCCCTCGGCGGAGCGCCAAAGCGCCCCATGCCGCGTGTTCCGGCGTTGCGGTGGATGCCATTACCAGCAGGCGCCGTACGCCACTCAACTCCACTGGAAGCAGGAGATTGTCCGCGAACTCTTTCGCCGCGTGGGGAAGATGTCCGCCCCGGAAGAGATGCCGTTGATCTCGGCCGAGCCGTGGGAGTATCGCAACCGTGTTCAGTTGCACACCATCGACGGGTCTGTCGGCTTTCTCGAGACCGGCTCCCGCACCCTGTGCCCTGTGAGCACGTGCCCGATCTCCTCGCCCAGGATCAATCAGGCCATCGCGGCGCTTGCCGCCATGGCTCGCGACACGCGCTGGCCGCGCTTCCTGCGGTCGTTGGAGTTGTTTACGAACGAAGAGCAGGTACAACTGAACGTGCTCGAAACGGAACGCCCGCTGGCCCGCTGGTTTTTCGACTGGTGCGAGGAATCGATGCCGGGGGCATCGGCGCCCCTCGAATACCCGACCCGCGATTTCACCTTTCGCACTGGTGGCCGGTCGTTCTTTCAGGTGAATCGGTTTCTCATCGATACGCTGGTGGACACCGCGCTCGCAGGCGCCTCCGGCGACATGGCGCTCGACCTCTACGCGGGAGTCGGGCTCTTCACGCTGCCGCTGGCCAAGCGCTTCCGTAGCGTCACGGCCGTGGAATCCGGCAATAGCGCCGTACGCGATCTCGAGTTCAATGCTCAACGCGCCGGGGTTGCGGTGGACATCCGGCGCGCCAACACGGAGGACTTCCTGGAGGAATTCGCCGGGTCCTGCGATTACGTGCTGGCGGATCCGCCGCGGACCGGGTTGGGCAAGAGGGTGGTCAAGCGGTTGCTCGATCTTCATCCCCGGCGGGTTGTGATCGTCTCGTGCGATCCGGCGACCTTAGCGCGAGACCTGGCGCCGCTTCTGGCCGGCGGCTACGGGATGGAGCGCCTGGTGCTGGTGGACCTGTTCCCTCAGACGTTCCACATTGAGGTCATTGCCGATCTGGCTCTTCGGTAAACGGTGCTGTTGGCGCAGGCGGGGCGTATAATCGGGCCATGCCCTTCTGCGCGAACTGTGGAGCTCAGGGAAGCGGGCAGTTTTGCCCGCAATGCGGCAAGCCCCTGGGACAAGCCATCCAGCCTCTGACTCCGGGCCCGGCCGACGCCCTGCCGCCTCCCGCCAAGTCCGGTGGCGCCCTCAAATAGATCCTCATCGGTTGTCTGGGCATCGTTCTTCTTGGCGGTCTCGCCGCTACGATCGGCGGCTTGTTTGTCGCCAAAACGGTGAAAGGCATCATCGGCGACGGCAAAGACGTGAAGAACCCTGCCATGGCCGCGGCCAAGCTTGCCGCGGCCCTGGACCCGAACATTGAAGTGGTGTCGACGGACGAATCCAATGGAACCATCACCCTCCGTGACAAGAAGGATGGCAAGACCATCACGGTCAACTTCGAAGACCTCAAGAAAGGCAAGATCATCTTCGAGGACGAAAAGGGCGAAGTCGTTCAGTTGCGCACCCAGAGTGAAGGCGGGGGCGGTTCGCTCGAGATCGAGACCCCGGAGGGGAAAGCCCGCTTCGGCGCGGGCGATGCCAAGCTGCCGGCATGGCTTCCCGCCTACCCGGGGACGTCGCCGAAATCTTCGTTCAGCATGCGCGGCGACAAGAAGGACGCGGCGATGGTGCAGCTAACCACCAAGGACAGCGTCGATCAGGTTGCCGCGTTTTACGAGGACGCGCTGAAGAAAGCCGGATTCAAGGTGACGCGAACCACCCTGGGATCAGACGGCAAGTCGATCATCAATCTCACCGGGTCCGATGATGCCAAGGCTCGCACCGCCAATGTCACCGTGACGCCGACCGGCAACAGCGAGACGATGGTCAACCTGATGTACGAAGCGAAGTAGTACGTCAGACGGGTGCGACGGTGACCAGCGCCGCGGCGCCCGCCTCTACCGCGAGCGGGTTCTTGAGCGGCCGCCCGAAGCCCTCGAATGCCACCTCCATGACGTCGCCGGCTTCCAGGTGAATCTTCTCGCCGAAGCTGAAGGCGTCGGCGCCAAAGAAGTGAATATGGGCGTCGCCCGGACGGCGGTGCTCCGGGAACTTGAAGTGGTGGTGCTCCAGGTTCCCGAGAGTGTGGGACATGCGAGCGTCCCCGGTGGCGATTTCCTTTGACCAGACCAGCGACGCGCCCCGCCAGATCCTGACGATGCCGGGAACGGCACCGAAGTCAGGGTCCACCACCAGTTCGGGCCCGAGGGAGCAGCATCGGAGCTTGGACGGGGCAAGGTAGAGATAGTTCTTCTTCTCGGTGACGTGATCGGAGAACTCGTTGCCTTGGGCCATCCCGACCCGGCGGGGAGCGCCCGAATTGTCGATAAGGTAGAGGCCGGCCACCTCGCCCTCGTCGCCGCCATCGCCGCTGAACGCAGTCACGGTCAGGGGTTCACCGTGCGCCCGCAGGACGGGGCCGAGACCCTTATAGAACCACTCAGGCGCGACCCCGATTTCGCCCGGTTGCGGGCGGCCGCCCTCCAGTCCCCACTGGTACATCCTCATCGAATCGGTGGGCGCGGCCCCGGCGGCGTGCATGGCCTGGCGGTTGGCGGCGCTGGCCAAATGAGTCAGCCCGGTGCCGGTGATCAGGCAGCGCGCGGCCTCCGAGGGATGATCGAAGGGCGGCAACAGTTTCCACGGGGATCGGCCCTCATAGACCTCGTCGTATGCCAGGGTTGAGGACGTCAAGCTTCGCGCCGCTTCATCCGTCAGACGGATGCCCGCCAACAATGCCCGCTGCGCCAGGGCATAGACCGAGTCGCAGGAAAGGAGGCGCAAGGAGGGCTCTTCGACCACAGCAACGCGGCGGCCTTCTTGAGCGTGAGTGAGTTGGACAAGTCTCATCGCATTCCCTTGAGTTGAATGTACGATGGTATCATTCCGAACTGAGCCACCCCGCAAGCCCGGGACCCGTGCAGACCAATCTTGCAGCCCCAACGCGACCCGCTTCGCGCGCCCATCCCAACGAGATCGCCACACTGACCTCGATCGTGCTGGTGGAAGGCGCGTATCTGTCCTTCGTCCCGTCCCTGCCCGATTTCCTGCGCGAACTCGGTGTCCGCTCCGCCGCCGATGTGGCCTCCTGGACCGGTCTGCTCATTGGCCTGACTCCCCTCATTGTGGCCGTCACGGGGCCGTTTTGGGGGAAAGTGGGTGACCGCTTCGGCATCCGCCTGATGGCGCTCCGCGCGACGCTGGTGCTCTGGCTGGTCTGGATCCTGATGGCGTTTGTGACGTCGCCGGGGCAGTTCCTGGTGCTTCGGGTGGCGATGGGTTTGCTCGCGGGCTATCAGAGCCTGGTAGTCGCTCTGGCCACCAACGGCTGCGCGCCTGAGCGCACCGGGCTGGCCATTGCCCGCGTGCAGATTACGCAAGTCACCACCGCCGCAGTCAGCCCTGCTCTTGGGGGCATCCTCGCTCCCCGCATCGGCATCCGCAACATGTTCTGGCTTACGTCGGTGGCGTGTCTTGGCGCCTTCCTCGCGTTTCTGCTGGTCTATCGCGAAACAGGGAGCCGAGCCGAGACGGAGAAGCCGTGGACCGAAGGCTTCCTGAACATCAAGCTCGTCCCGGGCCTCACCTGGCTCGCCGTGATGCTCTTCCTGTCGGCGTTGATCGATCGCAGCTTTCAACCCGCGGCGACCCTGTTCGCGGCCGCTCACGCTCCGATAGGCGAGTCGGCGCATCTGGCCGGATGGCTCTTGTCGATCGGCGCGGTGGGCGACGGGCTGGCCGCCTGGTACTGCGGGCGCAAAACGCAAGACCCGAACTTGTGGAGATTCCTCATCATCCGCTTCGGTTCCGGCGCCGCGGTCTGCCTGGGTCTGTTCTTCACCGCCAGCGCCGGCGTGTTCGCGGCGTTGCGCTTCCTGTACGCGCTGGTCGCCGGCGGGATGCAGACGGTCCTGTTCACCCTGGCCAGCCGCCGCGTGCCGGACACCGTTCGAACCAGCCAGTTCGCCGTCCTGACGAGTTGTCTATTGCTCGGGCACGGCGCAGGGGCTCTGCTCACCGGGTACCTTGCATCGTGGCGGGTAACCGGCATCTTCCTGGCCGATGTCGTCTGGTTTGTTGTGTTGATCGCGATTGCGCGGAGGTCCGCCCCGTCCGTTCAGACGGTCAACTCGAAGGACTGACCGCGATACGGGACAACGGCCGGAATGCCGTACTTGTCCTCGATCAGTTTGGCGAGCGCCTCGGATTGCGAAATCTCCCCGTGCACAAGGAACACCTTCTTCAAGCCCCGGGTGATCGGCCGCATCCACTCGAGCAGTTCGTTCTGATCGGCGTGACCGCTGAGCTCATTGATCGTCGCGACCTCGGCGCGGACGCGCATCAACTCGCCGAAAATGCGGACTTCCGGCTCCTTCTCCACCAACTTCCGCCCCAAGGTGCTCTCCGCCTGGAAGCCCGTAATCAGAATCGTATTGCGGGGATCCTCCACGCTGTTGCGCAGATGGTGCAGAATGCGGCCGGCCTCGCACATGCCCGACGCCGAGATCACGACGAAGGGAGTGCGGACATCGTTGAGTTTCATCGACTCGCTGGCCTCCCGAATGTAGCTCAGGCGGCGGAAGCCGAACGGGTCCTCGCCTCCCAACAGGAATTCGCGCGTCTCGGAGTCGAAGAGTTCTGCGTGCCGCCGATAGGCCTCGGTGGCGTTAATCGCCAGCGGGCTGTCTACGTAGATCGGGATTGAGGGAATTCGTTCCGCGTCGGCAAGTTGGTGCAGTTCCAGCACCAGTTGCTGCGTTCGCCCGACGGCAAAGGCGGGAACGATGATCTTGCCCCCGCGTGCGCACGTGGCGTTGATCACACGCGCCAGTTTGTCCCGCACCTGTTCTTCGTGCTTGTGGACGCGGTTGCCGTACGTACTCTCCATGATCAGAAAGTGCGCCTGAGGCATCGTTTCCGGATCACGTAGGATCGGCAGATTCTTCCGGCCTACGTCACCTGAGAAGATCAGCCGCGTCCCGTTCTGCTGCAGAACGATCGACGACGAACCCAGCATGTGGCCGGTGTCATAGGCCTCGTACCGAAAGCCGCCGCCGACGTCAAACACGTCGTGATACACAACGGGTTTGAACAGCGGGAGAGTGGCCTCGGCATCTTCCATCGAGTAGATGGGTTCAACCGGTTCCCGCTCGATCGCTCTCCGGCGGGTCAGGCGCTTGTTAATGAACTCGGCGTCCTTCTGCTGGATGTAGGCCGTGTCGCGGAGCATGGCGTCGCACAGGTCGATGGTCGGCGGCGTTGAATAAATCGGACCGTGGTATCCGTTTTTTACCAGGGACGGAAGATTCCCCGAATGGTCGATGTGGGCGTGCGACAGGATCACGGTATCGATTGACTTGGCGGGAAAGGGAAGATCGCGATTGAGGGCGTCCGACTCTTTGCGCCGTCCCTGACTCAGGCCGCAATCGAGCAGGCATCGGAAGCCGCCGGCCTCGAGCAGGTGCATGGATCCGGTGACCGTGCGGCAGGCGCCCCAGAAAGTGACTTTCATCTAGAGCCAGAATGACACATCCCCTGTGCGTGTTGGATAGTGGGATTTATGCCGCGAATCCGCGTCACGGTTGGGTTGTTGCTCTGCACGCTGGCGTGGGGTCAGAAGAAGCCGGTCACCCTCGCCGACGTCGGAACGCTCAACCCCGAGTTCGAAGCCGTGGTGTGGGCGCCGGACGGCAAACGCTTTCTCTACGAGCAGAAGGACTCGCTGTGGATCTACGAGATCAGGAATCAGTCCCGCCGCGATTTGCTGGCCCTTAAGGAACTCGCGGCGAGGGCTGTGAAGGGTTCCAATCCAGGCTTGTCCGAGTGGAAGAACCGTCACGTTCGGGAAGCGAAATTCGCCTGGTCGGCAAAGGGCGACCGGATTCTTGTTTCGGTGGAAGGGGACCTGTTTCTGAAGCCATTCCCGAAAGGCGACCTCCTTCAACTGACGGCCACCGCCGAGCCCGAGCGCGACCCCAAATTATCGCCGGATGGCACGCGGGTGGCCTTTCGCCGGGGGCACGACCTGTACGTTCTCGAGATTGCGGGACAGAAGATCGTCCGGCTGACAAGCGACGGTTCGGCCACGCTGTGGAACGGCGAACTGGATTGGGTGTACCCGGAGGAACTGGATCTGGGAACAGCCTACTGGTGGTCGTCGGATTCACAGCGGATCGCCTATCTTCAATTCGATGTCAGCCGGACGCCCGTTTATCCGCAGGTGGATCTGTTGGGCGCGAAGGGCAAGCTGGAACCTCAGCGGTATCCAAAGGCCGGGGATCCCAACGCCGACGTGCGTGCCGGCGTGGTCTCGCGCGACGGAGGCCCGACGCGTTGGATGAATACCGGAGATCCTCGACACCGCCTGATGGCGCGGGTTCAATGGATGCCGGACTCACGGCGGCTGGCCATTCAGTGCTTGAACCGGATCCAGAACCGTCTGGACCTGTTGGATACGGACGCATTGAGCGGGGAGTCCTCCATTGTGGTCACCGAAGAGGATCCGCACTGGGTCAACCTGCAGGGCGAGCCTCACTTCTTTCGCGATGGAGAGCGATTCGTCTGGCTCAGCGAGCGGGGCGGATTCCGCCACCTGTACCTGTACGAGAAACGTCACAAGGGATGGCAGTCGAAGGCGCTGACGCGCGGCGAATGGGAGGTGACCGGACTCGCGGGTGTCGACGAACGGCGAGGGTGGGTGTACTACGTTTCTAACCAGGCCAGTCCGCTCGAGAAACGCCTGTACCGCGTGAAAACCGACGGCGGTCAACCCGAGCCACTGACCGCGGAGGCGGGTGTGCACGCCATTTCCATGAGCCCCGTGTTCGAGCATTTTCTGGACACCGCGTCGTCTCTTTCAACGCCGCACCGGCGCACTTTGCGGCATGCGGACGGGCGTCCGATCGCGGTGCAGAAGGAAGCCGACCGGGCGGGTCTCGACGCCTTTGAGATCCTGCCCACTGAGATCGTGAAGGTGACGACCGCGGACGGGGCTCTGCTCTATGGGCGCATGATCAAGCCGGCCGGATTCGATCCGAAGAAGAACTACCCGGCGATCGTGCAGGTCTACGGAGGACCTCACGGACAGGCCGTGCGGGATGCCTGGGCCGGCCTCACATGGGACCAGGCGATGGCGCACCGCGGGTTTCTCATCTGGCAATTGGACAATCGCGGTACTTCGGGGCGGGGGCATGCGTTTGAAACGCCGGTTTTCCGGAATCTGGGTTCGCAGGAGTTGAAGGATCAGTTGGAGGGCTTACGGTACCTGGAGAACACGGGGTTCGTCGACATGAAGCGCGTCGGCATGAACGGCTGGAGCTACGGTGGCTACTTGACCCTGTATTGCCTGACCCACGCGCCGGACCGCTTTCGCGCGGGCATTGCCGGCGCGCCGGTCACCGACTGGCGGAACTACGACACCATCTACACAGAGCGTTACATGGGGTTACCTGAGGAGAACCGGGAGGGGTACAAGGCGAGTTCCCCGATCTCCAAGGCGGGCGACTTGACGGCGAGCCTGCTGCTGATCCACAACTTCGAAGACGACAACGTTCATTTTCAGAACGTGCTGCAAATGGCGGACGCGTTGCAGCGCGCCGGAAAAATGTTCCAGATGATGGTGTACCCGCAAAAAGCGCACAACGTGACGGGAGAAGCCAACAAACAGATGCTGCGTCTGACGGCGGAGTTTTTCGAGACGCACCTGAAGTAGTTCCGAACGCGTGTCAGGGCTGCTTGGTGGCCCCGGCCCCGGCGGCCTTGGTGTACCTGGTCAGGATTTTCGACACGTACGTCTGGGTCTCGCGGTACGGGGGAACATCGCCGTATCGATCGACGGCGCCAGGCCCTGCATTGTAGGCGGCCAGGGCGCGGTTGGCGTCGCTGTCGTATTTGATCAGGAGGTCCCGTAAGTACCGCACGCCCGCCTCCAGGTTTTGCTCCGGATCGCGTGCGTCCACGCCAAAGGTTTTGGCGGTCTGCGGCATCAATTGCATCAGACCGACGGCGCCTTTCGGTGATACGGCGGCCGGTTGGTAGCCCGATTCCGCGGCCACTACGCTGTGGATGAGTTCTTCAGGTAGACCATGACGGCGAGCGGCATCCGTCACCAGTTCCCTCAGGCTCTTGGACTTACGCGGTTCGCCCGATTCGGGAGGCAGCGCCGCGGGCGCGGGGGCCGCCGCCGGGGGACGTTCGTCCGGCTCAAACCCCGCCACCTGCTCAAAAGGAATGCGCGTCACGCCGCCATTCGCGTGCAGCAGGTACTCACTGCCCTCCCTATCGTGGCGGTCAATGGCCAGGCGAAATCCCGTCTGGAGAACCGCAAACTCCGCGGCATGCCCGGTCAACGCCGCGAAACAGAATGCAAGGACGAACTTTTTCACGCCGGGCACACCTTAGCCATGATAGCCGCTATCCACCAGGTTTGACGATCCGGAGATCCGGAGCGTGCACACCAGAATGCGGAAGCCCTACCAGGTGTAGTGCACGGTGTACCGGATCACCGCTTCGCCGCCGGCTGGGATCGTCGGCCGGAACTCGATTGTTCGCGCGTCCGTCTTGTTGTTCTCCATCGAAGTGGCGGTGATCGCCCATTGGATCCACCGGAACATGTGCTCCACAACGCGGACCTGGACAGGCTCGTTCTTGTGGTTGCGCACTTTGATCTCGAACGATTCATCGGCCCAGTGGCCGTTGGAATCAAGCCGGAAGTTAGTCTGGCGGCGTTCGCCGGTCAGGTCAAACGCGTTGCCGGTGTATAAGCGGACGGTTTCGTCTTTCGGCGTGTGGCCAATGCGGTCCTCGCCGACGAACTCGTTGCGTCCATCCACGTCGCGCCGGTAGATCTTGACTTTGCCTTTGGGAAGCGGCATGCCGAGGTGCGATTTCTCCGAATTGCGGAACTCCAGCATCACCCATACTTTCGGATTCGATACAGCGCCATATTCGGGCCGGGTCCGGATGCTGTAGGGATCCCATCCGCGATATTGCGCGTCGACCTTCATCCCGTCGTACACGTAGATACGGTCCGCCGGAACGCCGGCGGCACGAACGAACTCCACTTGCTTGATTTCCCGATCCAGCACAGAGGTCGGCCGCCCAAGGCTGTACAGGTGGTATTCCTCGAAAGCCCGCTCGGCGACGGCGGGACCGCCCGACGCCTCCGACCTCGCCATCTGTCCCATCGCCCGACGGGAGTCCTCCTCGGTGGTAGCTCGCGCCACATCTCCCGCCATCAGCTTGACGCTCGCATTCTCAAAGTCCTTGCCGCTCATGTTTTCGAGCGTTACCCATCCAATGATGTCGAACCGGTCTCCCTTTTCCGGCGCCACCGCGTTGTAGTTGGCCTCCCACCGCATTCCGCCGGTCAGATACGAGAACTCCACCTCGTGCTTGCCGGCCATGGCGGAAGAGAGCTTCCACAAAAGAGTTGGTTTCAGGAATGCCTTTGGATCGAGGGCATCAAAAATGGGCTTGCCGGGAAGACCGAACTGGATCTTGCCGTCGACCTCGACGATCGGCTGGCCGCCACCTTGCGGGTTGGAATAGAGCATCTGATTGTAGGAATACTGCTGGCCATATCGCTGCAGCGCGGAGGTGTGGGGTAGATAGCCGCTGCGCAGGATCCTCCCCTTGACGATCTTTTTCTCTCCGGTCTGCGGCATGACCACTTCGAAATCCAGAAGCTTCCCTTCTGACTTGCGCAGGAGAAGACCTTCACTGAGGGGATCGCTCTCGTAGTTCTGCTCCAGGATCCGAAGGGAATCGGGCTGCCGCAGGTCGCGCAGCACGACCGATTCGGGCTCGAGGTGGGCGGTGAGATCGGTCACCCGGATCTCGCTCTCGCCTTTCGCGAGGTCGATTGTTCGCCGCTCTTTGACAGTGGCAAAGTTCTGGTTATAGACCGTGAGTTGAACCTCAGCACCTGACAGGCTGACGGCCAACGCAGTGACCAAAAGCAACGATGTTTTCATGATGGCATCCTCCGGTGACAAGCGCCCGGCCGTCGGCGGACGACCCAAGCACGGCAAAAAGCCTTCGTTCACGGAAGAAATGCCCGCAATCAGAAAATCCTTTCGGCTTTGCTCGCTGGGGCGGCGAGCCATAAGCCGGCCAGGGAGGGGCCGGCTACGGGCGAGGGCGCCCGCCCACCAGGATGGTCACCGGCTTGCAGGAGACATTGGGCAGGATGACGTCATGACTGGTTCGCGTTTATCACAACTGGGCAATTGGTTGTTGGCGTTCACTTTTCTGATTGCCGTCGGGCCCGCCAACGCCCGACTTCCCGAACAGGAGCGCAAAGCCACCCTCAGTGATAAGGAAATGAGGGGCACAGTCCTCGACGTGACCGAACAAAAGTGCGAAGACTGTAGCGTGGTGGGTGTCCGAGCTACCGTTCGTTGGGAGGACAAGCGTGTGGTCGAACTACGGATCGCGCCGAAGTCCTACCTGGAGATGTGCAACTTCCGGCTTTCAGCGGGGGACGTGATCGACGTCACGGGAAGCCGGATGCGAGAGGGCAGTGTGGACGTCGTGATCGCTCGGTCGATCCGTCGGGGCAACGAGAATCTGACGTTGCGGGATAGCGCTGGCAAGCCCATGTGGGAGTCACACCGCTGCTCCCGCTGCCGGTACTAGGCATTGAGCCGCAATCGCACCGGAGGATCCTAAGGGGATCCGTCGAGGGCGCCAATTCGTCCCCACGTCACGCGCTTTTGGCAGCGGCGCGCGTCGCTTCCGACACAAAAAGGTAGAATCCGAAAAGCGGCTTTGCTTCTCCCCTGCCCCAACGGTTCACCTTCCACTGCGCCCGCAGATAACGCACCTCCGGATGTTTGCTCAAATCGAGCAACATCTGGTAAGTCCCGCAATAGAACTTCTGCGAATATGCAAGGATCGGCTTGTCGCCCCACTCCTGACCGTCGGCCGATCCCCGGATTGTGATATCCAGACTCTCCTGCTCAATGATGCGGGTGATGCCCAAGGTGAGAAGAACTAAGCCGCCCTGTGAGTTGTCGAGGCTCAGAACCAGGCCAGTTCCGTCCTCGCGCACGGTGCTTTCCGGGATCAGAAAGTTCGGCAGCATGGCTCGACTTACTCTAGATTCTCATAATTCAGGGCGGATGCAAAGGGCCATTTAGTTACACCGCCGTGTCACACTAATTCGAAGGAACCCGTTGTGAGCGCTGCGAAATGGGACGAACGATACCGGCGGGGCGAGTTGCTCGACCGGCCCCCGTCTCCGTGGTTGATACGCGGGTTGTTGCTGCGGAACGCGCCAGGAAGCGCCCTCGACGTCGCGTGCGGTCCTGGCCGCCATGCCCTTCATCTGGCCCGGATTGGTTGGCGAGTGACGGCTCTTGACGCGGCGCCCTCCGCGATCGAGTACCTCGAGAGCCAGGCTGCCCGTCTCCGGGTCCCCATTGACGCGCGGGTTGCTGACCTGGAAACCCACCCTGCCTTGATCCAAGCCGGCGCTTTTGACCTGGTCGCCGACTTCTTCTACCTCCAGCGCGATCTGTTTCCGTACATGACGGCTGCCTTGACGCCCGGCGGCCTGCTGGTGGCCGAGATCCCCATGGTGGATGACCGGCCGGGGGTGCCGCCGATGAACCCGTCGTTTTTGCTCCAGGCGGGAGAACTACCCGGCTTGCTGGCCGGCCTCGATCTCATCGACTATCAGGAATTCGAGTCCGACGATCAATCCGCCTCCGGGCGACAGCGAAAAGTCGCCCGGGCCGTCGCCAGAAAGCTGGGACAATAGACAAGACAATATGGTTCGTCCTGCCCTTTTGCTCGCGCCATTGACGGTCTCCCTTGTTCTGGCCCAGTTAGGACCGCTCGATACTTCGGTTGACCCGTGCGTCGATTTCTACGCCCACTCCTGCAACGTCTGGATGAAGCAGAATCCGCTCCCTGGGGACCAGGCGCGATGGGGCGCCTTTCATCTGCTCGGCGAGCGGAATCAGACCCTTCTGCGCTCGATTCTGGACAAGGCGGCCGGACCTTCCGGGCCGCGCACGCCGGTGGAACAGAAGATCGGTGATTTTTACGCGGCGTGCATGGACGAAGGGCAGGTTCAGAAGATCGGATTGAGATCCCTCCGGCCACTCCTCGACCAGGTCGAAAAACTCGGGGACAGGCGCGCGATCGGGGGATTGCTCGCGCGCCTCCACCTGGGCGGCGTCGGCGGCCTTTTCTTTTTCGCTTCGGCCCAGGATCTGAAGGACTCGACGAAGGTGGTCGCGCTCGCCTTTCAGGGAGGACTGGGCCTTCCGGACCGTGAACTCTATCTGAAGGAGGACGCCCGCTCGAAGCAGATCCGGGAGAAGTACGTCGCGCACGTCGGCCGAATGTTCGGACTCCTCGGCCGGAAACCGGAGCAGGCGGAGCAGCAGGCGGCGATCGTGATGGCGCTGGAGACGACGATCGCCAAGGGCTCTCTCGACCGCGTGACGCTTCGCGATCCGAACAAGCGATACTATTCCCTCACGCCGGGTGAGCTGATCGCCCTGACGCCGCACTTCGACTGGAAGGGCTACTTCGCTGGAGCCGGCGTTCCCAGGCTGGAGCGGTTGACCGTCACGACCCCGGATTTCATGAAGATGCTGGACGCGACGATCGCTTCCGAGCCGCTCGACCATTGGAAGGCCTATCTCACGTGGCACCTTGTGCACGGCGCCGCGCCGGCCTTGCCGGAGGAATTTGTCAAGGAGACCTTCGAGTTCTTCGGAAAAACGCTGACAGGAGCCAAAGAACTCAAGCCCCGCTGGAAGCGTTGCGTGGATATGACCGACCAGCAACTGGGTGAGGCGCTCGGCCAGAAGTACGTGGAGGCCGCGTTTGCCGGCGACTCAAAGGCGCGCATGCTCGACATGGTGCACCGCCTGGAAAAAGCCGTTGAACGCGACATCCTGGCCCTGGACTGGATGACGCCGGAGACCAAAAAGCGGGCGATCGAAAAGTTGCACGTCATTTCCAACAAGATCGGCTACCCGGATAAATGGCGCGACTATTCTTCAGTAAAGATCGTCCGCGGCGACTTGCTGGGGAACGTCGTGCGCGCCTCTGAATTCGAGTTCCGGCGGGACCTCGCCAAAATCGGCAAGCCCGTCGACAAAACTCAGTGGGGCATGACGCCGCCCACCGTCAATGCGTACTTCAGCCAGACACAGAACAACATCAACTTCCCGGCGGGCATCCTGCAACCGCCGTTTTTCGACGCCAGGCGCGACGACGCCGTGAATTACGGCGGCATCGGGGCGGTGATTGGCCACGAGATCACCCACGGCTTCGACGACCAGGGCCGTAAGTTCGACGGCGGCGGCAACCTGAAGGACTGGTGGACCGAGACGGACGCGAAGGAATTCGAGAAGCGGGTGGCCTGCATTCAGGAACAGTACTCGTCCTATACGGCGACGGGCGACGTCCGCCTGAACGGGCGACTGACCCTGGGCGAAAACACCGCCGACAGCGGCGGCGTCCGCGTGGCCTATCTCGCTCTGCTTGACCTGCTGGCCGAGAAACCGCAAGGGACCTTGGATGGCCTGACACCCCAGCAGCGCTTCTTCTACGGATACGCCCAGATCTGGTGCCTGAACGCAACGGACGAATCGAAGCGGATGCGAGCGCTAACCGACCCTCACGCGCCAGGCAATTACCGGGTGAATGGGGTGGTCTCGAACATGCCGGAATTCCGCGGGGCGTTCGGTTGCCGGGAAGGCCAACCGATGGTGCGCGCGAACGCTTGCCGCGTGTGGTGAGGCGTGTTGCCCGGGCGGTTGGGGCATGTTATCTTGATAGAAGTCCCATCAGTGTGCGGATGTGGCGGAATTGGCAGACGCGCTAGATTCAGGTTCTAGTTCTCGCAAGGGAGTGGAGGTTCAAGTCCTCTCATCCGCACCAATAAAATCAATAACTTGCCATCAGAGAGCGGCCCCCCGGTGCCGCTTTTGCTTTGCCTTGCAACGGTTGGTGTTAACGGTCTTTCCGAAAACCCGTGTTATGCTTCGGCCATGGCACGGAGTTCCTACGGCACCGGCACAATCTTCAAGCGCGGAAACATCTGGTACGTCTCCTATTGGGTCGACGGCAAGCAAGTCCAGAAGTCGTCCGGCTCAGCGAACATTCAGGATGCGAAGCGGCTTCGAGATCAAATCCTAGGCAAGAAGGCGCGGGGAGAAATCGTCGTTTCGGAAGCTGCCAAGATCACTTGCCGCGAACTGCTCGACGATCTGCTCGCGCACTATGAGGCCGGCAACGCGAAGCCGACCACAACGCGCGTGTTCAAGTGGTGCATCGACGCGAATCTAAAGCCGTACTTCGGCGACACCAAAGCAGCCACCCTTTCGACGCCCAAGCTGAAAGCGTACCGTGACAAGCGCAAGGCCGATGGTGTCACAGAGACGACGTGCAACCGTGAACTGTCGATCTTGCGTATCGCTCTCAATCTGGGCCGCAAGTCCACCCCGGCCAAAGTCGTGACGATGCCCTTCTTCCCGATGGTTCGAGAGGACAACGCCCGCCAGGGATTCCTCACCGATCAGCAGTACGCCAAATTGCGTGATGCTCTACCGGATTTTCTGAAGCCGCTTTTTGTTACCGCATATCACACCGGCGTCCGGCTCGGCGAACTCCTCGCTTGGGATTGGGACCAGGTTGACTGGAACCAGGCATTCATCACCTTGAAGGCTTCGGAGACGAAAAGTGGCCACAGCCGCGCGGTGCCGATCCTGGACGGGGACATGCGGACGTGGTTGGAATGGGCGCTGAAGGAATCGAACGGCGGTTCGGCAGTGTTCCATCGCGATGGCCAGCCCATCAAGAGTTTCCGACGGGTCTGGATCACGGCCTGTGAGGCCGCAGGCGTCCCCGAATTGAAGTTTCATGATCTTCGCCGCACGGCGGTCCGCAACATGCGCCGCGCCGGGGTTCCTCAAGTAGTGCGCATGAAAATCACCGGCCACCGGACCGACTCCATGGAGCGGCGCTACAACATTGTGGACATCGACGACATCAAGTCGGCCCGTGAAATGATGCAGAAGCGCCAGAAGGACGAGGAATAGGCCCCAATGCCCCAACCCACCACCGGTTACAATGAAGGTGCTATGGCACGACAGCTTGAGGCCGTTTACGAGCAAGGGGTTCTGCGCCCACTTGAGCCTCTCCTGCTTCCCGAGCATCAACACGTCCGCCTGACCCTCGAAGAGCATCCCGCCGAACGGATTTCGGCCAATGGTGGCCCCGCCCACGAGAACCCAACAATGTTGAGTTGGAAATCCACCGAGCC
>JBJXGR010000141.1:0-4061 GCA_046160045.1 Bryobacteraceae bacterium
CCGCCGATGCGGATCACCTTGTAGCGCTTCTTGATCAGTTCTCCCTCGGCCGCCACGAAAATGTCTTCGCCATCCAGGAAAAACGCGCGTTTGCCACCGCCGACGCGGCCTTCTGAATAACCGTAGAACTTGAGCGTGATCGGCGGGGGCGGGGGCTTGACGGCCTGGCCCGGTTGGCCCGGTTGCTGCCCGGGTTTCAGGCCCTGGGCGATCTGTCCCGGAGTCTGCGGTGTAATCTTGACCTTGGGAGCGGGAGGCTCGGGCGGCGGGGGCGCTGCCGTGAACTGGAACAGGTTGCGGACGCCGCCGGACCGCTCGACGCCCTGAACCTTCTTCAGCAAATCGAAGCGAAGGGTCGGGTCGATCTTGGCAAGGTCCGGCCGCTCTTCATTGCGGCCAAATCCGATCATGGGCCGGAATGAATCGCCGCGCACGCGGTCGCGCCTGGAGGTACGGCGTGTGGCGGGCGCAGGCGCGGGAGTCGCCGCCGACGGGCGCACGGGAACTGGTGTCTCCACCACCGCGGCGGGTGGAGCAGAAGCAGCCGGGGGCGCCGGGGCGGGCTCTTCACTCCCGAGATTCACGTAGAAGATGGCGGCTGCCGCCCCGGCCAAGGCGATCAGCAGCGCCACTTTCCTGGGTTCCGCGCCAAGCGTCACTGGTCGATCCCTCCCTCATTCCGGATGAAGACGTTCAGCTTCATGGTCACGTTGATGGCCTGTCCCTGGGTTTGGGGAGTGGCCTGCACCGTATCCATAATCAGGAACTTCGGGGACCGGTCGACAAGATTGACGAACTGAGTCAGGTTCGGGTACTCACCCTCGTAGTTCGCGGAAATCGTCATCATGCCGATGGTATCGCTGCCGTCGACGGGCTCGACGGAGAACTGGCTGTCTTTGATTTTGATGCTGGCCTTGCCTGCCGCCTCATCGAGTTCGCCGATCACGGTCGAGTATGCCGTCCGCGCGTCCATAATGTACTGGGAGAGGAACTTTTCGCCCTCGGTCCGGCCTTTTTCGACTTTCTCGAGAACCTGCTTGCTGGAGGTCAAACTGCGGCGGTTGCGCAGGAGTTGCTGCTCCAGGCGCGCCCTGGTGTTGGTGAGATCTTCAGCGGAGCCGCCCCAGGGTTTGAACAGAAACAGCGCCGCGGCGATGTCGAGAACCAGCAGCGTGCCTAACGCTGCCCTTGCCACAAAACGCGCATCCCGTCGTCTCGCGCCGCCGGAGAGTTTGCGGCGGAAGTCATCGAACTGGAGCCGGACGTCAGAGGCGCTGGGCATAACTCACCTGAACCTTGTAGCGATACAACGGTTCGTTCTGGCTGGGCGGCTGGCGCGTGGCGACGCTGGTGGAGCCGAACAGTTCGGAGTTCTCGATCGCCATCAGGAACTTCAGCAAAGGTTCGGTCTGCTCGGCGCCGACCGTCATTTCGAGCATGATCTGGTTCCGCCCGGTGATCCACGGGCGAATCGCGACCAGGCGCACGTTGTGGGGAACGACCTTTTCCAGGTCGGCAAACAGGCGCGTCCAACTGATGCCTTTGCGGAACAGCAGGCTGTTGAGGAACAGGCTGCGCTCGAGCACCTGGGCATTTTCGGGACGCCGTAGGGCCGTGTCGACCTTGGTCTGCTCACGCGCGAGCTTTTCCAGATCCTCCTCGAGCCGCGCGATGTCGGCCCGCGTGCCGGCCAGTTCGTTTCGTTCCATCCACGAAAGGGACGCGAGCCCAACCCCGAGCGCCGCCATCAACACCCCCAGGACCCAGGACGCGACAATGAGCGGGCGGTCGCGCCGGAACGGTTGGCTGGCCAGGTTGATGGGAATTCTCTTCATACGGCCGCGCCCTCCAGTTGGGCCAGGTAGCCAAACAGGCCGGCGTTGAACTCGCCCGGCGCGCCGAACGGCGATTCCATCGCCTGGACGGGGATCGAAAGCTCGGCCTCGAACCTCCGGCCGGCCTCATCCGATTTCGGGCCGAAACCGCAAAGCAGAAGTCGCTCCGCCTTTCGCCCCAGTTGATCTTCGATGAAGACGAACGTGGGGTAAAGATCGGCCGCCAGCCCCGGCAATTCGGGTTGGGTTTCCAGGCAGCGCACAAGCTTGAGATGGCCGCCAAGGGTTACCAGCACCGTGAGGAATCGGCCGCTGAGCTTGGCCGTGACCGTCAATCCCGGACCGTCCAGCAGGTGCAGAAAACCCAGGGACGAGGCGGTGACGAACCCGGGCATCAGGCCGGCCGCGCGGAACGGCGCTTCGTATCGGGCCAGGATCTCGAGAGGGGCTACCGCGGCGATGACTTCGGTTTTCTTGCCCTCCGCCGGCTGGGAAATGAAGCTCACCACCGCCGCTTCAATGTCGAACGGCACGCTCTTCTTCAGGCGGAACCTGACGAGCGTCAGTTGTTCCTTGGGGTCGCGCGGGAAGCTGTCGAAATCGAGGATGGAGAGACGGACGGCGTAATCGGGGAGAAGCAAGGCTGCGTCGCGGTTTTTCTTGCCCGGCAAGGGGGGCGCAATCGCTTTGACCAACTCCGCCAGCCTCTCGGGCTGGAGGACATTGTCCTCGATCGGTGACACGCGCAACGCCCCGGGCGGCAGAGGGTGGAATTCGACGGCCGGGCCCTTCCATGTGTACGCCACCGAGATGCCCGCCTCCGATACTTCGAACACGTAGGCGGGCGGCGGGTCGTGAAGGATACTGAGGAGCGACTTCCACATACTATTCGATGAACGTCACCTTGTTGATCTCGCGCATGGTCGTCACGCCGATGCGTACCTTCTCCACCGCCGATTCGCGCAGGAACGTCATGCCGTCTTCGCGCGCCGCCCGTTTGATCTCCGACGACGCCCGCCGTTCGAGAATCATCTCGCGAATGCGGTCGGTCAGGTCCAGCAATTCGTGGATCGCCGTGCGCCCGCGATACCCGGTGCCCCCGCATTCGAAGCACCCGGCGCCCTCATAAAAGGTGACGTCGCGCCATTCCTCGGGGTTGAGCGCCGATTCCACCAGGAACGAGTCCGGATACACGACTGGTTTCTTGCAGTGCTCGCAGATGACGCGGACCAGGCGCTGGGCGAGGATGCAGTTCAAGGCCGAGACGAAGTTGTACGCTTCGACGCCGATGTTGAGGAAGCGGCCCAGCACGTCGAGGACGTTGTTGGCGTGGACGGTCGTGAACACCAGGTGCCCGGTCAACGCGGCGTTGATGGCGATCTGGGCCGTCTCCTGGTCGCGGATCTCACCCACCATGATCTTGTCCGGGTCGTGCCGCAGGATGGAGCGGAGGCCTCGGGCGAACGTCAGTCCTTTCTTCTCGTTAACCGGAATCTGCGTAATGCCCTTGAGCTGATACTCGACCGGGTCCTCGACGGTGATGATTTTGTCTTCGTCCGTCTTGATCTCGCTCAACGCCGCGTAGAGCGTGGTGGTTTTTCCCGATCCGGTGGGTCCGGTCACCAGCACCATCCCGTAGGGTTCCTTGATATACCGGCGGAACTTAACCAAGTCCTGTTCCGAGAAGCCGACTACCTCGAGCGACAGTTTCGAGAACTTCTCGCTCATCGACTCCTTGTCGAGCACACGGAGCACGGCATCCTCGCCGTGAATGGTCGGCATGATGGAGACGCGGAAGTCGATCAGGCGGCCTTTGTAGCGCACCCGAAAGCGGCCATCCTGGGGGACCCGGCGCTCGGCGATGTCGAGTTCGCTCATGACCTTGATGCGCGAGATGATCGTCGAGTGCCAGTCCTTGGCGATGGGCGGCATGGCGTACTGCAGCACGCCGTCGATGCGGTACTTGATGGCGACTTCCTGGTCGCGCGACTCGATATGGATGTCGCTGGCACGGCGTTCCAGGGCATTGAAGATCGTGGTGTCGACCAGTTTGATGACCGGGGCGATGTCGCTGTCGGCGGTCAGGCGATCGATCGAAAGGGTTTCATCGGCGTTTTCCTCGTCGCCGATGACGTCCAGGGCGAAGCCTTCGGTCACCTCCTCCAGAACCCGCTGCGACTGCTCGGTCTTCTTGAGCAGGTCGGCGATCTGCGACATCGTGGCCAC
>JBJXGR010000142.1:0-46042 GCA_046160045.1 Bryobacteraceae bacterium
TCTACACGCGCGGCCGCAGATACTCGGCCGAACGCCGGGCCGCTTCCTCCACCGGCATCACACCCGCGAACGCCTGGTGGACGGTGAGGTACCCGCTGTACCCGGAAGAACGCAGAGCCTTCAGCACCTCGTCGAAATCCACACCGCCCTTCTCCCACATGCCAATGTGGTCCAATTTGACCACGCCCTTCTTCCAGGTCTTCACGAAACCCGAGCCGGCGGGATTGAGGCGGTGGTTCTGGACATAGACGTTGAAGATGTAGGGCCTGACCTTTGTCAGGGCCGAGGGCCCGTAGTCTTCCCCGACCAGGAACCAGTTCGCGGGCTCATAGATGATGCCGAAATTCGGCCGGTCGATGGCGCGAAGTACCCGAAGGGAACCATCCACGGTCTCGAACAGACTGGCGTGATGCGACTGATGGACCAGGCGGATGCGGCGTTCGCGGGCTTCATCGGCGGCCTTTTGCGCCCACGGGATGTCCTCCTCCTTCTTCATGGCGACGCGGATCAGATCCGCGCCGAAGGTTTGAGCGAGATCGAGATAGGGCGTAATCTTGCGCAATCCGTCGGGGCCGTGATCATCGTTGCGCGCAACGGCAAAATCGCCGGTGATCATCGAGACGCGCAGCCCGGAAGCACGAATCTGCTTCGCCATCTCGGCCACCTTCTCGCGCGGAGTGTGGACCCCTGCCTGCGAGCCGCGCATGCAGAGGGCACGATAGCCGTTGCTCTTTGCCAGCGCGATCAACGCGTCCAGGCTCATCGTGGTTTTCTCTTTGGACTCGAAGGACTCGGCCACCCGGACCGAAAGAGAAAGCTGGATCGAAGGCTTCGCCCAGAGGGCTGCGGCGGAGGAAGACAGCAGGAAGTCGCGGCGTCTCATCAAGGGCATTATTCCGCATTCGAGTTCCTTTTGCCAAGAAAGAGGGGTGGGCCCCCTGACACCGGCGATCGCGCTGGCGATAATTGGGGCGGTCATGAAATTCATCGCCACCGTCATCCTGCTAGGGGCCACCGCCGGATTCGCGCAACGCGTCGATCCGGCCAACGGCCTCATCCTCGAGAATCGCCACGCCCGCTTCGAATTCGAACCGGAGGGAATGGGCCTTCGCGCCATGATCGACCGCGCTTCCGGCTTGAACCACGTCGCAGCCGTCGAGGGCAAGCATCTGCTTTGGGAAATTGCCTTTGGCAAGGGCACGCAAGTCCGACCCATCACCAACAACTACAAACCGGCCACCTATGCCTGCAAAGAGCGGATGCCGGATGGCGGCGAGCGCGCCGTCCTGGAATGGAACGACATGCGCTGGTGGCTCGAAAACGGAGCGGTCACCGTGCGGGTCACGGTCGACCTGCCCGCCGACTCGGGCATCGCCCGCTGGCGCATCTTCGTCGAGAACCTCAGCGACTACTGGGGTCTGTGGACGGTGAGCTTTCCGCTCGTCAACGGATTCCCGCAGGCGGGCGAATACGACATCGCGCGCCCGGCCCAGTCCTCCGGCGGGCACCTGTTGCGGGCCTGGAAAGAGAAGATCGAACAGCGCTATCCGAGCGGGAACTGGCCGATGCAGTTCGCCGCCTTGAGCAAGGGCAGGAACTCCGTGTACTTCGCCACCATGGACTCGGATGCCCGGGCCAAGGACGTCGTCATCGAGCCGGGAACGCGGATCACCGTGGTTCACTTTCCCGACAACATGGGCGTCGCCGGATCGGACTATCCCGACTACTACCCGGTGGAGTTCGGCGTCTACCAGGGCAACTGGGTCGGCGCCGCACAACACTACCGCAAGTGGGCGCTGCAGCAGAAGTGGTCTGCTGCAGGCCCCATCAGCCGGCGCGCCGCGATGTCGGACCTTGTCAAGAACGCCGGCGCCTGGATCCAGGATGGCTGGGAATGGCAGGGACGAACCGGCGCCGCCGAAGAGATGAACGCCCCGTTGGTCGAAGCGCAGCGGCAGCTTGGCGTTCCCCTCGCCCTGCATTGGTACAACTGGCATCAGACTCCGTTCGACAACAACTACCCCCACTATCTGCCCGCCAAGCCGCAGTTCCGCGAGCGCGTGCGCCTGCTCACCGGGCAGGGCTTTCTGATCATGCCGTACATCAACGGCCTGAGCGCCGACAAGAACATCGCGGATTTTGACAAGTTCGCTCCTCACGCGATCACCGACGAAGCGGGCGGGTTCCGCATGTACCGCTATTCCGACGCGGCGGGACGCCTGCTATCGATGTGCCCGTCGAGCGCCTACTGGCACGCGGCAATTTCGACCGTGGTGGACAAACTGATCCGCGAAGAGGGAGTGAACGGCGTCTACATTGACCAGATCTCCTCGATGGGTCACGAGCATTGCTTCAACCCCGCGCACGGCCACCCGCTTGGCGGCGGACGCTACTGGGCCGACGGTTTCCGCGACCTGATGCGGAAGGTCCAGAACGTAGCTCACCGGGAAGGACGGCAAGCGGTGATCACATCGGAGGGCACGGACGAAGTCTTCCTCGACCTGGTGGATGCCAATCTCTCCTGGTCGCAGGCCACCGACTGGGAGATCCCGTTGATGCAGGTGGTGTACTCGGGGTACACGCTGCTGTTCGGCAGTCCGGTCGACTACACCAAGAGCGATACCCTGTTCAACTTTGCGCAGGGGCAGGCCTTCCTCGACGGTAAGCAGATCGGCTGGATGAGCCTGGGCCTGTTCAAGCCGGAGTACCAGGCGAAAGCCGATTACTTCCGGCAATGTGCCCGCTACCGGGTGGCCTCGCGGAAGTTCCTGACGTACGGCCGTCTCCTGCAGCCGCTCGAACCGGTGAACCCCGTTCCGTCTTTCTCGGACGACAACTTCGGTTGGTCGCGCAAGCACCGCGGGACCGCGCCGATCGCCGAAGGCCGTTTGTGGCAGGCGGAGGACGGGCATCTGGGTGTGCTCCTGGCGAACTATGGGAACGAAGAGGTCCCGTTCACGTGGGATGTGGAGCCCGGGCAGTTCGGGATGAAGGGCGGAAAGGGCAAGCTGATCGAAATCTCGCCGGACGGCAACCACAGCCTTGAGGCGTTTGCCGGACGGATTCGACGGACTGAGAAGCTTCCTGGGCGGCAGTTGCGGGTCATCGAGATCGCGCCATGAGGCCTAACAACCATGCAATGCGGCCCCAGGGGGAACTAAAGTTCCCCTTGGGCGGGCTGAAGCCCGCCGCGGCCTGAAAGGCCGCCCCACAAAGCAGGAACCTCACCTCAGGGAGCGAGGTGGATCCGGGCAACGCTATACACCTGAAACTTCGGGAGCGTGAATCGCAGACGTCCGCTCGAGGTCGGGGCCACGACAGCAATCGGATCGGTGTACTCCGGTGAGATCACGTCTACCCGCACCACACGGGCCCCGTCCGGCAGGGCGAAGTCGACCTTCAGGTCCGACACCGCCGTGGGATTCTCGTCCGCGGCGGTTCGCGGCGCCTGGCCCTTGTCCTCGCGAGCGTAATTCACAAAGTGGAGATCGATTTCGCTGCCTTGGGCCGGCTTCGATGCCGACACGCGAACCGTCTTCGGGGCGTCGAACCGGCTGAGCCGTTCGGGCGCAGTCAGATCCTTTGAGGATGCCGAGACCACACGGGAATAGCGATCGCCGGTCCCGCTGAAATCGTCGGGCACGACGTCGAACAGGACATGCTGGTCCAACAGGCGGAATCCGGCGTCGTGGAAGACGGGCATCGCGGACGTGAACTGCCCCTGGTGAACCAGGCTGCGAGGATACAGCAAAGCAGCCTCAGCGTATGATCGGTTGGCCTTGTAGATCGCGTCGTACCGCTTGAGAAACGCGAAATAGCGAATGAACGCCTCGCGCGCCGCCGGATCGGTGAAGTCGAGGTACATGCCCATGGGGGCGCCTCCGTTCGCGGCTAATTCGGCCATCGAGGCGCGGATTTTCACATGTTCGTAGTGGCACACCGTGTAGGGCTTGTCGCGGCCTGCGCTGCGGATGTAGCGCAATTGCAGGGTGGGTTCCGTCTTGCCGACGCAATACCAGATGTAGTCTTCGCCCTTGCTCCAGAGGTCGCCGGGCAGCATCATGCGTTCGTCGTTGGCCGGTACGGGTTGGTAGGCATGCAGCCACTGCGCCAGGATCAGGTCGGTTTTGATCGAGCGGCCATGGTTGACGAAGACATCGTCGAACGCCTTCTTGTTGGAAACGGCGGAGAAGCGGCGCATCTCCACGCGCAGCGGGGTCGGGTTCTCATCCCCGTGAGCGCTGACAATTTCGGTGAAGCGGTGTTTGTCGATGTCGCCGATGCCGAATTTCTCTCGTATCTGCGCGGCCGAGTGATGATCTTTCAGATAACCGCGGAACTCGCGCTGGCAATATTCGCACAGACAATTGAGCCGGTAGAAGTAGTTGATGATGAACCCGTCGACGCCCCGGCGGATGCCCTGCCGCGCGAAGGCTTTTAGTACCGTTCGCCAATGCGGGTTGTTCAGACAGCCGTAGTACACGCCGAAGGGGCCGGCGTCCTCGTCGCCGGTGACGATGGGCGTGCCGTCGGCGTTTCGCTGAAGAAGTTCGACCGGGTCGGCGACCGGCTTGGGGCCCAGTTCCTTCTCGTCCCAGAGTTCCGTGTAGAACTTGAAGAACCCGTTTCGCGGGACGCGGCCTTTCTCGCCAATCAGGTACTTGGCCATGGCGAAGTGTCCGATCACCTTCGCTCCGCGCCTGTGCACCTCCCGGTTCAGGTTTTCGAAATAGGTGAGGTTGGCCTGCAACCGATCCTTTGGCTCGGAGGCCTGAACAGCGCCTCCGTGAATCGGGAAGAGCGGTCCGGACAACCCTTTGGCGGAGTCGGGCATGTGGCCCAAGGCATAGAGATCCGCCCCGTAGAACCCCACTTGAACGAGTTCCGGCTGCGCCGCTTCGACGAAGTCGAGGTAGCCCGGCTTGAGGTACTCCGACCAGTGGACAAACATCCGGGTGAATTCGAACGGCGCAGGGGTCTCTTGTCGTGCGGGTGGCCGGCCGCAACCGGTGATGAGGATCTGGATGGCAATAGCGAGGAAAGCGGCGAGTCTCATGATTCACCTCCTGGATTCGGCCGGAAGGGTCCGGCTCGTACAAAGGCCCTTTCGCATCCGCCCTGTATCTTATCCCGAGTGCTGGCGGAGGAACTTATCGAAATCGATAGCGAAAGCTGTTCTCGGCCAGGTGCGTCAACTCGGCGTCGGTAAACCCAAACCGTTCCCGGGCGAGTTCGTATTCGGCGTTGAGTGTGGTCCGGAACATTGCCGGATCGTCCGAATTCAGAACGATGGGCACGCCTGCATCGTAGATCCGGCGCACGGGATGAGACGCAATATCGGCCACCGCGCCGGTGGCGACGTTGCTCGAAATACAGATTTCCAGCGGGATCGACCGCTCTCGCAGGTGGCGCAACAGTCCTTCATCCTCGACGGCGCGAATTCCGTGCCCGATTCGCTCCGCTCCGATTCGAAGCGCGGCCCAAACGGACTCCGGCCCGCAGGTCTCGCCGGCGTGGGCGGTCAGGCGCAGCCCTTTCGATCTCGCATACGCATACGCCTCTTCAAACCAGTGGGCCGGGCCCCGGTCCTCGGAGCCGCCGATGCCGATGGCAACTACGCCGTCTCCGGAGTACTGCGCCGCCAGTTCGAAAACCTGCCGGGCATGCTCGGGACCGAACTGCCGGACGGCGTCGAAAATCCAATGGCATTCTACTTCCGCAATCAGGCTCGAGTCCCGCACCGCGTGATAGATCGCGTGGACATCCTGCTGCTTCCAAAGAATCACGCCGGCGGCCAGGATGATCTCCGCGCAGCAGACGTTTTGCGCGCGCAGCCGTTCCAACAGGCGGCGGGTGATCAACGCATAGTCGTCCGGAGTCCGGAGGAATGAGTTCACCCACTTGAAGCTTTCGATGAACCCGGCGAAGTCCGAATAGGAGTACCGCTGGCCGATTTCCTCGGGGGTGAGATCGGGCGAAAGCTCCCGCAACGTCTCCGGCTCGACAGAACCCTCGAGGTGCAGATGCAGTTCCGCCTTGGGCAGGTCCGCTACACTAAGCATTTGGCAGTGTTCTCATTATGCTTGATTCCGGTTTGGAGGCGATCGTTGGCGGGTATCACGGAGATCCGTTCCGAGTCTTAGGCCCGCATCGGGTTCGCAAGGTCAAAGGAAAACCCTCCTGGGAGGTGCGGGCCTTTCTCCCGCAAGCCAAGACGGTGGCCGTGGTCATTGGCGAGGAGTCGTTTCCCATGACGCGACTCCATGATCAGGGATTCTTCCTCGGCGAGCTCGACGGCTCGCCGGTTCCGTATCGCCTTCGCATCGAGCGCTGGCACGGCGCGGCGGAGGAAATCGAGGATACCTATCGCTTTCCTCCGCAGTTGACGGACTTCGATCTGTACCTGCACGGCGAAGGAACGCACTTCGAGACCTACGACAAGATGGGCGCGCACCTGGTGGAGTCCGAAGGGGTCCAAGGGGTGCGGTTCGCAGTCTGGGCGCCCAATGCGGAGTCGGTCTCGGTGATGGGTAGCTTCAACGACTGGGACACCCGCCGTCACCCGATGCGGCTGCGCACGGGTGGCGTGTGGGAGCTGTTTGTTCCGCACTTCGGGGAAGGCGCACACTACAAGTTCCACGTCCGCTCCCGGCATCTCGGGCACCGGCAGGAGAAAGCGGACCCATATGCCTTTTTTTCCGAAACGCCCCCTCGAACCGCGTCAGTGGTCTGGGACATCGACAAGTACGAGTGGCAGGACCAGGAATGGATGGAACGCCGCGCGGAAGCCAACTGGCTGAAGAAGCCGATGTCGGTGTACGAGGTGCATCCTGAATCGTGGCTGAGGAAACCGGACCACACCTCGCTGAGCTACCGCGAGCTGGCGACCTCGCTGGTGCAGTACGTGGAATCGATGGGCTATACGCACATCGAGCTGATGCCGATGATGGAGCATCCGTTCTCGGGCTCGTGGGGTTACCAGGTGATCGGCTACTATGCGCCGACCTCGCGATTCGGCACGCCGGAAGACTTCATGTACCTGGTGGACCGCTGCCACCAGGCCGGTATCGGCGTGATCATGGACTGGGTTCCGGCGCATTTCCCCAAAGACGCACACGGACTCGCGTGGTTCGACGGGACCGCCCTCTACGAGCACGTGGACCCGCGCAAGGGCGAGCATCGCGATTGGGGGACGCTGATTTTCAACTACGGCCGCAACGAGGTGCGGCAGTTCCTGATCTCGAACGCGCTGTTCTGGCTGAAGAAATATCACGTGGACGGGTTGCGGGTGGACGCGGTCGCGTCGATGCTGTACCTGGACTATTCGCGCAAGCATGGGGATTGGGCGCCCAACCAGTACGGCGGGCGCGAGAACCTGGAAGCGATCGATTTTGTGAGGAAGTTCAACGAACTGGCGCACACCGTGCCCGGCGCCATCACGATCGCCGAGGAGTCGACGTCGTTCTCCGGTGTTTCCCGGCCGGTTTACCTGAACGGCCTCGGCTTCACGATGAAGTGGAACATGGGTTGGATGCACGACA
This sequence comes from Bryobacteraceae bacterium, assembly GCA_046160045.1. GTDB lineage: Bacteria > Acidobacteriota > Terriglobia > Bryobacterales > Bryobacteraceae > CAZGUX01. The sequence goes on from JBJXGR010000142.1 coordinate 7,542, forward strand.
TGCTGAAGTACTTCTCGCACGACCCGGTGTACCGCAGATTTGAACACAACGCCATTACGTTCAGCATGATCTATGCGTTCACCGAGAACTTCGTGCTGCCCATTTCGCATGACGAGGTGGTGCATGGCAAAGGGTCGCTGATTGCGAAGATGCCGGGCGACGAGTGGCAGCGGTTCGCCAACGTGCGGGCGTTCCTTGGGTATATGTTCACCCACCCCGGCAAGAAACTGTTGTTCATGGGTACGGAAATCGGCCAGTACGAGGAGTGGAGCAACGACGCGTCGGTGCGCTGGGACCTGCTGCAGTTCGACTATCACCGGAAGCTGCAGGCTTTCGTCCGCGAATTGAACCGGATCTACCGCACGTATCGCCCGTTGTTCGAAGTGGACCATCACTGGACGGGTTTTGAATGGGTGGACTTCCACGACGCGGATCACTCCATCATCGCCTTCCTGCGGCGGGCGGAAGACCCGTCGGACTTCCTGCTGGTGTGCTGCAATTTCACGCCCGTGCCGCGTGCAGGCTATGAGTTCGGCGTGCCGGAGGCGGGTTATTACCAGGAGCTGCTGAACAGCGATTCGGAGTATTTTGGCGGCAGCAACATGGGCAACGCGGGAGGAGTGGTCTCGCGGCCCCTGGCGCGGCATGGCCGGCCCCACAGCATCGCGGTGACGCTCCCGCCTCTGGCCGTTGTCGTGTTTCGCAAAGAGTGACCCATGGCTGCTCCTTATGACGTTGTCATCGTCGGCGCGGGCCACAACGGACTGGTAACCGCGGCGTACCTGGCGCGCGCCGGACGGCGCGTGCTGGTTCTGGAACGGCGGGAACTGGTCGGGGGCTGCGCCGTGACCGAGCCAATCTGGCCGGGCTACCGCGTCTCCACGGCGGCGTACCTGACGAGCCTGCTCCAGGAACGGATCGTCGAAGAACTCGAACTGGCGCACTACGGCTACCGGGTGGACGCCAAGGACCCCGCCTTCTTTTCCCCCTTTCCCGACGGCCGGTGCCTGTTCATGTGGCAGGACGGCAAGCGCACGCTCGAAGAGATCGCCAAATTCTCGCGCCGTGACGCGGAGACGTACCCGAAGTTCGAAGAGCACCTGGAACGCCTGGCGCAGTTCGTCGAAACGCTACTGCTGATCACGCCGCCGGAGTTTCCTCCGCGAGGCGTGGGGGATTTCGTCGAGTATCTGAAGATCGGGGCGCGCGCGGCCAAGCTGTCGCGGACCGAGATAACCGGTCTGGTGAAGATCTTCACGCAGAGCGCCGCCGACTACCTGGACGAATGGTTCGAGTCCCCGGAGTTAAAGGTGACATTGGTGACCGATGGGGTGATCGGCGCCAACGGCGGACCCCGCTCGCCGGGAACCGCGTATATTCTGCTGCACCACTCGATGGGCAGCGTGGGAGGAAAACGCGGACTGTGGGGCTTTGTACGCGGAGGCATGGGAGCGGTGTCGGACGCAATCGCCGCGTCGGCAAAAGCCAAGGGCGCGGAGATCCGCGTCAACGCCGCAGTGAATCACGTGCTGATCCGTGAGGGGCGGGCCGCCGGAGTGGTCCTCGAAGGCGGCGAAGAGATCCAGGCGCGCGCTGTGGCGTCGAATCTCGACCCGCACGTGACTTTCCTGCGGTTGGTCGGCGAGACTCACCTGGAGCCTGAATTCGCCACGGCCATCCGGCGGTTCCGGTCGGAGGGCACGTCGCTCAAGATCAATCTGGCCCTCGACCGTCTCCCCGATTTCACAGCCTGCCCGGGTGCGCCCGGCCCGCAGCACCGGGCGACGATGCACATCTGCCCGTCGGTTGACTATGTCGAGCGCGCCTGGGACGACGCCAAATACGGGCAGCCGTCGCGGAACCCGCTTTTGGAACTCACCTGCCCCACGCAATACGATCCGTCGCTGGCGCCCGCGGGCAAGCACATCCTCGGCATCTTCCTGCAATATGCGCCCTACACGCTGACGGGGCAGACCTGGGACGAGTTGCGCGAACCTTATGCCGAGAGGGTTTTCGACATCATCGAAGAGTATGCCCCCGGTTTCCGTTCCGGAGTGCGGGAGCGGCAGGTCTTGACTCCGCTCGACCTGGAGCGCCGGTTCGGCCTGACGGGTGGAAACATCTTTCACGGGGAATTGAGCTTCGACCAGATGTTCGTGCTGCGGCCCGTGGCGGGATGGGCCCGCTACCGGACGCCGATTCGCGCGATGTACCTGTGCGGCTCCGGGGCGCATCCGGGAGGCGGGGTGATGGGCGCGCCTGGATACAACTGCGCGAGAGAGATGCTGCGGGATCGGGTGTAGCGCATTGGCTTGCCGGGGGGCGATGCCCCATCGCCGGCACAACAATCACTTGGGTAGCCCTCGCTCATCAAAGAGTTCCAGGTCAAAGTCGCGCGTGAGCCATTCCGCCGGCAGGTTGCTCGAACACTCCCGTCCGATCTCCATCAGCCTGGCGGCCAAACCGTTGCGTTCCGAACGCCGGCGCAATCGAGCGAGCTTTTCTTCGACGGCCTGACCGACAGCATTCGTGATGGATTCTCCCGTTTCAGCCGCTAGATCCGCCGCGAGCCTGGAAACGCGTTTGTTTCTGATGTTGAGCGGCATCCTCCTAACCATAGCAGGAGTCTTGTCGCGCGGCTTCCGGCTTCGCGCCCACTCGCTTGGTCAATAGGGCAAGACCCAGCTACGACAGCACTTGCACAATCCGGTCGACGTCTTCCTGGTTGTTGTACACCGACACCGAAAAACGCAGGTGATCGCCAAACCGGCCTACCGTCAACGCCGAATTCGGCCCGGTGATCGAGATCTTCGCGCGTCCTTCTTTATTGGCCCGGAGAATCCGGTCGCGGGTCTTGTTGTTGTCGGGAGAGCGGAACGTGAGGATCGCGGTCTCTGTGTCCTCGGGAGTGATGGGCCGGTAACCGGCGGCCGACAATCCCTTCCGTAAACGGCCGATGAGGGGCCTCGCGTGCGCCCGGATGCGGGGAATGGTCAATTGCTCGATGAACTTCAGCGACTCGTACTGCGCGGCGAAGGTAATGACCGACGGCGTCCCGACCTCGAAATCGCCGATGCCCTTGGGGTCGTGAGCGATGAATTCGGGAAGGCCGGCCTTGGGCTGCGAAACCCACGGCGCGTAGTTGAAATCCGGATGGCCGGTGAATTCCGTGGGTTTGACGACCGAGCCGATGAGGTCCTCCCGGATGTACATGAATGCCCAGCCATGCTCGCCCTGAAGGAACTTGTACATGCCGCAGGAAGCCATGTCGATGCCCATGGCATGGACATCGATGGGGATGGCGCCGGCGCCCTGAATGATGTCCCCGAAAAGATAGGCGCCGTGCGAATGGGCGAGATCCGAAAGGGCCTTGATCTTCTCCAGATGGCCGTTGACGGAAGAGACCAGGGAGACCGCGATGAGCTTGGTCTTCCGGTCGACGGCGCGCTCCATGTCCTTGAGGTCGATCCGCCAGTCGCGGTGCTTGACGATGCGGACGTCGAGGCCTGCGCGCTTGCGGCGGAGGTAGTTGGCGAGGGATGCCGTGTAGTGGAGATCGTTGGTGACCACGTTGCCGCCCGAGAGATTCATGCCATTGAGGACGATGTTCTCGCCTACCGTGGTGCTGGGGCAGAGTGCGACCTCCTGGGGTTTGGCGCCGATGAGACGGGCAAAGGCGGGCTTCACCTTTGGGAAGGAAGTCTCCCAGAGGTCCTCGCGCCCCTCGCCCGGGCCGAGGTGCAGAAAGTCCATATAGCGCTGCATGGCGCGCACGCTGTGGACGGCCAGCGGATGCTGCGCGGCGCAATTGAAATACGTCTCATTGAGCGCGCGCGGAAACAGCTTGCGGATGGCGGCCCAGTCGGGTTCGGCGGAGGCCTCGGCCGCGGCGGCGACGGCCGCGGTTCCCAGGAATTCCCGGCGTTTCATGCTGCGTTCTCCTATTGCGCCTCGCGGGCGCGCTGTTCAAAGATTTTACGCGCTTCGCCAAACTGGCCCAGCACGTGTTGTTTTTCTTTCGCCGACCGCCAGCCGGGATGCTCGCTGGCCATTCGGGTGATGTCGTCGATCCAGCGGATGAAGTACGCGGAGTCTTCTTTCGAGCGAATCGGCTTCGTGCCGCAGTACACATAGATCGCACCTGTCTCGCCGACAATGTAGCTGTCGTCGATAGGGTGCTGCGGCTTGGAGTTGGAGGCACGGAAGGTCAACCACCCGCTGCGCGTGACGCTTAGCCGCTTGCGGATTTCACCGTTGCGCCCGTCGCCGGAAGGAGCGGCGGTCTCGATCGGCTTTCCGTTGAAGAAGACCTCCATCTTCTCGATGGGGACAATGGAGGAGAAGCGGGCGAGCAGGTCGACTTCCCCGCCCTCGCCGGGCAGATGAATGTCGCTGCCGGCGATCTGACCGTTGATGGTGAATTCGAGAATCGGAGCGTTGGTGACAAACGTGCGGCCGCGGCGGATTGCGTCGAGCCAGCGCGACCACTCCAGTTTGTCGCCGAGGTAAGCATAAAAGCGGGCATCGCCGACGACGGGCGTCGCGTGGAGGTTCGAAATGGAATCCTCGCCCGCCGAAGCTGTTACTTTGAACCCACAGTTGAGCGCGCGGTGCCAGACCTTTTCCGTGTGAGTAAAGTGACCGGCGCTGGTCATCAGTTCCAGATAATCGAAGGAGCCGAGCGCCAGGTCGACGGGAAAACCACGCGCCACGCTGTAGCCGGCCTTGGGCGGGTCGTTGGAGAACGGATGGACATACCCGCCCAAACCGCCCTGTTTGCGGACGATGCGGAACATGTCCGTGTTGCTGGGGTAGAGACTTTCGATCGCAGTGCCCTCATAGCCCGTGGTGAAGGGCGAGATGAGGTGCCGGGTCATGTTGATGAAATTGACGTGCCCGTAGAAAGGCGGGCGATACTCCTCGCCGAAGGTGAGCAGGTGCTCGCTGGTCGAAAGCGGATGCGGGCGGCCTCCGGTGAAGTGCTGGTGGTCGAAAACCCGGTTATCCTTGTTGGCCACCTTTTCGCCGATCATGTCGAGATCTTCGCTGCGGCCCATGAACATGAGGTTTTCCGGGGTGTTGTGCAGGTTGCCGCCGTAGTTCATGTGGACATGGTCGCTGCCGGAATACCAGCCGAGGGCGTTGGCATTGGCCATCCGCCGCAGGTCGATTTCAACCTGCGTGACGCCGCCGGCTTTCACCGTCACGGTCTTGACGACCGGCCAGTACTCCACTCCCTTGGCCGCTTCGACCCGGGTCTCGCCGGCCGGGAGGTCGACCACAAAGCGCTTCTCCGCGTGGAAGAAATCGATGCGCTCGTAGCGGCCCGCGACGCGCTGATACGAAGTAGGCGGACAGTACCACTTGCCGTCCGAGCCTTCCAGATAGAATCGCGCGGCAGTGGGCTCGCCGGTGGCAGCTTCGCGGATGACGACCTCGATCTTTCCCATCTCCCGCTTGTAGACGCGTCGGCGGATGGGGAGCTTCCGTTCTTCCCCGCCGAACGAGGCCAGCAACCGCAGGTCGGACAGCCCGTGTTCGTTGGCGATGTACGCAATCCATTCGCCGTCGGGCGACCAGGCGGGATCGAAGTGATCGAAGGCGCCGAAGGTCAACTGATAGGGTTCGCCTCCGGTGGTGGGAAGGACGTACAGGTTGTTGTATTGGCTGCCGCGATGGGAACTGTACAGGATGCGCTTTCCGTCGTGGGACCATTGCGGCTTGGTCCTGAACAGGGTCTGCTCCACCAGAATCGATTTCGCCGAACGCATCATGTCCGGACCGGCCGTGGCCCGCCAGATGGCTCCCGACCCGAGCGGAATGCCCCGGTTCGCAACCAGGATGATCTCCTTGCCGTCGGGAGAAAACGTGGGCTGGATGTGGTCGTCGTACTCATGGAAGTAGAGCCGCGCCCGGCCGAACGAGTTGGGTTCTGTCAGCCGCACAGCTTGTCCGGGCTTGCCCGAATCGACGGGGACCACCCAGATGTGAAACTGACCCTTCGGCTCATCGCGTACGAATGCCACACGCCGGCCGTCCGGAGAGAAGACGGGGTCGAGATTCAGGCCACCGCGCATCATCGCCGTACTCTCTCCGGTGGCTACGTTGAGCAACATCAAAGCCACGCCTTCGGAGTCTTCTGCCGTGTAGGCGATCCATTTGCCGTCGGGAGACCAGGCGGGCGAGGAATCGTAGGTTTTGTTCGCGGCCAACTCGTACGCCGTGTCGGCGTCGACGCGCATTCTCCACAACGAACCCGACATGCCGAACGCAAGTTCCTTGCCGTCCGGCGACCATGCCGGGCGCCATGGGGTACTCGCGGTCTGCGGAACGTAGTAACTGTAGGTATAGCCTGAAGCGGACTTGGCGCGGGGTGGCGCCGCCGCCAGCACAGCGCTCGCCGACAGAAGAATCCCAACGAGAACTCTCATAGAAAGGCCGATTGTATCCCGGTTGACGGGTGGATGCCACCCGAAGCATACTTGGCCAGAATGCTGATTATCGACTGTCACGCGCATGTCACGTCGTTCGACGAGCAACGCTACCGCCCCAAGCCGAACCCGTTCCGACCGCCGAAAGGGGTGGGCTCCTCCGAGCACCTCAGACAGACGAGCCTCGCCGCTGGAGTCAGCTATGTCCGCGCGATTCAGACGCTCTCGTTTTATGGGTTCGACAATCAGTACCTTCTCGACAGCGCCAGACAGTTCAAGCCGTGGATGGCCGGGGTGTGCACCCTCGACCCGGACAACCCGCGGAGTCCCGACCTGCTGCGGCAGTACGCCCGAGAGTATGGCGTACGGTCCTTGCGCAGCATTCCGTCGGCGCAGACCAAGAACTTCGATCATGACGGCGTCCGCGCGTTGTGGAAGGCGGTTGCCGATTCGGGCCTCACGGTCGACATCTTTCTGATGCGCCCCGAGAACATCCCCACGGCGGAGAAACTGATCGCGTCATTCCCGGGACTGACGGTCGGCTTCTGCCATTGTATGGACCTGAAGCCTGGACCCGACCTGAAGGCCAACACGGAGAAGGTCCGCGGCCTGGCCCGGCACAAGAACCTGTATGCCAAAGTGGATTTCGTCGGGACAGGGTCAAAGATGCCGTTTCCGTGCGAGGATCTGCTGGAAACGGCGCTGCGGGTGATCGATGCGTACGGTCCGGACCGGTGTGTGTGGACCAGCAGCTATCCGAATGCCATCTGGACGCCGATGGTGACGTACCAGCAGCATCTGCGCATCTTCACGGAAGCATTACCGCTGACCGAAGCGGCGCGGCGGCAGATTTTGGGGGAGACGGCGCGGAGGATCTGGTTTCCGGAGTTGAAGGTATAGATTCGCCGAACACACGTTTGTCATATACAGCCTGCCCTTGGGCGCTTCTCCAGATAGAATCAGGAAAGCCGCAATGTCCGCGCTGGCTGTAGATCAGACCTACTGGTACGCTGAGCCGTCCTCCGTCGAAACCGCTTCCTCGGCGGCCGGCGGCAGCCGTATCCGTCTGGTGACGACGCCGCAGCCGCGGCAACAACCGTTCTTCTCAGGTACCCTCTCAACGCCGCGGTTGGCCGCGGACCTGATGCTGGCGTTGACGCAGGTGGTTCAAAGCCGCTTCTACGTGCCGCCGGCGATGGTCGCGCGGATCCTGGCGAACGCGGATCCGGTAATCACCTTCGGCGGAGGCCGCCTGCGTTTCGAGGGATTCTCGGCCTGCTGCGGGGTCTATGCCCGCATCGACCTGCTCCCCGGCTCCTACGAAGCGGACCGTGCCGATCCAGGGACGACCAACGTCGACTTCAACCCACCCATGCGCGCCGCATTGTCGAGGCTGCGGGCACAAGACGCCGCCAAACTCCTGGTGAGCGCAGGCCAGGTCGAGTGGGCAACCAGTCGCGGCTGCGCGATCGAACGAAAGGTGAAATTGCCGGTGCGCTGGCTGAAGGGGTTCGTGGAAATTCAGTCACACCAGGCTCGCATGTCGCCGCAATTCACGCTGACCAGCGTCGGGGCCCGGCGCTTCCTGAACGAGATTCCGCGCGGTGCGGCGCGGGGACCGGTCTATGCCCTCCCGGCGGGCGCCGCGGTTCGCCTCAGCCTGTCGCCGCTGGAGGGAGGTGTGCGCGTGGGCGGAATCGAGCGGCTGAAGATCCTGGAGCCGGTCATCCGCCACGCAAAATCGCTGGTGGTCCACGCCTCCGAGGACGGGGCGACCGGGTGGGAGGTCAACGCTGCCGGCTCCCGCTTCTTTCTGGTTCTGAGCCCGGCCGCCAGCCGGGGCTTTTCCGGCGAGGGGCGAGCGCTGTTTCCGCTCTCGGAAACTCCCGTCCGGAATGCGCTTGGAGCGATGAGGGCGGCCCTTCGATGGCAGTCGGTGCTGGATGCCAAGGCCCTCGCCGCGCAGGAAGGGTTGGATCCTGAATCGATCACCTGGGCTTTGGCGCAGTTGGGCGCGTTGGGGCTGGTCGGCTACGATCTGGCGGAGCATGCCTATTTTCATCGCGAACTGCCGTTCGACCTGTCGCTGGTCCAGCAGTTGCAGCCTCGCCTCAGGGATGCGCGAAAGCTGGTGGCCGAAGGGGGTGTGCGGTTTGACACGACGGGTGAGGCCTGGGTCCAGGGGACTGGCGTGGAGCATCGAGTGCGCCAGGTAGGTGACGAATGGCGCTGCACCTGCACCTGGACGGCCAAGCACGCCGGAGAACGGGGGCCGTGCAAGCACATTCTCGCGGCCCGAATCAAGAGCGGTGAAGACGATGGCATTGATTGAGGCGCTCGAGGCCGCGATCCTCGCCGAGGACGCCGAAGCCTGCACACTGGCGTTACAGGGCGTTCCTGAGCCAGAGCGCCGGAAGGCGGCTTCGCGCATCATCGAGTTGTGCCGGGAGAACGGGACTTGGCAGATCTCAGCGCTGGCGAACGAAATCAATCGAAAAATGGCGCGGAGCAGTGTAGCTGCGCTTGCCTTACACGGAACCGCGTCACTGGCTCAAATCAAACAGTTCAGCCGCATCCAGACCTGGCGCCCGCTGTACGCCGTGTTAGCCGATCGCCGTCCGGACTGGCTGAACGAATGGGTTGCCTGGACTATGGAGGAGCCCTTTCTTCCGCGCTTTCCGGACGTTCGACACTTCATCCGCGACGGGCTGGCCGGCAAACCGCAATCGGACGGTTACATCCTCGCCATGATCCACCATCTCGCGGCAGCCGGCAAGTTGGAAGAGTCGATCTCCACCGAGCCCGACTTGCTCGAGTATGAGATCTGGCGGATCTTCGAGGTGGAGGGGACACCGTCTTTGAGCCTGGCCTCGGCGGACAAGTACGGAGGAAGTTGGCGCGAAGCACTGATCGGGTTAGCGGCCCGTGGGATTGTGGCCCGTGATCGTCTGCTCGACTCCTCGCTGGACGCGCTCGAACGGGACTTCGCGCCGTTCCGCGCTCAATGGTTCTCGAGTTTCCATGAGGCGCTGAAGCCATCGCTCGACGAGACCGCCCGCCGGGCGGAACGCTACTTGAGCCTCCTCGGAAGCCGCGTGCCGAGCACCATATCGTTCGCGATGAAGGCGGTAGCGAAGGTTGCGAAGAGCGGCCGGCTGGAGCCCGGCGCAGCGTGCGCGATGATCGGTCCGGCGTTGGCAGCGCGCCAGAAGGGCGTCGTTCTGGATGCCCTGAAACTGCTTGCAGGCATCGCCAAACGCGCGCCGGATTGGCGTGCCGCCGTTGCCGAGACCGCGACTGCGGCGCTGGCCCACGAATCTCCCGAAGTCCAGAAAGCCGCGATGGACATCATCGAAAGTGGCATGGCGGGCGATGCCGCCGCGATCGCGAGTTCCTACGGGAATGCCCTTGCACCCTCGCTGCGGACGCGCTTGGGCGCCGCGATTTCGGTCGAGTCGCCGCTCGCAGCGGATCGCGTGCACCGCGTTCCCTTGCGGCCAATCACCGATCTCGACGACCTGGTGGAATCCTTCGCCGCGGCAATCGAGAACGCGGGTCCGCCGGAAGAGATTGAGCGTCTGCTCGATGCAATTTCGAGGTTGTGCGGCGAGCGGCCGCCCCGCTTCCATGCGCTTACGGCGTCGCTCGCGGCCCGCGCCAGGAAGTTGCTCTCCCAGATTGTCGATGTTCCTGGGAACGCGATCATCCATGCGAGCCAGTGGTCCCCCGCTGTCGCTCTCTGCGCGCTCGCGCTCGCCTGGACCCGCGGCGAGCGGTTCCCGGCCGAGGTGGACTGCCACGGCTTGGGATCGTTCCTGGTGGGACGCGTGCTCGAAGTCGCGCGTCGGGCGGTAGAAGGGCGGCCAGACGTCCTCCTTGGGACTCCGTCTCATTCCGGGGCGGCGCTCGACCCGCGCGTCTTCGTTGAACGGTTCGCGCTCAATCCGGAGCCGGATCCGCTCGATCTGATCCAAGGCCTGTTGCGGCTCACGGAGGATGATCGCCCTGAAGCTCTGGCTCAGGCGGCGGACCTGCCGGGCGAGACTGGCCGCGCGATTCGGTTCGCGCTTGGCTCCTCATTCGGGGAGAAACCCATCCCGTGTTCCCACCGGGCGCTGTAGACCGCCGCGGAGCGGGCGCGAGATCCCCACACGGAAGCCATCACTTATTCGCTTCGATGGAAACCGATCACACGACAGTTCTTTGATGGCGTGGAGCATACGCACCTGATCCCCGACCTGGAACGGTCACGCCGGCTCGAGTATCGGATCGACTTTCCCGCTGACCTCACCTCCATCCCCGGAACCAGTGACGCCGCAATGCTCCGCTGGTGCGCCACGGTTTGGCCGCGCGGTCCGGAAGGCTTCTTTGCAGCCGGCGTCGAAGCCATTGCCGGCAATCTTGATTGGGACTCCGCTGCCTGGTGGAATCGCGTGTACCTCGAAGCGCTCGCTGCCCATGGCGGTCCATACAGCCCCATGGCCCTCACCTTATTGGCGCTCGGCCTGGCCTGCGCGGAGGCAAGTGAAGCCATGGCCGCCACCGATGCGCTCATCAGCGGGCTCTCCGATGGCCGCGTGACGAGCGTGTCGCTGGGTGAAACCTGCTCGAAACTGGCTGCCGAAGGCCCAATCAAGATCAGCCGCTGGGTGAAGCAGTTCGCGACAACCGCCCGGACCCATCCCGGGTTCTCGCGAGAGCTTTTCGCAGTCCAGGACAAATTGCTTGCTTCGGGCACTCCGATCGGGAAGCACGAGATGTCGAGCTTCCTGGAATTGCTAGGCGAATTGCGTGCGCAGTCCGGACAGTCTCTCGGCCAAGGCGCACGCCACAGGCTCGAAACCGTACCACTTGGCGGCAAGGCAGCAAAACTCGCCAAATCGCTTCTGTGAGGCTCTCGCTTCCGGGCTTGCAACGACCTAGCCGTACTCGAAGCCGGCCAGGGCGTAGGCCAGCGGTGAGGGGGTGTCGCTTCCGGGAAGCACCGGTCCGCGCCGCATGCGCATGAGTGTCCGGATCGGGCGGAAGCCGAACGCCGTGGCCAGGCGGGCCGCATGGGGATGCCCCGGGCACAGGTCCCACTGGGCGGGTTCCGGGTGACGGGCATGGAAGTCGGAGATCAATTCCCTGGCTGTCGCGAACGTGGCCGCGACGCAGGGCCCCAGGTGCCGGTACAGACGGCCCGGCCGATCCATCGAGTAACCGTCGGCGGCCAACGCGGCGTATCCCGAGCCCGCAAGGTGTTCGAGCAGGCGGCCGCGGTCGGCTCCGAAGGCCGCCAGATCGACCGCTTGCGTTTTCGCCGGCCCCCAAACCGAAGGTCTTGCTTGGGGACTCCCTTCTTGGCGGGTGTCGCGGATCCAGCGTTCCACCGGATACTCGTCGACAAAGCCCAGTTTGGCGTAGACCGGGCGGCCCAGATCGCTGGCGTCGAGTTTGACGGTGGCGACCCGGTCCTGTTCAAAGGACTCGATCGCACGAGCGACCAGCATCCGGGCAAAGCCGCGGCCGCGCCAGGCGCCGGAGGTGATGACCATTCCCACCCAACCCAGTTGTTGAGCGTAGCGGATCGCGGTGGCGGTGGCGGCGATTTGCCCTTCGCACTCGATGCAGAAACAGCCATCCGGCTCGAGCGCGAGGAATCGCAGCCAATCGTTCGGCGTTTGGTTCCAGCCGACCTCCGTGGAAAGCTCCACCAACCGGGGGATATCCCCGGCGGTCAAGAGGCGAATTTCAGGCTGGCCCTGCACCAATCACTTATCGTCTCGCAATTTCACTCGATCCGTCCGATAAGAAAGACGAGGCGGACAACGTGGCTGGCATTTTTTCGCACGGGCGTCGAGTCGCAGCCCTGGCAATTGTTCTCTCGGTTGGCAGATCCATTTCACTCCAGGGAGTCGAGCCGACTCGCCCGCTATTCAGGCCGGCGGCGGCAGCGCAGGGAGCGGTTCGCTCCGCGCACAGTCCGAGTCCGAAGGGACTGACCCTCGTTCGCAGCCGCATGCTCGCTGTAGATGCGGAAGCGCTGGACGCGGAAATGTCGTTGTTTGCACCGTTCGACGACCTTCGCTTTACTCTCGTCCGCACCTCGGACGAAAGCGCGGCCGACCGTTCGTGGCGGGTCTGGAAGGCCAGGCTGGAAGGCGGTCGGAAAGGCTCGCTCATCTTGTCATTCACCGGCGAGGAGGTATCGGGCAGTCTCGCTCTCGATACCGGCGAGTTCTTCGAACTGGCCGCCGCCGGCCGCGGACTGGTGGAAGTCCGTGAGGTGCGCGCCGACGATCAGAACTCAGCCGATGACGCGCGCCTGCCGCCTGCGCCCGCGTTCATTGCCGCCGCCGGGAGTGAACCCGCAGCCGGGGCCAACACGCAGGTCGACGTGATGATGGTCTACACGGCGGCGGCTCGCGCCGCGGCAGGCGGCACGTCCTCCATCCAGAACAAGATCCAACTGGCGGTCGCCGAGATCAACCAGAGTTATGTGCAGACCGGCATCCCCCTGGAACTCCGTCTGGTACACAGCCGCGAAGTCAGCTACGACGAATCCGGCGGGATCGACACGGCGCTCACCCGGCTGACGGGGACAAGCGACGGCTTTCTCGACGACCTGCACGCCGTGCGGGACCAATACGGCGCGGACCTGGTGCAGTTGTGGATCAACGGTCCGGGCTCGCAGGGAGGAACCGTGGGTCTGGCCTGGCTTATGTCGTCTCCGGGGAGTTGGTTCAGCGCGTACGGCTTCAGCGTGGTAGAGGTGAACTTCGCCACAGGCCCGTATTACTCCTCCGGGCACGAGTTCGGGCACAACCAGGGAGCGCATCACGACCGCTCTCACGCCTCCGGCAGCGGGGCCTACGAGTATTCGTTCGGGTATCAGGTTGCGACCGGCCAGTATCCTTTTCGGACCATCATGTCCTATGCGTGTCCAAACGTCTATTGCCCCAAGCTCAACTATTGGTCGGATCCGGACATCAACTATCAGGGCCAGCCGATCGGCGTCGCGGCGGGACTCTCGAATTCGGCCGACAACCGGTTGACGCTGACCAACACGCGCTCCTGGCTGGCGGCGTTCCGCCCACCTGCCACACCGCAGCCTCCGCAACCAGGCACCGTGACGCCATCATCGGGTTCGGGCGCGACGCAGACCTTTACCGCGACCTTCACCGACGGCAACGGAGCCGCCGACATCTCCGGCGCCTATCTGCTGGTACACAGCCAGATTCGCGCCGACGCCGGCTGCTTTGTCTACTACAGCCGCGCCGCCAACACGGTGCAGTTGTTGAACGACAGCGGCCAGTGGTGGTCGGCGCCGGCGACACCGGGGACGGGGACGCTGGCCAACTCGCAATGTAGCGTGAACGTGGCGGGGACCACCGCTTCGGCGTCCGGCAACACGCTGACCGCGAATCTGCCGCTGACCCTCGCCCCGGGATTTTCCGGAGCGAAGAACGTCTACCTGCTCGCCACCGATATGGCCGGCGCCAACAGCAACTGGTCGCTGAGGGGCACGTGGACCGTCCCGGCCGGGGCGCAGGCGCCCGTGCCGCTGAGTGTCACACCGGCGAGCGGAGCGGGCGCCTCGACAGCTTTCACCGCCGTCTACTCTGACGGAAACGGCGCCACCGACATCGCGGGCGCCTACCTCCTGGTTCACTCGCAGATCCGTGCCGATGGAGGCTGTTTTGTGTACTACAGCCGCGCCGCCAATACGGTCCAACTGCTCGACAACGGCGAGACTCAATGGTCGGCGCCACAAGGAGCGGGCGCCGGGAGTGTCGCGAACAGTCAATGCAGCGTGAGCGGAGCCGGGCTATCGTCCGTCGCTTCCGGCAATAACCTGACGGTTGCGTTTCCGGTGGCCTTTACGGGAGGCTTTGCCGGCGCGAAGAATGTCTATCTGCTGGCCGTCGACTCGGGCGGGTTGAACAGCAACTGGTCGCTGAAGGGGACGTGGACCGTCCCGGCGGCCAATGTGACTCCATTGCCCGTGTCCTTGTCCCCGACTTCCGGGAGCGGGTGGTCCCAGGTGTTCACCGCCACCTATTCAGACGGCAATGGCGCCAGCGACCTGGCCGGGGCCTATCTGCTGGTCCATTCGCAGGCGCGGGCGGATTCCGCTTGCTTTCTGTTCTTCAACCGCCCGGCGAACACACTACAACTCTTGAACGATGCGGGTACCATTTGGTCGGCACCGATCACGGTGGGTGCAGGGACCCTCGCCAACAGCCAGTGCGCGGTCTCGGGAGCGGGCAGTTCGACGGCCTTGTCGGGCAACAACCTGACGGTGAATTTCGCCCTGACCTTCCCGGCCGCGTTCGCCGGAGATCGCAACGTCTACCTGCTGGGCATTGACTCCAGTGGCGCCAACAGCAACTGGTGGTTGACCGGAACATGGACGGTGCCCGCCGGACCGCAAGCGCCGGTGCCGCTCTCCGTGTCCCCGGTATCGGGTTCAGGGGCGACCCAGACTTTCACCGCCGTCTATTCGGACGGCAACGGCGCAACCGACATCGCCGGCGCGTACTTCCTGTTTCACAACCAGGTCCGTGCCGACGGCGGCTGCTTTGTATACGTCGATCGCGCCGCCGGTACTGTGCGCCTGTTGAATGACGCTGCTACGGCGTGGTCGTCTCCGATCGCGGCGGGTTCGGGCACGCTCGCCAATTCCCAGTGCACCCTTAGCGGCGCGGGCCTGAGCCTGTCGGCGGCAGGCAATAACCTGACGGTGACTCTGCCGGTGACCTTCAGTCCGGCGTTTGCCGGACCGCGTAATACCTATCTGTTGGCCATCGATTCCGGCAGCCTCAACAGTAACTGGTACCTGAAGGGAGCCTGGACAGTCCCCTGAGCGGCGCGGACGCGTGGCGCGAACACTCGTGTTTGCGGCGTCGAGACTTTAGACTCATCCCGACGCTCCGGTGATGTAGCGAAATCGAGAGGCCCGCTCCCTTCCGGTCGCGGCTCTGAAAGGGATCGGACGGCACCGATGGCGAGCCCGCTACTTCAGCACCAGATCCCACACCTTCGACAACCGGCCATTGCCTTGGGGGCCCGCCACGTCCAGCACCACCGTGTATTCGCCCGATTTCTCGTACTGATGCGTGGGATTCCGTTCGGTGCTGGTCTTTCCGTCTCCGAAGTCCCACTTCCACCCGGTGATGTTTCCGTAGGATTCATCTTTGAAATAGACCAGCCGCCGGTCCATGTCGACCACCTGGAACGACCAGCGCGCTTCTACGGCTTTGCGGAACCGCGCGTCGAGCGGCATCAGGCGGAACGCGACCAGGTCTGAAGCGTTTCCGTACATCGTGGTCTTGTGCGACAGGTTGTAGAAGCCCTTGGACCGCTCGCTCGCCGGATCGTCGTAGTCGAGAATCGACCACGACATCCCGATCACTTTGTTCTCCCACAGTTTCGACTCCACCGCCCGGTCCGGCCCTTCGCAGGGAGCGTAGTCGAAAGGCGTCATCCAGAATTCCAGGATCAGTTTGCCCGCGTCCCCGGGTTTCAGGTTGTGCGAATACGCCGCGTTCGAGTAAGGCAGATCTTTGATCCAGGGTTGGCAGCCCCACACCATGGTCCACTCTTTGTTGAGCGCGGGCGTGAAGATGTGATAGTTCTGCGCATGGACGCCGTGAAACAGGAAGTGGGCGTCCTCCTTGCTCAGTTTCGGGTACGGGTGCATGTGTTTGATGAACGGCCCGCCCGACAGGTCGCCGTCGACGACCAGTTCGAAAATGTCGTTGTGGAGGTCCGGTTTCGAGAAGTCCCAGTAGTCGTCGGAGGCTTCATAGAGGAAGTACAGCCTATTCATCCCTTTTACCCATCCGACTTTGACGCGGACATCGATATCCTTGCGGTCGATGTTCGTGCCCCGGCCGCCGACCGTGTCTGAAAGCTGATCGGCGCCGATGACATACGATTGGGGGACTACGTCCCAGTCATCGGTCTTCCCGTCGATCCGCGGAATCTGGTCGGCCGGGAACTGAAAGACTTTGAACTCGACATTCGGCCGTTCGAGCGCGAACATCGGAACAACAAGTGCGAGGGCCGCAAACAACGTCTGCTTCATGGCGTTTCCTTGCCTAGTAGAACACGAGATCGCGTTTCGTGCCGGCGTTGCGGTGGGGACAAAGCATTCGCTTCCACTTCCACGAAGCTATAATCCGAAGGCAACCGGAGACCGCATGTACCCAGGCATCCTCAGGACGGGCCTTCTTATTCTCGTTGCCGTATCCGAGGCGTTGGCCGCCGCCGCTGATCCGCTGTCGAGCCAGGTGACCATTTACCGGGACCGCTACGGCGTCCCTCACATCGTGGGCGATACCGAGGAGGCGACCTTCTTCGGTTATGGTTACGCCCAGGCGGAAGATCATCTGGAGCGCATGATGATCCAATACATGGATGCCCAGGGCCGCCGCGCCGAGGTGTCCGGCTTCCAGGCACTGGGTGACGGCTACCTCCAATTCATTCCTTATGAGTACCGATGGGACGGGGATTACCTGCAGCGCCTCCTGCGGACCAGGAGATCCGTCACGGAGAACAAGCACAAGATCGACCGGGGTGTCTATCGCATCCTCGACGGCTTTGCCCGCGGTGTCAACCACTACATCGCCGTCAATCGCGGACGAATCCCTGCGTGGATTGAAACCATCACGGCGGAAGACGTCGAAGCCTCCGAGCGCAGCCACTACCTGCGCTTTTACAGCATCCACGATGCTCTGAACAAACTGCGCCCGCTGCCGGGCTCTTTTCCGAATTTCGGGTCGAACCAGTGGGCACTTGCCCGCTCCCGCACCGCCAACGGGCGTGTCCTCCATGTCGAGCACACGCACATGCCTTGGGCGAATCGTTTTCAGAACTACGAAGCGCACCTCGTCACGCCCGGCAGGCTCAACGCCGGCGGCATCAGTTGGTTTGGCAGCCCGTTCTTTCTGGATGGCTTCAATGACCGCATCACCTGGTCCGCCACGTGGAACCAGCCGAATATCGCGGACGTGTACGAAGAGAAGATCGACCCCGAGAACCCGCTCCGGTATTTGTACGATGGAGCCTGGCGCTCGATTCGCGTGGAGTCGGAGACTTTTCGCGTCAAGGGGCCCAAAGACCTCGAGACAATCACCCTGCCCTTCTACTACACCCACCATGGACCGATCGTGAAGTTCGACCGCGAGCGCCATCGCGCGTATTCGGTAAAACTGCCCAACTTCGACGGCGTGAACTACTCAAAGGCGCTGTACGGCCTGATGAAAGCGCAGAACCTGGAGCAGTTCCGTGCCGCCGTCGCACAACAGTTGATGCCCCGCTGGAACCTCCTCTACACCGACGCCCAAAACCTGTGGTGGGTGCACAATGGAACGGTTCCGCGGCGTGCCGCGGGGTTCGACTGGTCGAAGCCCGTGCCGGGTTGGTTGAGCCAGACCGAATGGGGTCCCTTCTTCCCGCTGGAGAGCTATCCGCAGGTTCTCAACCCGCCCTCGGGATTCCTTCAGAACTGCAACAATCCGCCTTGGGTGGTGACACGGAATTCCGGCATCGACCCGCTCGCGCCGGCGCCCTACTATCTTCAGAAACCTCCGCACCGTGATGCCGGCGAGGAGGCGTTGAACACCCGCGGTGAACGCCTGTTCGGCGTGCTGACCAAGGACGACGAGTTCACGCCCGACGACATGATCGAGCTTGCCTTCGATACGTACGTCCTGCCGGCCGATGTCATCGTGCCGCTGCTCGAAAAAGCTCAGGCGTCCCGCCCGCCAATGGGTGACCGAAGGCTCGAAGCGGCCGTGACGTCGCTTGCCGCCTGGGACCGGCGCTCGCACAAGGACTCAGCGGCCTACACCTACTTGCACCATTGGGCGAAGGCCTATCGCGACCTGTTCACCGACGGAAGATTCTCGCGATTCACTTCCTACCAGCGCCGTCAGATTGACCTCGACTCCCGCCAGGAGCAGGATGACGCCTGGAAGGCGCTCGTGGCGGCAGTGGAGCAAATCGAAAAGCGATTTGGGCGTGCCGACGTGAAATGGGGAGAGATCAACACCGTGGTTCGCGGCGGTAGATATCCGCTGGACGGTTCGACCGTGTTTGGCGTTCTGCACCCGGATGGCGGCCCTGAACAGGAAGATGGCTCCATTCGCTACAATGACGGGTGGGGTCATCTCATGGTGGTGATGGAAGGCGAACCGAAGACGGTCTGGAGCCTGCTTCCGTACGGGCAGTCCGAAGACCCTCGATCCCCTCATTACGGCGACCAGGCCAAGCTTCACAGCGAGGGGAAAGTGAAGCGTTTCTGGCTCACCCCGGCGGAGATCCTGGACAACCTGGAATCGGTGTGGGGAGATAAGAACCGTCTGAAGCGAGCGTTCCCGGACGCCGGACTGGTTCAGTAGAGCACCAGGTCCCGCACGCGGGCGTGGCGTGATTTTCCCTTCGGCCCTTCGACATAGAGCACCACCGTGAACTCACCCGGTTGCGTGTATTGGTGGACCGGGTGACGCTCGGCGCTGGTGGTGCCGTCCCCGAAATCCCACTTCCGCGACGTGATGTCCCCCCAGGACTCGTCGTGAAAGGCCACCAGGCGCCGGCCGCGGTCGACAACACGGAACGTGTGGTAGGCCTCGACTGGCTTATGGAAGCGGGCCTCCATAGGCATCAGCCGGAACGCCACCAAGTCCGAAGCGTCGCCATACATCGTGGTTTTGTGGGACAGATTGTAGAAGCCGGTGTATTGGTCCTTGTTCGGGTCGTCGTAATCGAGGACAGCCCACGACATTCCGATGATCTTGTTCTCCAGAAACCTGGAGGCCACGGCGCGTTCCGGTCCGTCACAGGGGGCGTAGTCAAAGGGCGTGACCATGAACTCCAACACAAGTTTGCCGGGCTCCCCTGGTTTGAAGTTGTAGGAGTACGCGGCGTTGGCGAAGGGAAGATCTTTGATCCAGGGCTGGCAACCCCACACCATCGTCCATTCCTTGCCTTGGGCGGGCGTGAAGATATGGTAGTTCTGCGCGTGCACGCCGTGAAACTGGAAGTGCGCCTCGGCCTCGGTCATCTTCTTGTTGGGGTGCATGCCCTTGATGAACGGGCCTCCCGAGAGATCGCCGTCGACCACCAGTTCAAAGATGTCAGCGTGGCGGCCAGGACCGGCGAAGTCCCAATAGTCGTCGGAAGCTTCGTATAGGAAATAGAGTTTGTCCATTCCCTTCACCCAGCCCACCTTGACTCGCAGGTCGATGGTCTTCCGGTCGATATGGGTTCCTTTGCCCATGACGGTGTCGGACAACTGGCCGGTGCCGATGACGTACGACTCGGGGACCAGGTCCCAGTCGTCGGTCTTGCCATCCATGCGGGGAATGCGGTCGGCGGGGAATTGGAAGACCTTGAACTCGAGGCCGGGGCGCTCCAGGGCGCTCCCGACCGTGCAGGCCGCGAGCAGGCAGAGAAGAGATCGCTTCATGTAATGGGAGCAGCTTACCCTCGCAGGCGGCCACGGGGCAAGCCCGCCTCCGCGGAGCCCACGGCGTCAGAAGATGTGCGGAAATTAGGATGCCCGCCCGCGAAAAAGAAATGGCCGACCGGCCACCACTCCCTGACGGTCGCGGCTCCGAAGAAAAACGCAACCCCACGGCTCAGTCGCGAGATTCGGCCGGGTTTGTTGAACCGACGGGCCTACGTCCGGAACCCCAGCTTGCCGGAGTGGCGCAACTTTCTCCGCAACAACTCGATAACAGGCCAAGCGCGGCAGTAGCCGGCGACGGATCACACAGAGCGATCCATTCAAGAAAAGAGGGACAGAACGATGAACGTAGGCACAACCGGACAAAGGCCAACCAGTTGGCCAACCATGCCGCCGCCCCTGCCACCCCCCAACGGCCGCAATGGCGGTCCGAAAAGCACCGGCAATTCCACGAACTTCGGGATCTCGCCGGACTCTCAGGCCCAGCGGGCGATCCAATCGAGTTTCCAAAACCAGTTCCGAAGGGCCGCCTCGAATGAAGCTGCCTTTCACAACCTGATGCGCGAGTCGTTTGGCGCCAACTACGACAAGGCGGCGGCGGACAGCTTTCGGCGCCGCGCCCTGAACGGCGACTTCTCGTGGCTGCCGCGGATGGAGTTCCGATCGAACGAGACGTTGCAGGGCGGCAAGGGCGCCTACGACGCTTCCCGCAACGTCATTTATCTGAACGAGAACCTGAAGAACGATCCGGCGCTGGCGGCGAAGGTGTTTGCCGAGGAAACCGGCCATTTCCTGGACGCCAGGCTCAACAAAGCCGACACGCCCGGAGACGAAGGCGAGATGTTCCAGCGGTTGCTTCACGGCGAGAAACTCTCGGCCGCGGACAAATCGGCGATCCGCTCCGAGAACGACCACGGCGTGATCACCGTCGACGGGAAGAAAACCGAGGTCGAGTTTTCGCTCTGGAGCCGCATCAAGAAAGCGGCCAAAGGCGTGGCCAAGGGCGTTGGCAAGGTCGCCAAGGGTGTCGGCAAAGTAGCCAAGGGCATCGGGAAGGTCGCGAAAGGCATCGCCAAGGGCGTCGGCAAAGTAGCCAAGGGCGTCGGCAAGGTCGCGAAAGGCATCGCCAAGGGCGTCAAAACCGTCGCCAAAGGGATCGGTAAGGGCCTCAAGGCCGTTGGGAAGGGTATCGCCAAAGCGGTGAAGTGGTTCGCTCCCCGGGCCTGGGAAGCCCTGAAGCGCGTGGTCGGCACGCCCTTCGCCGTCGCGAAGAACGCGATCCGAAACGTTGGCGAGGCTCTCGGCACTATCTTTAAGGGCTTTGGCAAGATCTTGACGGGCAAGTTCGGCGAGGGGTTCAAGGAACTCGGCAAAGGTCTGCTGAAGATCCCGCAAACGGCAGTCGATGCCTTTCTGATGACGGCCGCCCGGGGCATCAGCGCCATCCAAACCTTAGTCGGCCTGCAAAAACCGGAGCGCAAGCTGACCGCCTCCGAAATCGGGGAAATCCGCAAAGTCTACGGCGACAGCATCGACTACAACAAAGTGCGGGTCGTGGAGGGAGGCGGGTTGCTGAGCGCCGGCGCCGCCCGGACTGTCGGCAACACCATCTACATCCCGAAGGGCAAGTCGCCTGTGAGTACCAGCCTTCTGATGCACGAGATGGGTCACGTCTGGCAGTATCAGAACGGCGGATCCGACTACATGAGCGAAGCGCTTGCGAGCCAGGCCGTCGGCGACGGTTACGAGTACAACAAAGGTCTGGACGAAGGCAAATCGTGGAGCGCCCTCAATCCCGAGCAGCAGGCCGATCTGATGAGAGATGCCTACGACAGCGGCTACTTCAATCCAACGAGTCCGAGCTTCGGGCGGTTCGTCTCTCCGAAGAACGGCACAGACTATACCCGGCAGTTGGAGGAAGCGCTGAGGCAGGCCCGCGCCGGCAAGGGCGCGACCTAACCGGCCAATATAGAACTCGGCAGACGTCACGGGGCCGTCCGCGAAACGCACGCGGACGGCCCTGTTGCGTTGACGCGGCCACGCGGGACGGGATTCACGCGTACGTGAGTCCGTGCTTGCGGAAAAACTGGCGGTCCCACGGCGCGCCAAGGCCGGGTTTCTCGGGAGCGTGAATGAACCCCTGCCGGTCCACCGGGTACGGCGCCTCGAAGCCCGCCTGGAATCCTTCCGGGTTCCAGTAGCCGGGATCGTACATGTACTCAAGATACCCGCTGTTGGGAACGGCGCACTGCAGATGCAGGCTCGCCAGCATTCCGACGCCGCTCTTGCCGTGATGCGGCCCGATGGGAATGCCGAAGGCCTCCGCCGTGGCGGCGATCTTCCTCAATGCGGTCATCGATCCGCTTTGCACCGGATCGGGTTGAAGGTAGCTGTAGCAGCGCTGGCCGCAGTAGCGGGCAAAGTCGGCCAGCCCGATATTGCCCTCGCCGCCCGCCAGGTGCATGCGCTTGAGGACGGCGCGAGTCTGCGCCAGGCCATCGAAATCGTGGCGGTGAAGCGGTTCCTCCAGCCAATACAGTCCCATGTCCTCGAGCGCGAGCGCGGTTCGCTTCGCCCGTTCGACATCCCACACCGGAGGCGGATCGCCGGCCCTCTTTCCGGCCTGATTGGCGTCCACCATCACGTCCATCTTGCCCCTGACGGCATCGATCACCTTGCGGGGGAGCACGAGATCCTCTTCAATCGTGTGTTTGTGCAGCCGAAGCTTGATTGCACGGAAGCCGAGTTCGTAGAAACGCAAGGCGTCTTCGGCGCGCTCTTCCGGCGTCTTCACAAAATGGACCGTAGCGGCATAGGGTTTGACCTTGTTCGTGTACGCGCCCGAGAGCCTCCACAGCGGCAGACCCAGCGCTTTGCCGATGATGTCCCACAGCGCAATATCCAGGTAGAACAAGCGGACCGGTGCCTTGACCTTTTCAAAGAACTGGCTATTATGCACCTCGGTCTCGAACGGGTTCTTGCCCAGGAAGTAGGGCTCGGCATGTTCCTGAACCGTGGCCGCAATGCCCTTGCGCAGCTTGTAGTCGCCATCCATCGAGGTACCGACGATTCCCTGGTCGGTAAAGATTTGCGTGATGACGTAATCGCGTGTGTCCTGCGGAACCTGCTTGGGGTCCCACGGCAGGATCAACCCTTTGCCGGTCGGCACGTCGCGTACCTCGACACTACGGATGCGGGTGATCTTCAGCTTGACCGCCGCCTCCAGCGATGGGAGGGCCGGAAGGCCGGAGAGAATGCCGAACTGCCTGCGAGTCATGGCTGATTGTCCATTATTGTGCAGCGCCGGGAGCAAGGCCAGGGGTTGACCCCGATTTACCGGTGGCCCACAATCGAGATCGAGCCCGTTATGAGCCTCTCGTCACAACAGCAGGAAATCGTCCTCCGCGCCCTCGACTCGTTCGTGATCGAGTTGCCGTCCTGGGGATTCGCCAATACCGGCACGCGGTTTGGCAAATTCATTCAAGCCTCGGCGGCGACGACCACGGCGGAAAAACTGGCCGACGCCGGCCAGGTGCACCGCTACACCGGATGTTGCCCCACGGTCGCCGTGCATGTCCTGTGGGACTTCCCCAACGGCCGTTCCGATGTCGCGGCGGTCCGCGAGCAAGCCGCGCGGCACGGCGTGGCTATCGGGTCCATCAACCCCAACGTTTTCCAGGACCAGATCTACAAGCATGGTTCGCTCGGCAATCCCTCGCCCGAGGCGCGCCGCGCCGCGCTCGACCACATTGTCGATTGCATCGGGATCCAGCGCGAGACGGGAAGCCGCGATCTCTCGCTTTGGTTCGCGGATGGGACCAACTTCCCGGGCTCGGGGAGCATTCGCGCCCGCAAGAACTGGTTCGCCGAGGGACTGCGTGCCGCCCACGAACAACTCTCCGGTAACCAGCGGATGCTGGTGGAATACAAACCGTTCGAGCCGGCCTTCTACCAGACCGATATCGCCGATTGGGGCATGGCTCTGTTGCTGGCGAAAGCCGCGGGCCCGCGCGCCCGAGTGCTGGTCGACACCGGCCATCACTATCAAACTCAGAACATCGAGCAGATCGTGGCCTGGCTGCTGGACGAGGGAATGCTGGGCGGATTCCACTTCAACGACCGGCGCTACGCCGATGACGATCTGACCTTGGGTTCGATCGACCCCTACCAGGTGTTCCGCATCTTCCATGAGATCCACGTATACACGTGGGAAAAGGGTAGCGCCCCCGACATCGCCTACATGATTGATCAGAGCCACAACCTGAAAAACAAGATCGAAGAGATGATTCAAACGGCGTCGACGGCGCAGGAGTTGTTCGCCAAAGCGGCGCTGGTCGATCAGGAAGCGCTGGCGGCGCACCAGAAGGAGGCGGCACTCGTGGACGCCGAAGAGTGTCTGAAAGATGCCTTCTCGGCGGATGTGCGGCCGGCCCTGCGGGACTGGCGCAAGGCCAGGGGTCTGCCCGAGAATCCGCTCGCGGCTTTCCGTGAGAGCGGCTATCTCGATCGCATTTCGCGCGAGCGGGCCGAGCGCAATCGCGCCTCGGCCGCAAGCTACGCCTGATCGGTTAAGCCAACTGAGCCGCGACCGGAAGGGAGACACTTACTCGTAGCGCAGGGCTTCCGTGGGATTCAGCCTCGACGCCCGGTTCGCCGGCAGCAGGCCGAACACCAGGCCGACCAAACACGACACGCCGAACGCTACCGAGATCGACACCGGTGAAATCGGAATATGGATTCCTTCGGCGAAGAATCCTACGCTCAACGGAATCGCCACTCCGACAGCGATCCCGGCAATGCCGCCTACCAGGCTGAGGAGAGTTGCCTCGATCAGAAACTGCGCCAGCACGTCCCGCCGCGAGGCCCCAATGGCCATTCGCACGCCAATCTCGCGCGTCCTCTCCGTCACCGTCACCAGCATGATGTTCATGATCCCGATCCCGGAAATCACCAGCGCGATGGCCGAGACCAGAATCAGGACCAGTTGGAGGATCACCGCGATGTTCTTCGCCGCCGCCAGGATCGATTGAAGGTTCTCGACGTGGTACTGCGCGCCGGGCCTGTGGCGGCTCTCGAGGATCTGCCGCACGCTCAGCGTCACGGCTTCCACATCCCTGGGCGAGCGCACCTGAACGTACATAGGATCGACTCGCTCGACCGGCGCGAAGTATTTGAGCACGGAAATCGGAATCAACACCGTGTCCGCGGCCACCTCGGTCTGCCCGAAACTCTCGACCCTTTCCCGGAACGAACCGATCACCGCAAACCGCTGGCCAAATAGTTTGAGCGTCTGCCCCGCGGCGTTTTGCGGGCTTCCGTACAGTTTGATGGCGAGTTTGTCGGTCACGAGCGCGACCTTACTCCGGAGTCGCACGTCGCTCGAATCGAAGAAGCGGCCCTTGACAATCAGATTCCGGACGCGCGGATAGTCCGCATCGGAGCCGTTCACGCGGACATCGCGCTCTTTGCCGAGAATCAGAACCCGATCTTGCGAGGACGTGACGGCCGTGGCGGCGATGATCCGTCCGGAAAGGCGCTCGCGGACGGCTTCCACATCCGCCTGCTTGATGAAGTCGGCGTCAAACTTGGTGGCGTCCTGAGTGCCCGCCTCAAAATAGGCATAGATGATGTTTGACCCGAGGCCTTCAATCTGCTCGAGAATGTACGACTGGCTGGTCAGGGAGATGGTTACGACGAGGATGACCGACGCATTGCCGATCAGCATGCCGAGGCACGTCAACAACGACCGGACCGGGTTGGCGCGCAGGGCGTGGAGGCTGAACCGGAAGGCTTCGGTAAGGTGCATGACCGGCGGTTAGCCGCCCGCTTCCTTCAGCAGCTTTTCCGCTTCGTTGCGCGGCGGATCGTCCGGAGTCAATGGCGAGTTCAGATATCGGCGCAGCATGTTGCGCGCTTCATCCAGATTGCGTTTGGACTTGACGTACGTCTCAGCCCGCGCGAACAACAGGCGTGGATGATTCGGATTGATCCTCGCCGCCTGCTGGAAGATCTGATCGCTTTCCTGGATCCTCCCCTGCTTGGAGAGAAACCTCGCCAAGTCCAGGACTCGGCCTATCTGCATGGGAGCCTGCTCCACAGCGCGCCTCAGTTGAACTTCGGCCTGGCCGAACTCCTTGCGTTTCTCGGCGACTTTGGCGAGAGCGTAAGCTCCCTCCGCCGGATCCGCCTCCGCAATCTTCCCGGCCAGACGCACGCCTTTGTCGACGCCGCCTCCCAGGAATCCAGGGGCTTCCAGGTAATACTCCAGCAGGTCGCTCATGGCCTCGACGTTCTTCGGATCGAGCGCGACGGCCTGTTCAAAATACTTCCGCGTCTTGGTCGCCAGGGAAGGGGCAAACAGAGGATTCGCCGTCTCGGCCCGGCGGCCGTAGGCCTTTCCCAGCCAATGCGCATAACGGGAGTTCGAGGGCTCCAAGCCCCGCGCCTTTTCAAAGGCCTCGCTGGCCTTCTTGAAATCGCTGAGCATAAAGTGGTTCCTGCCGATCAGATCCCACACGCGGCCATCCTTGGACCGGATCGAATCCAACAGTTGAAATGATGCCTCATAATCCGTTGTGTTGTAGAGCTTTAGAGCTTGCTCGTATCCTGGTGTGGCAGACCATCCCAAGGCAGCGACCACAAACAGAACGATCCGCGGATATCGCGCCGAAAACACCCCAAAATACCCTTTCTTACAGTATAACGGCTTCGGTCAAGCCATTGGATGCATCCGCAAGCGCAAAGGTTCCGGTCACGGCTCGCCGACGACCGTGACGCTCACCTCGCGCTGGCGGGGCCGGTCGTCGAAGTCACAAAGAACGATTTGCTGCCACGTACCGAGAGACAAGTGCCCGTCCCGTACGGGATAGGTTTCGGTGGTCCCTAACAGGGCGCTTCTCAGATGGGCGAACCCATTGTGATCGCCCCACCGGGCGTTGTGAGCATACCGGTCATTCTCGGGCGCGAGGGCGTCAAGGGCGCGGCGCAGGTCGGCCACGGCCCCTGGCTCATACTCGATGGTCGTGATGGCGAGCGTCGAACCCTTTCCTGCCACGTTCACCATGCCGGTGGAGATCCCGCTCTCGGCCACGATCCGTTCGACCTGCCCGGTGAGGTCGTGGACGTCGCAATGGCCGCGAGTCGAGAGGTGAATCGACTTTTGGGCCACCATGCGAGCTACCGCTGGACGCGGCCGGAACCACCGCTCTTGATCAGGCTCCGCACTTCGTCGGCGCTGAAGCGGTTGAAGTCGCCGGGAATCGAGTGCTTCAGGCACGACGCCGCGACGGCGAACTCCAGGGCTTCCTGCGCCGAGCCCAGCGTTTGCAGACCGTAGATCAACCCGCCGGCGAAACAGTCGCCGCCGCCGACGCGGTCCACGATATGAGTGATCTCGTAGTGGCGGCTCAGCAGGAACTCCTTGCCGTCGTGGAGGCACGCCGACCAGCCATTGTGGGAAGCGCTCTTCGATTCCCGCAGCGTGATGGCGATCTTGCTGAGGTTGGGGAACTCGGAGAGCACCTTTTCGGCCAGTTTGCGATACTCCTGGCGGTCGAGTTCGCCGGAGTGCACATCGACCTCGGCCTTGACGCCGAGCGCCATCTGGCAATCTTCTTCATTGGCGATGGCGACGTCGACATACTTCACCAGTTCGCGCATCACTTCCTGCGTCGGCTTGCCCCATTTCCAGAGGTTCTTACGGTAGTTCAGATCGCAGGAAACCGTGAGTCCCTTGGCCTTGGCTGTCTTCGCCGCCTCCATGGCGAGATCGGCCGCCGATGCCGAAATGGCCGGAGTGATCCCGGTGACGTGGAACCAGCCCGCGCCGTCAAAGGAGCGGTCCCAGTCGAGGTCGCCGGGTTTGGCGATGGCGATGGCGGAGTAATCGCGATCGTAAACCACCTTGGACGGCCGCTGGTTGGCGCCGGGTTCGACGTAGTAGACGCCCATCCGGCCCTTGCCGCGCACGATACAGGACGGGTCGACGCCGAACCGGCGCATCTCCCCTACCAGGGCGTCGCCGATGGGATTGGCCGGCACTACCGTGACATAGCGCGCTGGCAGGCCGAATCCGGCCAACGCCACGGCGACGTTGGCCTCGCCGCCGCCGAAGGTCGCGACAAACATCGGCGATTGCAGAAAGCGCTCGAAACCGGGCGGCGCCAGCCGCAGCATGATCTCGCCAAACGTGACAGTCAGCATGAATTAAGGAATCCTTCCTGCAAGCAACACTCGCTTCACCTCGCCGGTCGGAGACCGGCCCCACCTACTTGGGAATGGCCACGACGTCGATCGCAAAACCCGCTTCCATGGCCGGCAGTCCTTCAAACGGCAGCAACGTCGAGGCCGGCGGGCGCGACGGGTCAAAATAATCGAAGCGGAGCCTGCGCACCTGTTCGGAGAGCGACGGCGACAGCGGATAGGTGCTGGCAAAAACGACGTGCTTGACGGAGGTGCCCGCCGCATCCAGAACTTTCGTCAACCGCTGGAACGCCAGCCTCGCGTCGGAGTCCTGATACCCAAACTGCATCTGCGCTCCGCTCAGAATTACTTTTGGGGCAGAGACCGCGGCGATCTGCGTGAAATTCGGGGACTTTGGCAGTGCCTCCGGATTGATCATCTCGACCGGGCTGCTTCCCGGCTTGCTGAGCCGCGCGACCGCTTCGCATTCCGCCACGCCCACATACGATGCGCGCTGTACCTGTACGTGCAGGAAGACGGTGCCCGGAAATGTCGACGCAACCAGCCCTGGAACACCCGATGCCGTATCCAGCCCGCTCAGAAAACAGGTGACCCTCAGAACGCCGGAACGCTCGACGCCGATCGCATCCACGGCTTTCTTCAGATTCTCCACCGAAGCCTGAGCCATCGGCATGACATTGGCGAGGGGATTCTTGTCGGTCTGGCCCTGGCCGGAAATCCATGCCAGCCCGTTCGGGTTCACTTCCTTCTTCTCGAGCGCCGTGGCCTCCAGCACCACCTGCGCCCCGACGGCGGCGAGCGCTCCCACCTGAATCACCGACAGCACCGGCAAAGGAAGCCGGCGCTCGGCGAACATCTCGGCGACAATCGACTGAACGCGGCGCAGATCGCCGCTGCCGGCTACGAAACCCCTGATTCTCACCACGTGTGCGCCGTGGACCTGGCGCAGCAGGTTCTTGACCGCCTCGCGCGTCTGCTGGGAGAGCAGGCCTTTCGCGCTGAGCGGCGTTACGTAAAACGACAGGCGCCGGGTATCGACGCTGATGGCTGCCGGCGGATCCGGAATCACCTCAAGCGTCTGCGTGATCTCCTCTTCCTCGCCATCTTTCCCTTTTTTCTTTTTCTTGGCTTCGGCTGTGGCGGCCAGCAGTGCGAGTATGGCAGTGGCCGCGACAAGCCGTCCCGTCGAACGACACATCATGACCTTTCAGGATAACTCGCCGCCATCGGCGGCGGTACCGTCGTTGATCCCGTGATGGTGACGCGCCGGAGGAGGCGTTATGATCGGATGTTCTGAAGGGCACGTGGAAGTGCCGCGAAACCGGAGAGTGCAATGGCCACAGTCAGAATCGGCGTGATTGGAGCGGGATGGTGGGCAGTGGAGAATCACATTCCAGCCCTGAAGAGCTTCGACGACGTAGAGGTATCGGCGATCTGCCGCCTGGGGCGGGACGAGCTTCGACGATTTCAGGATCATTTTCAGATTCCGTTCGGAACCGAGGACTATCGCGAGCTTCTGTCCCTGCCCGGTCTGGATGGAGTGATCGTCTGCTCTCCCCACCATCTGCACTACGAGCACGCCAAAGCTGCGCTCGAACGGGGGCTTCATGTAGTTTGCGAGAAGCCAATGACGCTCGATGCCGGCGAGGCGCGCGAGTTGCGGGATCTGGCGGAGACCCAGGCGCGCCACTTTCTGATCCCCTACGGCTGGAGCTATTCCGAGATGGCCGAGCAGGCACTCCGCTCCGTGCGGGCAGGCCTGATCGGAGAGATCCAACACGTTCACTGTCATATGGCCAGCGCTTTGCGCGAACTGTTTAGCGGCCAGGAGTCCTGGGTGGGCGCCGAATCGCTCGTTCGCCCGGAATTGGGCACCTGGGCAAATCCCGCTCACGGCGGCGGCTGGGCGCACGGGCAGTTGACGCACGCGCTGGGCCTGCTGTTCCTGTTGAGCGGACTGGAGCCGGAGAGCGTCTTCGGCATCACCGGATTGTCGTCGACCGGAGCGGACCTGTTCAACGCCATTGCCTGCCGGTTCCGCAACGGCGCGACTGGGACGATCGGCGGCGCCGCCACCATGCCGGTGGGCTCGGCCTACCAGGTGGACGTTCGACTCTATGGAACCAAGGGAATGCTTCTGGTCGATGTCGAGCGGCCAAGGATGGAGGTGCGCTGCCACGACGGGGCCGTCGTCCGCGCCGAGGTGACTCATCCGCCCGGGGGTTACTCGTGCGTCGCGCCGCTGCGGCGCTTCGTGGACCTGATTCAAGGCAAGCCGGTAGAGAACCTCTCGTCCGCCAGAGTTGGGGCGGCGACCGTCGCCCTCATCGACGCCGCCCTGCGCTCCGCTCGCAGTGGAGTTGCCGAACCGGCCGTGTGACCGGACGGCTCGTCCCCTCCCAGGCCACTTCTCGTCACAGATCCGATCAAGATGGGGCGGGCTAG
The DNA here is from genome assembly GCA_046160045.1 of Bryobacteraceae bacterium. Lineage (GTDB taxonomy): Bacteria > Acidobacteriota > Terriglobia > Bryobacterales > Bryobacteraceae > CAZGUX01. The sequence goes on from JBJXGR010000142.1 coordinate 38,076, forward strand.
CAGTTGGGCTTTACTGCCCCGCTCTCGCTCAGAACTCGATCCGGAAAATCGCGTGCAAATACGTACGCGCGCCCTGGCCGGAAAACCCTCCGATCGTCGACCGGATCTTGCCGAAGTTCTGCGGATTACGGAAATCCACGACGGCCAGCGGCGCGGAAAAAAACGGGAACTTGAAGGGCTGGTTGATGTCGAACCGCAGCGTCCCCTTGATGCGCTCCCGAAATGGAATCACCCTCACCAGCGACAACTGCTGCCACACCAGGCCTGGGCCGTTAATGATGTTCCGGCCGGCCTGCCCCGGCGTGAACGACCGCGGAATCGCGAACGCGTTGATGTCCGCCCACGGCGCGATGCACGCCGTAATGAAGCGGCATTCGCCGTGCCGGTCCCAGTCCACCTTGATGTCGGAGTAGGTCTTTCCAGGAGCCATATCCGGCCGCAGTGTGCCGGGCAGGTATACGTTGGCGGCAGCCGCGCCCGCCAGATTGCCATTGTGAGTGAACCCGAACGGCGCACCCGACTCGATCGTATTGATGCCGTTCAATTCCCAGTTGCCCAGGATGTGGCTCGCTACCGAGCGGTCGCTCAGGAAGCGCCGTCCTTTCCCCATCGGCAACTCCCACGTCCAGTAGCTCACCCATCGGTGCCGGACATCGTAGTCCGAGCGCGCCTTTTCCAGGCTTCGGTTGTAGAACGTTACTCCGCCCGCCACCGAATCGTCGCTGTCCTGGTCGATCGACTTGCTCCACGTGTAGAACGACGTGAACGACAGTCCGTTCGACACCCGCTTTTCCACTTTGAGCGTGGCCCCGTGGTAGCTGCTGTGCCCGTAGTTGCTGTAATGGCGGATCTGCCCGAACTGGGTGTACGGGACGAAGTTCGGTGCGGCCCGGCGGATCGCCTCCAACTGCACCGGGTCGCTCGAGATGTTCAGAGGAATCTGGTTGATGTCCCAGTAGTTCAGCAGCCCTACGCCCGCCGAGCCCTGATAGCTCAGTTCGACCAGGAAGTTTCCCCCGAGCTGCCGCTGCACCCCGACGTTCCAGTTCATGATGTACGGGTTCCGCATGTTCGGGTCGTAATAGGACGCCGTGCGCTGGCTGTAGTTCAACCCCACGTACGGCGCGGAGCCGTCCGGCCGCACGTTTAGGTTCGTCGATGGCGGCCCCTGCGACAACTTGAACACGTGCGCGGGATTGCCCGCCACCGGTTGGACATTCGCGGTCGCAAAGTATTCGTCGAAGTTCTCGAGCGTGCCATTGGTGAACAGGTCGAGCGTGTTCATGGAGAATCCGCTGCGGAGCACCCACTTGTTCCGAAACGAGTAGGCCATTCCCAGCCGGGGCTGGAAGTTGTTCCAGTCGTTCTTGGCCAGCGCGCCCTTTGGATGCAGCAGCGCTCCCTTGCGTCCCGTCAGCTCATCGATCGCGTTCGGATCGAACTGGCTCTGCTGGCCGTACTTGGTGGTGTACGGCGTCTCGTGCTGCCAGCGGACGCCGAGATTCAGCGTCAGCTTCGGCGTGACCTTCCAATCGGTTTGGAAGTAGGCCGCATTGCTCCACCACCTCGGCAACCAGGTCGCCAGATCGGAAGTGAACTGCGCGGCCCCAACCGTTCCCAGCAACAGGCTGGCGAACGGATGGCCTGTGTTCGGCGTAAACGGGAACTCCGTTCCGGCCATGCTGTACCGGCCCGAGGGCTGGGCGGGTACGGATACGTTAAGCCGTGTCCTCATCAACTCCCAGCCCGTCTTGAACGTGTGTTTGCCCCGGATGAACGTCAGGTTCTCCTGGAAGCTGAAATTCTCGTTGACTTCGTAATTGCCGCCTTCCGGGTATTGAAAGTACATCATGGCGCCCGTTGCCGTCAGGAACGACGGAAACGTCCGATCCGACACGTTCGGAATTCCCAACTTCTTGCCCCACCCCTGGTTCAGAGTCTCCGGGAACCGCCGGTAGTACCTCCGGTTCGCCCCAAAGCGGATCTCGTTCACCATCGTCGGGCTGATCGTGTACGAGTCCGAGATCGCCAGTTGGTTCTGGTCGATGGGCAGCGGGAAGCTGTAGTCGAGATAGTGCTGCGAAGGCGGCGCCTGGTATCCGCCCGACCGGTGGCGCGCGTACGACCAGCGCCCGAAGATCTTGTGCGAATCGCTGAACTGATGGTCGATCTTCGTGTCAAACGCCGTGCGGAACGACCGGTACGGGATGTTGAAGTACAGATTGCTCTGCGGCCCTTGGCTGTTGTAAAAAGTCTGCTTGTTGAAGTCGTTCGGAGCGGAAAACGGGTTCAGCGCCAGGAAGTTCTTGGCCACAGGATCAAAACGGCTCTGCGGCATGATGTTGCCGGAGAACGGGGTTCGAGAGTAGCTTCCGTTGGGCAATTGCACCAGGGAATCGGGGTCGTAGATCGGGTCCACGCGTCCCCCGGCCGCGATCTGCTGCGGAAAGCTGAAATTGCCGGCGATCATCTCCGGACTCGGCACCGTGGTCTCGCCCTGGTTGGTCGACTTCTCGTGATGCCGCCAGAAGCCCCACAGAAAGAACGTCTTGTTGCGGATGATCGGGCCGCTGATCGAGGCCGACATCAGGTGGAACGCCAGATCTCCGGGCGCCACTCGCGAATCCTGCCAGGCCCGATGGATCATCTTCTTGTGAACGTAGCGTTCCTCCAACAGGCCGTGCAGCCGGTTGGTCCCGCTCTTGTACGCAATGCTCATCACGCCCCCGCCGGAGTGTCCGTACTCCGCCGGCAGCGCCGTGGTCAGCACCTTGACTTCTTCCATGTTGTGCGGCGAGGTCGAGATGTTGCGCGCCGTGGCGATCTGTCCGGTGCCCGGCGTCGTCCCCAGTACCCCGTCATTCGTCATTTGAAAGGCGCGCGTCCGGCCACCCACGGCGTGCGCATTGCTCGACTGGCTGGTGACCCCGGAGACGAAGAACAGCATACTCTCGATCTTCATCTGCGGAGTCGGCAGCGTGTTGAGTTGTTCGCTGGTTACCAGGTGCCCTGTGGTTGCCCGCTCCGTCTCCAGCAGGGCCGCCCCGGCCGAAACCTCCACTCGTTCGACGACGTCGCCGATCTCCATCGCCACGTCCAAACGGGCGATCTCGGTCGATCTCACCTGAATGCTCGATCGCACCAGGCCCTTGAAGCCAGGCCTCGAAAACGTGACCCGGTACATGCCCGGATTCACGTAGGGCATACGATAGATTCCCTCTTCGTTACTGGCGACCGAGTAGGTGAAGTTCGTCTCCTGGTTCACCGCCGCAATGTTCACGCCTGGCAAGATCGCGCCGGTCGAGTCCGAAACCAGCCCGGTGAGAGCACCCTGTCCGGTCTGGGCATAGATGTTTGGTATTGTGGTCAGAATCAGGCTGGTCAGAAGCACAGCAGCGGCCAACTCTTCGAAACGCCAAGTCCGAGCCCCGTTGCGTAGACGCATGCAAACCTCCATCCCTGAGAACAAAGATCCCGAGTTCACCCCGGGTTTGAGAGAGTATACACCACGTTCCGCCGGATTGTTGCGAGTTTTTTCGCGAAAACAACTCGACCAATCGGCGTAAAACTCTCAACGATGAAATCCCGGGCGTAGCCACACCTGAGATGATGTTCGCCGGGGGCAAGCGTCGTTCGCCACCAACGGACAAGGGAACGCTCTAAGATCGAGGCTGATGACGGAAGCTTACCCAATCGTCAGTGCCACAACTGAAATCAGCCCTCCGACAATAGCTCGGAACTCCGTACGTCGGCCCACAGGGCACAGCGGGGTGGCACAGAAACCCGGCGACACATTCCGTTTGTCGTTTCGGGGCCGGTGTCCACTCTCAGAATTCGAACCGAAGTACGAGTTCGACGAACCGCGAGTTGCTCCCGAATGCCGTTTCGGCATCCTGGAACTGCGGCAGTCCGGGATTCAGATAGGCCGAGGCGGAAGTCCGCGAGCGGCGGTCGACCGCATCCGGATAGCCGGGAACGTACTGTGCATGGTTGAAAGCGTTGTACATCGAGAGGCGGAAATCCACGCGCTTCCTCTCGGTGACGTTGAATTTCTTCATCACCGAGATGTTCCAGTTGTTGATGCCGGGCAGCGACCAGGTGTTCCGGCCCGCATTGGGGAAAACGCCCTGGCCGGCCACGATATATCGGGCGTTGGGGTTGTTCGCCAGATAGCCGACAATCTCGTTCCGGGAGTTGCGCAGCGCGGTCACCGCCGAGCCGAGCTTCGGGTCGCCCCCGGGGTTGATTACCGCCCGGTCCGTCGCCGCGTCTCCGTTCAGGTTGGAGTCAATCTGGCTCTGGGCGGTCGCCCAGGATCCCGACTCGGCCATGTACGTTCCGGAAACCGTGAAATTGCCGATCACGTTGCGAACAAGCCACCGGTCGTGGGTGCGCAGCCAGGGCGTATCGTACACCCAGGCAAACGTGAACCGGTGGCGGTGGTCGAGGGCTGAGTTGGACCGCTCATAGCGCACATTCTGGAAGTCCTGCGGACGGCGCGGCGTGATGTTCGTGCTGAACAGCGCCGCCGTCGAATCGTCGATGTTGTGACTCCACGTATAGGCGCCCTGGAACAGGAGATTATTGGAGAAGCGCTTGTTCACCTGCGTCGCCAGGCCATGATAAACCGAGTTGCCGATGGGCATGAAGGAGGTAATGCCTGTGAGGAGCCCGCCGTCGCGGAAGGCCGGGACGGTAATGCCCGCTGTGTTGTAGTTGGCGGTTAGCTCGGGCAGCGTCAGCGTCAGGGCGTCAAGGTCCGGCTGGGAAGGCCGTTGCAGGAAGGTGGGGAGGCTTCGCGAGGGGGTCACCAGCGCCTGCCGGTTGAGCTGGGTCTGGAAGGGCAAGTGGACACCGCGAGAGCCGAGATAGCGGACTTCCACCGTGTAATCGTCCCACAGGACCCGCTGGATTCCAAGATTCCACTGAATTGAGTAGGGTCGCAACTGCCGGGTCGGCACGAATGAGGAGGTCAGCGCGCGGGCGCGTGCCGGATCGGTAATCGGGCGCGGGATGCCGTTGATACCGCCGGAGGCAAGAAAGTTCGGCTGATTCGGCCGTTCTTCGTGAGCATTGATGGTGGTGAAGAACTGCGGCGGCAGAGAGTTGGTGCCCAGATTCTGGTAAACCTGGTCGTAGCCCATGCCGATACCGCTGCGGATGGAGGTCCGGCCCGAGGTACCCGGCGACCAGGCGATGCCGAGCCGGGGCGCGAAGTCCTTCGTAGTCGATTCGGGCTCGCGGAATTCGATCACCCCAGGGACGCTGGCGATGGCGTTCCGGCGCTGTTCCTTGGATCCGTACGGAACGCCGACGTACTCGTAACGCAGGCCGAGATTCAGGGTCACGTTCCGCCGGATGCGCCAGTCGTCGTTGATGAAGGTGTAGTGAGAAAGCATGTTCCCCACAAACGGGAAGCCGCCCACGCTGCGCTGGGCGAAGGTGGGTGTGATATCCAGCAGGTAACGCTCGAGATTGTTGTAGCGGTATTCACCGCGGTTCCGCTGAACGAAAAAGCTCACGCTGTTCTGCTTGCGCACGTCGTAGCCGAACTTCAGCGTATGGCCGCTCTTGACCCACGTCACGTTGTCCGCCGCCTGGATGGTGTTGACGGTCCGGCCTTGGGGCGAGTTCTGGTTCGGACCGACGCTGATGGAAAGGTCATCGAAGGCAAAATTCGGGAACGAGTCGAGCCCTTGCAAGGTCGGGCGGTCGGTCACCGGAAACTGATTTAGCTCGCGCAAGAACCCGAGGCGAAGCTCGTTGGTCAGGCTTGGCGTAAACGTGTAGAAGTGGCTTAGTGAAGCCAGATGGTTCCGGCTTGGCGATGGTTCAAAGAACGTTCCGAGGTGGGCGGTCGTATCGATCTGATCGATGGCATAGTTCACGTACCGCGCCCGGAGCTGCGACCGGTCCGAGAAGTTGTAGTCGCTCGACACCAGCCAGTTCTTGCGGTTCTCGTAGGAGGGCGCGACTTCCTGGATAATGCCGAGCGGAATTCGGACCCCCTGTACGGTGGTCGCCGTCCCCCTGGGATCGGCCGCTGGCGGCACCGGAACCCACCGCTTGAAGAAATCGAGATTGGCCCTGCGAACACCCTGGACGCCGTCGAGCAATTGCAGTCCTTCCGCCGTTGGGGCATAACGGGCCTGACCCACCGAACCCGCCTGGCCGATCGGCATATACTCGAGGTTCCCGAAGAAGAACCACTTGTTCTTCATGACCGGGCCGCCGAACGTTCCCCCGAAGCGGTTCTGGTCGAGCCGGGGATGCCTGCGAATCCCCTGGCGCGCATACTGTTCGTCAACGGCATTCAGGTTCCGATTCTGAAAATACTCATACAGCGAGCCGTGAAATTCGTTGCCGCCGGCTTTGATCACCGTGTTGAACTGCCCGCCCGTCGAATGGCCGAACTCGGGTGAAAACTGGTTCTGCTGGAGGGTGAACTGCGCGACCGCTTCGTTGGACGGGCGGACTACCGGCCCCGTGATCGACTTGAAGTTATTGTCGATGCCCTCGATCATGAAGTTGTTGTTCGTGGGACGTTGTCCGCCGATCGAGGGTCCCGTACCGTAGCCCACGCCGCCCATGGAGGACACGCCGGCGCTGAGCAGGCTCAGATTGAGGACGCCCATCCCGCCGGGACCGCCGCCGGATGGCAGTTCAAGCGCCGCCCGCGCCTCGAATGTTTGCGTCACGCTCGCCGTGGTCGTGTCGATCGCCGCGGCTGCCGCGATCACGTCCACGGTCGCCGAAACCGCCCCGAGCGCCAGGGTGATGTTTGCTGTTTTCGTTGTGTTCAGCTCCACGCGGAAATTTGCCAGCGCCGTGGTGGTAAAGCCCGCCGCCGCGGCCGTGATCTTGTAATCACCCACGCGCACATTGTGAAACCGGTATTGCCCGGCTGAGTCCGTTTTGGTTCTGGTCTTAACACCCGCGGCCACGTGCTCGAGCTCGATGTCGGCGCTGGGAACCGAGGCGCCACTCGCATCCAGCACCGTGCCGACAATGTTGCCGTCCTGCGCCTGCGCGAAGGCGTTGGGCGCAAGGCAAAGGACGACGATAAGAATGACTGCCAAGCCAATCAGCGTACGCATTTCCTAATACCCCTCTCTCGGTGGTGGTTCTGGCATGGAATACACAAGACGTTCCGCCGTCGTCTGCCAGCATGACTCCGGACGACTTGGTTCAACGACTTCGCTGCACCCATGGGTGATTTCACCCAGCCTCCAACGGCCCGGCGCCTGCGGATTCCGCCAGTGCAGCGCCGACCAGATTCTCCTGCGGGTCCTTCACGCCCCCGGCGTGAGTTGAAACAATCATCTCCGTAGATGGATAAGGGTTGGGAACCCGCAGGAACCGCTTGCACGCAAGACGCCAAACCTTTCTCAGTGCAAATCTCCACGATAGGTCGCATCGCCACTGAGTCTGCCTTCTGTATCTCATAGTCCTTGGAACGGGGTTCTGGTTTCCGGAATTCTCCAAAACAGAGGGGTGGAGGTGTGCTGGATATTGGGGACATGATTCCGCTGAACCGCCGAGCCTAGCTGGGGAAGTCGCTGTCAGTGGCCGGAGCGGCGCACATTGTGTCCCCTGGATCGGCTCTCCCACAGCCGCCCAAGGCCGAACGCCGGCCACGTTGCAACCGCATGCGGACCCTGGAAGGCGTCGCCGGACGGCATGCCAAAACCTGGGGAAACCCCCGCGTCATTGCCGAGGCCGACCGGCGGAAAGGCGAAGAACGCTGGGTGACGCCCCGTCTTAGCCTGCTGTCGGACGGCCGGCAGGCGATCATCTGCGACCACGACGACTACTCTCACTACCATGAGGACCAGCCTTCCGGAATCTGGATCTGGTTCAGTTCCGATCGGGGCCAAACCTGGAGATCTCCGCGGCTGACAGGCGTTCCCGGGCTCGAGCCGGATCGCGTGGTGGAGTTGGTGGTAGAGTCGAAGGACGGCACGCTG